>JANPMG010000056.1:0-35905 GCA_031422675.1 Acidimicrobiia bacterium | reverse complement strand
CGGACTGGAGCACGGGCGGTGAGCCGAGCGCGCCATAACCGAACCCACCCGAGATCGTGTACGACAACAACGTTGCGTTCGCGGGCACGGGGACGTGGACGCGGAAGTCCTGGACGTACCGCAACGTTGCGCCGCTCCCGGCGTCGGCGGCGAGGTTGTCCGCCGCCGGCTGCACCGACATCGTGAACGTGCTGTTCTGCGCAACCGCCGCCGGCGCCGTCCCGATGGTGGCCTGGTTCCGGGTCGAGACCGAACTCCCGAGGACCGGGATGTCGGTGGTCTGACACGAGAGCGGAACGCTCACCGTGGCCGCACCGGCGGGAGCCGCCCACAGGCTGCCCAGGCCGATCGCACTCACGAGCACCGTCACGAAGGCGGTCGACGCCAGCGCGAGTGTCGAAAAAATTGCCCCGAACTTCTTGCCCATTATTCCCCCGACCACCGTTGCCCGAACCTGAGCGGAGCCTAGGGGAACGAAGCTTCGGCGGCCAGGGAATGAGGGCGACCGGACGGGTTTCTTGGCCGCTATGGGACCGCTATCTGCTGTTCCGGAGGCGCAAGCGTCGGGCGGGCGTCGAGGCCCAGGGTCCAGACGTCAAACACCCCCTCCCCCGGTTCGAATCGGGCCCAGCGATCGAAACGGGACGACGCACCTCGATAGTGGATGGTCCCCCGGCGACCGAGCACGGCGATGCAGCTCGCGAACGTGGAGCATTCCGTCTTTCCGGTGAGATTCCGTGCGAAATGGACCCGGATCGCGCCGGGTTCGTCGGAGCGAGCCGACACCGCCGCCAATCCGATGAGGATGGTGCAGTCGTAGGTGCTGGCCGAGAAGAAGGGTTCGACCCCGGCCGCGAACAGGCTTGCGTTGAACGGATGGTCGATCCCGGCGGGCGCCCCGGCTGGTGTGGTGCCCTTCATCCCGGCGACGACCGCCGGATTCGCCGGGTCCACGAGCGCGCCGAACTCGGCGTTCTGCAGGCCGTCGGAGCCGTAGGTCGGGATCTGAATCGGTCCCTTCCCCTGGGCCACGAGCGCGCGCATCACCGGTGCGATGCCATCAGGGAACCCGATGAGCACCACCGAGTCGGGATTGCCGGCGAGCGCGCGAGCCACGGCTCGCGTGGCGCCGGTGTCCTCCGGTGGGATCTCCACCAGTTTCGCCGCACTCACCTTTCGTGCCTTCAGCCGCTTGATCATCTCGGCCCCGAAGGGCGTGCCGTAGTCGTCGGGCGCCGCGATCACCACCGGTCGGGTGCGGCCGTCGGCGATCACGAGTTGCGCGAGCGCGTCCGCTTGGAGTCGGTCCGGCGGCGCAGTCCGGAAGTACGAGCCGCGCCGCTGCGCCGCGATCGAGATCGGACCGTAGGAGTTCGATCCGGAACAGATCACGGCCGGGTGCGGGAGTGGGCGAGCCAGCAGGTGGAGCGCCACCTGGGAGGTCGACGGGCCGACGATCGCGTCGACCCGATTCGCATCGAGCAGGCTCGCGATCGCGGCCCGGCCCGTCGCCGGATCCGAAGCATCGTCGGCCACCACGAGCCCGACCGGTTTGCCGTTGACGCCGAGGGAGAGGTTCATCTCGTCGACCGCGAGCTTCACGGGTGCGGTGAAGGACTCCGCGATCGTCGCGATGGGCCCGGTGATCGGCGCGAGTTGTCCGATCGTCAGCGCAGCATCGGCACCCGGACGGGGAATCGTGGTCGTCGTGGATGGGGATGCATCAGGGGCCGTGGAGTCCGAGGTGGAGCACGCGGCGAGCACGACGCTGAGCAAGACGGTGGTGAGCCGCGTGGTGCGGCGCCGAACGGACACGAACATCTCCGAGGAGCAGGCGGATGCGACGCCAACTCTAAAGGCCCCGGCCGAGAGAACCGGACGAGATCGGTCGGGCTGGTTACAGATCGACACCCCCGTCTGCCGAGAAAGACAAGAGGTGTCCGAGATGGAGGGAATTGTGGCGAGTCGGCGGCGACGGTTGATCACCAGCATGGCGGCGGCCGGACTCCTTGCCGGCGGCCTGATCCCCGCGAGCGCCAGAGCCTGGCCCGGCGACCCGGACCCTGCGTTCGGGGCGTGTGGCGCGGCGGTGGTCGACGTCCTTCCGGGAACGATGAGCGCTGCCCGCGCGGCCAGCTTGCAAGCCGACGGAGCAGTGCTGGTTGCCGGGGATTCGGGCGACCGCCCGACGGTCATGCGGCTGGCCGCCGGGAAGCCCGACCCCACGTTTGGTAGCGCCGGTGCGATCCGGGTGCGCGTGACGGGTACCGGCCGGTACGTGGCGGTGGCGCCCACCGGCGCGGGTGGTGCAGTGGCCGCCGGCGGACGAACCGACGCCGCAGTGGCGGACACCATCGTGACGCGCGTCCGTCCCAACGGAACGCTCGATCCCACCTTCGACGGCGACGGTCGGGTGAGCTTCGACGCCGGTGGGGGTGACTCGGCGCGCGCGGTGGCGTCCATGAGCGACGGCCGCGTGGTGGTGGCGGGCAACGCGAGCGGCGGCGGGTACGTGGCGCGGTTCGAGAGCAACGGCGCGCCGGATCCGGCCTGGGATGGCGACGGTCGGACGACCCGACTCCCGATCTCGGTCCGAGCCATGACCTCGAGGGCCGACGGGTCGGTGTACATCGTCGGCTCGATCGGCGCGAGCCCGGCCGATTGGCGCATTATTCGGCTCACGTCGGACGGCAGTGTCGACACCGGATTCGGCGGGAGCGCCGGTCTGACCGTCGACATCGGAGGTCACGACGTGGCCACTGCGGTCGCGCTCCAGCCGGATGGAGCGCTCCTGGTGGCCGGCTTCGGGAAGGGCGCCCCGGGTCATGGCCAGACCGTCGTGCGCCGCTACATCGAAAACGGGACGCCGGACCCAGCGTTCGGCGCGTACCGCGAGGCCTTTGGGGTCAACGACGCTCCGAGTGCACTCACGCGCCGCGCGGACGGGAGCGTGCTGGTGGCGGTCAACTCGAAGGTTGGTGCCGACAACGACATTGCCCTCGTCCGCCTCGGTGAGGACGGCACCCCGGACGCCGAGTTCGGCATCGATGGCGTGTCGGTCCTCGACGCCGGCCGTCGGAGTTGGGTCGCGGGGGTCGTTGTCCCGCCCGACGGCCGCCCGCTCGCAGTGGGCTCGGTGCGGCGCGCCGGCGTGGACGCCGTCGGCGTGTTCCGGTTCCAGTCCGATCAATCGACCGCGGCGCTGCCGGTCCGGGGAGTCGTGGCCGACGGCTTCGGAGGCCTTCACGGTTGGAGCGCGGGCTGCACGTCGCTACCGACGGGATTCGTCGGTAGCGGGTACTGGCCCGGTTGGGACATCGTGCGCGGCGTGGCCACGTTGCCGGGATCCGCCGGACTCACCGTCGATGCCTACGGCGGCGTTCACGGGTTTGCGTTCGGTGACGGCGCAGTCCCCAAGGTGTCCGGCGCGACCTACTGGGCCGGCGCGGACATCGCCCGGGGCATTGTGACTGTGCCGGAAGGAACCGGCGGCTTCGTGCTCGACCGATCGGGTGGGCTCCATCCCTTCTCGGTCGGCGGGGGCCCGATGCCGGTCGCGCCGCGCGGTGCGCCCTACTGGGCCGGGCGCGACCTTGCACGCGGCGTGGCCCTCACCCCCGACGGTGCGGGCGGCTACATCGTGGACGCGTCGGGCGTGGTGCACCCGTTCGGCGATGCACCCGCTCCGAACTCTCGTGCCGCGCGCTGGTCCGGCCAGGACGTCGCGCGCGGCATCGCGCTTGCGCCCGACGGCAGCGGCGGCTGGATCCTCGATTTCTTCGGCGGTCTGCACCCGTTCGGGACGAACGGTGATCGCGCCACGTCGAAGGCGGTCGGCGGCCCGTATTGGCCGGGATTCGCGATCGCGCGCGGTGTCGCAACTTTGCCGTAACGACTGCGCGCCGATTCCCACAACCGCACCTCGGTGTGGCGGCTGCGGCGTGCGCGGCCGGTCGGTACCGTGTGGCGATGAGTGAGCCTCGCCCGCGCAACGTCCTGTACATCACCGTGGACCAGTGGCGCGGTGAGTGTTTGGGTGCGGCCGGCCACCCGGTGGTCAAGACGCCGAACTTGGATCGGCTCGCTGCCGAGGGGGTCCTGTTTCGCCGGCACTACGCGCAAGCGGCACCGTGCGGACCGTCGCGCGCGTCGTTGCACACGGGGCAGTACATGATGAACCACCGCTCGGTTTCGAACGGGACTCCCCTGGACGCGCGCTTCACCAACATCGCGCTCGAAGTGCGTGCCGCGGGATACGACCCGGTGCTCTTGGGGTACACCGATGCGTCACCGGATCCGCGCCAACTCGCGGCCGACGATCCGCGATTGCGAACCTACGAAGGTGTGCTTCCCGGATTCCGTGCGGTCGTCGATCTCCCCGAACACGCGCGCCCGTGGGGCGCCTGGCTGCGCGAGCAGGGCTATGACGTTCCGGCCGATGTCACCGAGATGTACCGGCCCATCTCGGATGCGCCGGGCGCGCCGGTCGCGTTTCGCGCCGAGCACACGGAGGCCGCATTCCTCACGGGGGAGTTCCTCGACTACCTGGACTCGCTCGAATCCCACGACCCGTGGTTCGCCCATCTCGCGTTCATCCGACCGCATCCGCCGTTCATGGCGCCCGAGCCCTACGCGTCCATGTACGACCCGGACGACATGCCGCTTCCGATCCGTCACGACACCCACGAAGCCGAGGGTGCGGTGAACATCGTGTTGGCCGGGGCGCTCGCGATCCCCGGCATTCGGCTGGGGGACGACCTCGGTGAGTTGCGCCAGGCGCGGGCCACGTACTTCGGGATGATGAGCGAAGTCGACGCCCAGCTCGGTCGACTCTTCGACGGTGTTCGCGCGCGCGGTGGTTGGGACGACACGCTGGTGGTGCTCACCTCCGATCATGGCGAGCAACTCGGGGATCACTGGTTGACCGAGAAGCTCGGTTGGTTCGACCAGAGCTTCCACATCCCGCTGATCGTGCGCGACCCCCACGCACCTGACGCTCACGGTTCGGTCGTCGGTGATCGGTTCACCGAGAACGTCGACATCATGCCGACCATTCTCGAATGGCTCGGCCTGAATGTCCCCGTGCAATGCAACGGCACGTCCCTGCTCCCCTTCGTGCGCGGCGAGGTGCCGGAACAGTGGCGGGATGCTGCGTTCTGGGAGTGGGACTTCCGCGATCCGATCGGCGGGTTCGCCGAGTCCTTGCTCGGGTTGACGATGGACCAGTGCAGCCTCTCGTGCCTGCGCGACGAGCACGGCAAGTACGTGCATTTCACCGGGCTTGCCCCCCTCTTCTACGACCTCGACGCGGACCCGCACGAGTTGGTGAATCGCGCCGACGATCCGGCCTACGCGGCCACGGTGCTCGGGTACGCGCAGCGCGTCTTGTCGCGGCGAATGGAGCACGCCGACCAGGCCCTCACCGGCCTGGTGGTGACCCCGCGCGGGCTGCTGGACGGCCGCCGACCGGCCGAAGCACGGGCCGCCAGCGTCTCGTCATAAGTCGGACAATCTGGCTGAAAACCTACCGCTGTGAAGCGGGTCACAAACATTTCTCCCGCCGCGCCCCGGGGTTGCAGCCAGGGGCCCTGGCGTCGATGCCGCCGGGTTTTCTCCTGGCAGGAACTGACAGGAAACTGGGCTCGGGTCGCACCCCACCGGTAGATTGAGTGTCCCGAAAGCCCACTCCATCCTTTGTGCGGCTTTCGCCCCCTCCTCATCCAGCTTGGCGTCGACGCGCGCCCGGACGGCGTGGCGTGGGGGGTTGGCGGAGTGAAAGGAGCACCTCCATGAACGGTCGCGCCCTCGTGATCGGCTCGGGCCTCCTCGTCGCAGCGACGGGAACGGCATTGATCGGCTCGGCCTCGGCCGCCGCCGAGAACGCCTCGGACCGAGTCCGCCCCGCAATATCGAACCGCACGGCCCTCGCCCGGCTGGCGTCGGCTCCGGCCCCGATCGGTTTCCCTTCGGTCGATCCCGCAGTCAAGGCCCACCACGACACCGTGGTCATCGCGCGCTTCGTCGAAGCGGTCAACACCGCGCGGTGGTTCGAGGCGCTCGTCGCAATCGACGCGCTCGAGCGAGCGCAACAAGTAGCGACCCGCGCGCCGCGTCCGTCGGCACCGCGTCGCGCTGCGGGCGGCGCCAACGTGTTGGAGTGCATCAAGTTCCGCGAGAGTCGCGGCCAGTACGACGTCGTGAATCGTTCGTCCGGCGCCGCCGGCGCGTATCAGTTCATGCCCGGGACCTGGGACAACAACGCGCGCTCGGCCGGACGCACCGATCTCGTCGGTGTGAACCCGTCGAACGCGAGCCCCGCCGACCAGGACGCGATGGCCCAGCACTTGCTCGCCACGCAGGGGCTCCGACCGTGGGGAGGCGTCTGTGGTTGATCAGGCCGGAGTCGTTGAGTCTCATCGTCATCAACCGAGCTGGCGCGCCGCGATTGCGATCGTCGCGAGTCTCTTCGTCGCGCTGTTTGTGCTCGGACTCGTCTTCTCGAGTGAACCCGTCGCCGGTGGCGCAACCCCCGGCCGACCCCGTGCGGTGGCACCGGCCGCACGCGTGCCGATCGAGGCCGCACTGGTTTCACGCGCTCGGGCGGAGGCGGAGCAGAAGCTGTTCGCGGCGTTGGTGAAGCAACAACAAGAGCAGCTCGCCGCGTACACGGCCGCGATCGCCGAGTACTACCGACCCAAGACCGGGGTGAACTGGGACGGCATCGCAATGTGCGAGACCGGCGGCAACTGGCGCATGCAGGGCCCGAAGTTCTCCGGCGGTGTCGGTTTCTACAACGGCACGTGGACCGGCTTCGGCGGTCGGCAGTTCGCGCCGAACGCGGGGATGGCCACCCGTGAACAGCAGATCGTCGTGGCCGAGCGGGTCTACGCCCGGCACCGACTCACCGGATGGGGCTGTCGCGAGTACGGGTAGCACCCCATAGTGCCGGGCGCGTACGGGGTACGGCGATGCCTGGCGCTACCGTCCGTGAGCATCGACCCCGCACCTCCCGACCTGGCATTCGGCGCGTTCAGCGACACGCCGCCCTGGATCGTCGACCCCGACGATCTGGCCTGGCGGCGTGGGTTGGATGGCGTGCGGGCGCGCACCCGCGGCGGCCTCGGCCGCCTGACCACCCCGCCGCGGATACCACCCCTGCGGCGCAGCGCCCGGGTCATCACCTCGGTGGGTTGGGCGTTGGCGGTCTGGTACGTGAAGGAGCGGGGGACCGACCAGTCACGCGCCGGCATCTCGGCTCGCCTACGCCGCAGTTTCGAAGGCCTCGGTTCCACCTACATCAAGCTGGGCCAGATCGTCTCGGGCGGCGACGGTCTGTTCCCGGAAGAGTTGGTCGGCGAGTTCAAGAAGTTGCGTGATCGAGTACCGGCCGAATCGTTCACCGCGGTGCGAGCAATCGTCGAGACCGAACTCGGTCGTCCGCTCGCGGAAGTCTTCAGCGAGTTCGCCACCGAGCCGCTGGCGGCGGCATCGATCGCGCAGGTGCACGCAGCAACGCTCGTGACCGGCGAGTCGGTGGTGGTCAAGGTGCAGCGCCCGTCGGTCGCTCGGCGCGTGCATCACGATCTGCGCGCCCTCGCGTGGCTGGGTCCGCGCATGGTGGGCCGCATCCCGGTCGCGGCCCTGGCGAATCCACCCGCGCTGGTCGAACTCTTCGCCGAGACGATCGTCGAGGAGCTGGACTTCCGGCTCGAAGCCGAGAACATGCTCGACGTTGCGCACGCGCTCACGAAGATCGGTATCCGCGAGACCATTGTGCCGCGACCCCATCCGCGTCTGGTCACGCGCCGGGTCCTCGTGATGGAACGACTCACCGGTTTCGCATTCGACGATGCGGCCGGGATGCACGCGGCCGGGATCGACACCAACGCGTTGTTGCGATCCGCGTTGATCTCGTTCCTCGAGGGCGCCCTCGTGTACGGCGTCTTCCACGGCGATCTCCACGGCGGTAACGCGTTCGTACTGCCTGATGGTCGGACCGCGCTGCTGGACTTCGGCATCACGGGCCGCTTGGACGAGCGCAAGCGGCTGGCCTTCCTCCGGTTGTTGGTTCTCGGCAGCGCGGGCGACGTGCGCGGCCAACTCGCGGCGCTGCGCGATCTGGGCGCGTTCCCGGCGGACACGGACCTCGACGCGGTGATCCACGACCTCGGCCTGGACCGGCCGGTGAAGGACCCCACGTTGATGAGCGCCGACGAGCTCGTCGGCGAACTGCGCGAACTCACGAAGAAGCTGCTCGAGTACGGAGCGCGTGCCCCGAAGGAGCTCATGCTCTTCGTCAAGAACATGATGTTTCTCGACGGTGCGACGGCCACGCTCGCCCCGGACCTGGACATCCTCGGTGAGATCACCCACATCTACCTGTACTTCCAGGCGCAGTACGGCGTTCAGATCGCGCAGGACCTCGGGCTTGACGCCACCCCGGATCTCGATCTCGGCTCGGTCAAGGCGAGCATGGGCGTGGGTGAGGAGTGGGGGGATTCGTTGACCTACGCCGAGGTGCGGGAGCGCCGCGAGTTGATCCGCAAGCGCATGCAGAGCCGCCGCCGCAGCGAGTGAAGGATCTCGCCGGTCGCCCGTACGAGCCAACAAACCGACCGAGGCGCAGCGCAGCGGAGCCGAGCAGCGAGGGAGGGCGCCGCTGCAGCGAGTGAAGAATCTCACTCGGGCGCCCGTACGAGCAATCAAACCGACCGAGCCGCAGCGCAGCGAAGCCGAGCAGCTCGGGAGGGCGCCATCAGAGCGAGTGAAGAATCTCGCCAGGCGCCCGTACGAGCCAATATTGAGTGCATGCCCGAGCTCCCCGAGATGCAAGCCCTCGCCGAACGGCTCGAGGAGACGTTCGGCGGCGCCACGTTCGTGAAGATCGACGCCCTCGGATTCGCGGCACTGAAGACGGTGACACCATCACCCGAAGCACTGATCGGAACGCAGATCCGGGCGGTCACGCGGCGGGCGAAGTACCTCCGGTTCGTGACCAGCGGACCGGTGGCCGTCGTGCTGCATCTGTCCCAGGCCGGCCGGCTGGACATCGAGATCCCGCCGAAGCGTACGAAAGCCAAGGGTTGCGCGGTTCGGTTCCACTTCGACGACGAGCGGGCGATCTTCGTGCGTGAGTACGGCCACGAGCGCAAGGTCGCCTGGTGGGTGCTCGCCGCGGAGGATGAAGGCCCGGTCGCGGGGCTCGGGCCCGAGCCGGACTCGGACGAGTTCGAAACCCTGATCCTCACGAGCGGCGACAAGCGGCGCATCCACACCCTGCTGCGGGACCAGCGCACGGTGGCCGGCATCGGGCGCGGCTACGTGAACGACGCGCTGCATCGCGCCCACATCTCTCCGTACACCACCATGGCCAAGCTGGACCCGGACGCCCGGCGCCGGCTGGTGGAGGCGATTCGGGTCACGATGGCCGACGCCCTCGAGTCCGAGCGCCAACGCCGCGGCGGACTCTCCGAAGCGAAGCTGGGGGAGCGCTTTCGCGTGCACAACCGCCACGGGCTTCCCTGCCCGGAGTGCGAGACACCCATGCGCCGGGTCTCGTTCGAGAGTCACGAGATCACGTACTGCCCGGCCTGTCAGACCGGCGGCAAGATTCTCGCCGACCGCCGCCTCTCCCGCCTGGTCAAATGATCGACTGGGCGGCACCGGAGCGGCAATGGGAATCTCCTAAGGTCCGAGCGTGATCATGAACCTGGTGGCGTCGATTCCCAGTCCCAGTGACGGAGTCGTCCGGCTCGGGCCCGTCCCGCTGCACATGTATGGACTGATGATCGCCCTCGGTGTGATCGTCGCCGCCAAGGTGGGCCGGACGCGGTACGTGAAGCGCGGTGGAAGCGGTGACGTGTTCGACTCGATCGCGTTCTGGGCGGTCATCGGCGGTGTGATCGGCGCTCGGATCTATCACGTGATCACCGACTACCAGTTGTTCCGGGACCAGCCCGAGAACATGGTCAAGATCTGGCAGGGCGGGCTCGGAATCTGGGGCGGCGTGGCCGGCGGCGCGCTCGCGGTGCTGCTCGTGGCCCGTCACCGCAAAGTCGCGTTCGGACCCATCGCCGATGCGATCGTGCCCGGTCTCGCATTCGCGCAGGGGATCGGCCGTTGGGGGAACTGGTTCAACCAGGAACTGTTCGGCGGTCCGTCCACCTTGCCGTGGGCCGTCGAGATCGATCGCGCCCACCGGCCGACGCGCTTCCTCGACGATGCCACGTTCCAGCCGACGTTCCTGTATGAGTCGCTGTGGTGCATCGCGCTCGGTTTCGCGCTGATCGCGTTGGATCGGAAGTTCAAGTTCGCGCGTGGCCAACTCTTTGCGCTGTATGCCGCGGGCTACACGTTCTTCCGGTTCTTCATGGAGCAGATGCGGGTGGACGAAGCGAACATGATCGGACCGTTGCGGATCAACGGGTGGGTGAGCATCGTGGTGTTCGTCGTGTCGGTCGCGCTGTTCGTGGTCCTGGGTCGGCGCGGCCGGGACCGGTCGGATCTCGCGGCTGATTCGTCGGCGGGGGAGCACGAACTCGACGACGGCCCCGCGCTCGTCTGAGCCCGCGCGAACCCACGCACACCCGCGCACCCGGGCTGATCACCGTCCGGCCGGGTGTCCGCCGGCATCCAGGTTTTTCATCGGGTTTCGCTAGGGTGAGGATCCCCCTCACCACCCACTGGAGTATGCGCATGAGCATGCCCGCAGCCGTTGCTCGTCCCGAGACCGTCGCCGCCCGTGCCGTCAATGCATCGAAGGTCTACGGCGAAGGCGAGGCCGAAGTGCGAGCCCTCGACCACATCTCCGTGGACTTCGCCTCGCACCAGTTCACCGCGATCATGGGGCCGTCGGGCTCAGGGAAGTCCACCCTGTTGCATTGCCTCGCCGGCCTGGACCGCGTCACCGAAGGTCAGGTGTTCATCGGCGACGTGGACATCAGCGCGTCGAACGAGAAGCAGCTCACGCTGATCCGTCGGGACCGGATCGGGTTCGTGTTCCAGTCGTTCAACCTCATCCCCACGCTGAACGCATCCGAGAACATCACGCTGCCGATGGCGCTCGCGGGACGCAAACCCGACCCTGCGTGGATGGACTCGATCGTCGCCACGTTGCGCATCGGCGATCGGCTCACCCACCGGCCGAGCGAACTCTCCGGCGGGCAGCAGCAGCGCGTCGCGGTCGCCCGCGCGCTCGTGTCCCGACCGGATCTGATCTTCGCCGACGAACCGACCGGCAACCTCGACTCGCGGGCGAGCGCGGAGATCCTCAACTTCATGCGCGCCGCAGTGGACGACCTGGGACAGACGATCGTGATGGTCACGCACGACCCCAGCGCGGCGAGTTACGCGGACCGCGTGGTGTTCCTCGCGGACGGCACGATCGTCGACGAGATGCTCGAACCCACCGCGGACCGGGTCCTGGATCGGCTGAAGCAGTTCGGAGGCTGAACCCGTGTTCCGCCTCACGTTACGGGGACTCGTCGCCCACAAGCTGCGGTTCATCCTCACCGCGATCGCGGTGGTGCTCGGCGTCGCGTTCGTCTCGGGCACGCTGGTGTTCACCGACACGGTCCGCAAGACCTTCGATCAGCTGTACGCGAGCGTCTATGACGGCACCGACGCGTGGGTCCGGAGTTCCAACGTCCTGAAGGACGACTTCGGGGACGAGCAGCGCGAACGCATATCGGAGTCCCTGGTTCCCCAGGTGACGGCCGTGAACGGCGTCGCCGCCGCCGAAGGCAGCCTCCGCGTCGACCGGGCGCAGTTCGTCGATCGCGAGGGGGACGGAATCGGGAACCCGGCCCAGGGCGCGCCGACCTTCGGGTTCAACTGGAACACGGTGAAACAACTGAACCCCTTCACGTTGGTCACCTACGAAGGAGAACGATCCCGTCCGCCGCGTGCTCCGGGCGAGGTGGTGATGGACCGGGCCACCGCGAACGAGGGCAAGTTCGGCATCGGGGACATGGTCACGATCTCGTTCAACAACCGTGAGCTCCCGAAGGACGAGTTCCGCATCGTCGGCGTTTCCCGCTTCGGCGACAGCGACCGCCCCGCCGGCGCCACCATTGCGCTCTTCACGTTGGCGGAGGCCCAGCGGGTGAACGGCACCCCCGGTGAGCTCGACGGAATCTCGGCTGCCGCGGCGGCGGGGGTCGACCAGCGCCAGCTCGTCGAGCGGATCCGAGCTGCCGTGACCGCTCGGAACGTCCAGGTCATCACCGGGTCGACGCTCGTCGAGGAGCGTCAGAGCGAGGCCCAGCAGGGTCTGTCCTTCTTCACCACCTTCCTGCTCGTGTTCGCTTACGTCGCCCTTTTCGTGGGCTCCTTCATCATCGTGAACACGTTCTCGATCGTGATCGCGCAGCGGACGCGCGAGCTGGCCTTGTTGCGGGCCCTCGGCGCCTCGGGTCGCCAGGTGCGGTTCTCGGTCCTCGGCGAGGCACTGGTTGTGGGTCTGTTGGCATCCGCGGTCGGCGTCGGTCTCGGTCTCGGCCTCGCCATTGGACTGCGCGGCGTGATGAAGGCGTTCGGGATCGACGTACCCACCGAGAACCTCGTGGTCAAGCCGGCGACGTTCGTGATCTCGCTTGCGCTCGGGGTCGTGGTGACCTTCGTGGCGGCGTTGTTGCCCGCGCGTCGCGCCGCGCGTATCGCACCGATCGAAGCGTTGCGGGCGGCGGCGACCGAATCGCGCCACCTCGGCCGCCGCACGGTGATCGGAACGGTGATCGCGATCCTCGGCGCCGGCGCGCTGTTCACCGGGCTCTTCGCCGATGCCGGGATCGAACTCGTCGGTCTCGGTGTGTTCGCGCTGTTCATCGGCATCGCAGTGCTCGGTCCCGTGATCGCGCGCCCGGTCGGCCGCGCCCTCGGCGCCTTCCTACCCCGATGGCGAGGGATGCCCGGGACCCTCGCGCGGGAGAACGCGGTCCGGAACCCGCGGCGCACGGCGTCCACTGCCGCCGCCCTCATGATCGGGGTCGCGCTGGTCGGTTTCATCATCGTCATGGCGGGTTCGCTCAAGGCGTCGATCGGCGGGCAGATCGACCGAGCGTTCACGGGCGACCTCGTCGTGCTCGGACAAGGTGGGCCGGGGTCGAGCTTCAGCCCGGCGATGGGTGATCGCATCGCGGCGGTTCCCGGCGTTGCCCGGGCCCAGCCGCTGCGGTTCGGGCCGTTCGAGATCGCCGGTAAGGGGAACTTCGTCATGGCGTCACGGCCGGCTGAGATCAACGCCTTGATCAACTTCGAACCGGTGTCCGGAGACTTCGCCGCGCTCGGTCCGAACGACATCGCGGTCTCAGAGAAAGTGTTCGAGGAGAAGCGCTGGAAACTCGGCGACGAGATCTCCACCACGTTCCCGGTGGGTGGCAAGCAGAAGCTCACGATCACGGCCACGTTCGAGCGCGGACAGCGCGAGCTGTTCTCGGACTACTTCATCTCCCTCGCGGCGTACGACCGCCGGTATCCCACCGTCGCGGACAGCTTCGTGTACATCGGCCTCGACGACGGAACCTCGATCGAGAGTGTCCGGCCCGCGATCACCAAGGTCATCAAGCAGTTTCCCGGTGCTGAACTGAAAACCGCCGCGGGGCTGAAGTCGGTGATCGAGACCCAGATCAACCAGATCCTCGGTCTCGTGTTCGCCCTGCTGTTCCTCGCGGTCTTCATTGCCTTGCTCGGCATCATGAACACCTTGCTCCTCTCGATCGTGGAGCGGACGCGAGAGATCGGTCTCCTGCGCGCGGTGGGCATGAGTCGCAAACAGGTGCGGACTGCGGTGCGCTGGGAGTCCATCATCGTGGCCGTCTTCGGGACGCTGCTCGGGCTCGTCCTCGGTGTCTTCTTCGGCTGGTCGATCGTGACTGCGCTGCGCGACCAAGGGTTCACGGACTTCGTGGTCCCCGGCGGACAGCTCACGCTCGTGGTCGTCTTCGCGGCGCTCGCCGGGGTGCTCGCGGCGGCCTATCCCGCGCGCCGGGCGTCGCGGTTCGACGTGCTCGACGCCATCTCCACCGACTGACTCCCACCCACCCGCACCAACTCGCACCAAAAGCGCAACCCCTGGGTTGCGTTTCTTACGTGAGTTCGTCGTGCGAGGGTGGAAACGGCGTTCAGTCCGGGTACGGGCTCCACGTCTCGGCCGCCGCACGGAGCTCCTCGCTGACCGATGCCACGAAGTCGGCATCCGTGATCGCCGTGGTCTCCGCGCCGACGAGATGGAGGGCGGGGCTCAGCCCGTGGACCCCGTCGAAGGTCCAACGTTCGGCGCCGACATCGTTGGCGGTCAGCGTGGTGGCAAGGTCGGTCAGATCGACGCGTGGGCGTGGCCGCCGCGTCACGTACTGCACCCAGGTCTCGTACCGGTACCGCAGAACCGGAGGACCCGCGCCGACGGTGAGGATCACCAACCGATCGGTCGCGTTGTGGATTGCGAACGGGTGCGCCGCCTCCGCATCGGTCGTGCTGAACCGGTGCACGGTCCGCGCTGTCCACGCCGCTGGGACCGTGACGATCACGAGATCCAACTCGGTGTTCTCGACGATCGAGATGTCACCGGCTGCGATCGCCAGTTCGGTCGCCGTGATGTGCTCGTCCTCGGTGGCCCAGTGCTCCTCGAACGCCGTCACGTCGTCGGCGAGCGCCACCAGCTGGGGGAGGACGGCGTCGTACGGATCGCCGGTGGCGGCGGCACCGAGGTTGGCACTCGCAATCGCCGCCCGCGCCGCGTCTCGGTGGTGGAACCGGCTGAAGTCGCCGGCCCGCGCAATGTCCACCAGCCGGTCTCGCCGCGCCTGCGCGGTCTCGGGTTCGGTCAGGGCGAACACGGCCACGAGCCCGTCCTGATCGAAGTGGTTGTTCGTCACGGACGGAGCGTCCACGTGCAGCTCCGGATGGTCCAGGTAGTTGAACGCGATCTCGGCCGAAAGGTCGGCGCGCAGCACGTCGGGTGTCGCCGCGCCCGGCCAATGCGACAACGTGAGGACCGTCCCGGTTTGGGCAGATCCGTCGACGACTACGTGCGGTGTGTCGGTCAGGTCGGCGTACGAGCGGTATTCCATGCCCGCACGGTAGGAGTTGAACCGAACTTCAGGTCAAGGAGAATCCCGTGAACCTGTCGGCGGCCCGCTCGTACGACCGCCCGGTCAGGGCTGGAGCTTCGCGTCCTTCTCCGTGACCGACTGCGCGAGGTCGGCCTGGTACTCCGCCAAGCGGGTGGCCAGGGCGGCGTCGGTAGTCCCGAGGATCCGGACCGCGAGCAGGCCGGCGTTGGTGGCGTTGCCGATCGCGACGGTCGCCACCGGGATGCCCTTCGGCATCTGCACGATCGAGAGCATCGAGTCGAGGCCGTCGAGGTGCGCGAGCGGGACCGGCACCCCGATGACCGGCAGCGTGGTCATCGAAGCGGTCATCCCCGGTAGGTGGGCGGCACCGCCGGCGCCCGCGATGATCACCTTCAGCCCGCGCCCGACGGCCGCGCGCGCGTAGCTCACCATCGCATCGGGCGTGCGATGCGCGGAGACGATCCGTACCTCGTGCTCCACGCCGAAATCGCGCAGCACGTCGGCGGCCGCCTGCATGACGGGCAGGTCGCTGTCGCTCCCCATGATCACACCGACGACCGGACTGCTGTTCACGGCTCACTCACGTTCATTCCGTTCTTGGCCCTGCGGGCCGGGCCGCTCGGGCCCCGTTCGCCGAGATGGTCGGCGGTTCTCGGGTTGGCAACGGCTCACTCACGGCTTGGACGTTAGTTGGCGGTCGTCGTTAGCCTCGCCGTCCCCGAGCCCAGGAGAAGCCAGGCAGTGAAGACGCGACTGACCGACGTGTTGGGCATCGAGCATCCGGTGATGCTCGCGGGCATGGGTGGAGTTTCCTACGCCCCGCTGGTCGCCGCGGTGTCCCAGGCCGGTGGCTTCGGGTGCTTCGGCGCGTCCACGATGAGCAGCGACGAGATGGTCGATCAGATTCGCGCCGCGAAAGCCTTGACCGACAAGCCGCTCGGCGTGGATCTGCTCACGGCGATGCCCGACCGGTTGATGACCGACGTCGAGGCGTTGATCCGCGAGGGCGCGTCCGTCTTTGCCGCCGGGCTCGGTGTGCCGCGTGACGTCATCACGTTGTGTCATGACCACAACGTGCTGGTGCTCTCGATGTGCGGCAAGGTCCGCCACGCGGTGGCGGCGGTGGAAGCCGGCTGTGACATCGTCGTCGCGCAGGGAACCGAAGCCGGGGGGCACACCGGACAGGTCGCCACCTTCCCGCTCGTTCCGCAGGTGGTGGATGCGGTCGGTGATCGCGTCCCGGTGGTTGCCGCAGGTGGGATCTTCGACGGCCGCGGCCTTGCCGCCGCGCTCGCGCTCGGGGCCGACGGAGTGTGGATCGGCACCCGGTTCATCGCCACCCCCGAAGCGCGCTCGGCGCCGGGCTACAAGGACGCGTTGTTGCGCACGGGTGAGGACGGCACGTCGATCTCACGGGCGTTCACCGGCAAGACGCTCCGCGCGGTGGCCAACGAGACCACCCGTCACTTCGAAGCGCACCCCGAAGAGCTGGTGCCGTTCCCCGAGATGCTCATGAAGTCCGTGAAGGGCGGATGGATGCACCTCGGCGCCGACGAGAACACCCAAGGTGTGGACCCGGATCGGGAGTGTTACCCGGCCGGCCAAGGTGTGGGCGCGATCCACGAGTTGGTCCCCGCCGGCGATCTCGTCCGCACCATCGTCGCCGACGCCGAGCACGCACTCGAACGACTCATGACGCTCAGGTGACCAAAGGTGAGGCCGGCAACCCTCTGTGCATGTCCGCGCGGTCGGCCGATCCGGGGCCTGAGCGGCCTGCGACGTAGTCGCACGAGCGGAAAAGTGGACTACCGGCGGCCGGCGTCCAGGTTGGCTTGTTCGGCCTTGAGGTCGGACTCGTACATGCGGGCGACGAGTTCCTCGAAGTTCACCTTCGGCGTCCAACCCAGCTTCTCGCGCGCCTTCGAGGCATCACCCAACAGCAGGTCCACCTCGGCGGGCCGGTCGAAGCGGATGTCGTGGTTGACGTAGGGCTGCCAGTCGTCGTATCCGGCGAGGCGGAACGCCACCTCGAGGAACTCGCGGATCGTGTGGGTCTCACCGGTCGCGATCACGTAGTCGTCGGGCTGGTCCTGTTGCAGCATGAGCCACATCGCCTCGACGTAGTCACCGGCATAACCCCAGTCCCGCGCCGAGTCGAGGTTGCCGAGGCTGATCGTGTCTTGGATGCCGAGCTTGATGCGCGCCAGTGAGTTGGTGATCTTGCGGGTCACGAACTCCAGGCCGCGGCGCTCACTCTCGTGGTTGAACAGGATGCCGCTGCTCGCGTGGAGGTCGTAGGACTCGCGGTAGTTCACGGTCATGTCGTGACCGAACACCTTGGCCACGCCGTAGGGCGAGCGCGGGTGGAACGGCGTGCTCTCCTTCTGCGGCGTCTCGCGCACCTTGCCGAACATCTCGGACGAGCTGGCCTGGTAGAAGCGGATCGGGTTCTTGTCCGTGCCGCCGACGATGCGAATGGCCTCGAGCATCCGCAACACACCGAGACCGGTGATCTCCGCGGTGAGCTCGGCCTGCTTGAACGAGAGTTGTACGAAGCTGATCGCGCCCAGGTTGTAGACCTCGTCCGGCTGCACTTGTTCGACGGCGGCGATGAGCGACGGCAGGTCACGGAGGTCGCCACCCACGAGGTCGAGGCTCGGGTTCTCCTCCATGAGCAGCTTGGCCTTGGGGTTGGCTTGGCCCGCGATCAGACCGAACACCTGGTAGCCCTTGGAGGTCAGGAGCTGGCTCAGATAACGACCGTCCTGCCCTGTGATTCCGGTGATGAGCGCGCGCTTCATGCGTTCCTCTCGCCTGCGTGGGATCGGCGTTGAGATTAGCCCTGAGGGTACGAAAACCCCGAAGGGTCGAGCTGCAAAAGGAATTCCGCACACCGCCGGGCTTCCTCGGTTTCATGAATCGCCTCGGCGGCGCGGCGCAGGCCGTCCAGCGCGCGCAGGAAACCGACGTTCTCCGGATGCGAGCCGCGTACGTAGCCCGAACCGCGCCACCCGGACTGGCGGAGTTGGTCGAGACCGCGGTGGTAGCCGACTCGGAAGTAGGCGTACGCCTCGATGTCGTCTCGGGCGCACTCACCGAGCGCCGCCCATGCACTCACGCACGCCGGGCGAGCGGCCGCCATCGCTCGCAGCCGAACCCGACGCGCATCGAGGTCCGCTTCGTCGGCCGCGGCCGCGAGTGCCGCGAGCACCTCCGCCGGGTCGGGTGGCAGCACCGTCTCCGGTGGTCCGCCTCGATGCAATCCGATCGGTTGGTCACTCATCGCCGCAATGTACCGCCGCGATCGTCCGGGGTCGGCGGAATGCGAGGACCCGGCCGAACAGCTCCGCGAGCGCGCCGGTACGATCACCACCGTGACTCAGCCGACCACGCTCATCCTCGTTCGTCACGCCGTGACGGCCGAGACCGGACCGAAGCTCTCCGGCCGCAAACCGGGAATCGACCTGTCCGCGCTCGGAAACGAGCAGGCACGCCACGCGGGAACGCGTCTCGCCGAGCTTCCGCTCGCGGCGATCTACGCGAGCCCGATCGAGCGCACGCAACAGACCGCCGCGCACATCGCTGCGCACCACGAGGTCCCCGTCACCGTGCTCGACGGTGTGATCGAGGCCGAGTACGGCGATTGGACCGGCGGTCTGATCGAGGAGTTGGCGAAGACCGATCTCTGGAAGACGGTGCAGCGCGCGCCGTCGCGCGCGCGGTTTCCCAACGGCGAATCCATCGCCGAGATGCAGACGCGAATGGTGAGTGCGCTCGAAACCGTCGTCGAACGTCACGTCGGCGAGATGGTGGCGGTCGTCTCGCACGCGGACCCGATCAAGGCGGCCATTGCACACTTCACCGGCGTGCACCTGGATCTCTTCCAGCGCATCAACGTGTCGCCCGCGTCGATCACCGTGTTCGCGCTCGGACCGCACGGCGCGATGTTGATGAAGTGCAACGACACCGGCTCGCTCGCAGATCTGATCCCACCGCCGGCACCCGATCCACCACTGGGTGATGCCGGGACGGAGAGCGCCGAAGCCGGGCGCGGAACCGATACCGCACCGGACACCGCGCCCGAACGGGAAGGCGCGCCCGCGTGAGCATCGTCGAACTCGACGGCGTCGATTCGCTCGGTGCCGGTGCGATCGGGGAGCCCGGCCAGCGCGTCTTCTACATCCAGGCCGACAAGCTCGGCACCCGGCTCACGGTGCTGGTGGAGAAGGAGCAGGTGGCGCTGCTGGCGGAAGAAGCCGTCGCATTTCTCGACGGCATCGCGCAGGACCATCCGGAGCCACCGGGCGAGAGCGCCGCGTTGCATCCGAGTGCAGCACAGGTCTCAGAACCCGCGGTGCCGTTGTTCCGCGCCCGCATGATCGGCCTCGGCTTCGAGCCGGATCGGGGTCTGGTGTTGATCGAACTTCGTGAGCACGCCGAAGACGACGACGAGGACGGAGACGAGGACGGCTACATCGCTCGCATCTTCGCCACCCGCGCCCAGGTCCGGGCGATGGCAGCACGCGGGATCGACGCGGTGGCGGGCGGGCGGCCCCCGTGCCCGCTGTGCGAGTTCCCCATGGACCCCGCCGGACACATCTGCCCCCGGTGGAACTGACCCCCCCCACGCCGGACGCGATCCTCGACGCCGGCGTCATCGACGTGGTCGGCCGCGTGGCGTGGTCGTCGAACGCCGCGCTGCTCGTCACGGTGGCGGGCGACGGCCGGGAGACGCTCGCGGTGTACAAGCCGCAGCGCGGCGAGCGCCCGCTGTGGGATTTCCCGGAGGGATCGCTGTGTCGCCGGGAGACGGCCGCGTTCGTGTTGAGCGAAGCCCTCAGGTGGGGACTCGTGCCGCGCACGATCCTGCGCGATGGTCCGTACGGCATCGGTTCGGTCCAGCGATTCGTCGACCACGATCCCGAGGAGCACTACTTCACGTTGCTGGCGGATCACGTCGACGCGTTCCTCCGCTTCGCCATCTTCGACGTGCTCGCCAACAACGCGGATCGCAAGGGCGGACATTGCCTGCAGGAGCGCGCGACGGACCGGATCTACGGCATCGATCACGGTCTGACGTTCCACGTCGCGCCGAAGCTGCGCACTGTGATCTGGGACTTCGCCGGCGAGACGATCCCTGACGATCTCCTCGCCGACGTGATCCGCGTGCGCGCCGATCTCGGAGGCGCCCTCCGCACCGAGTTCGGCGCGCTGCTGTACCCCATGGAAGTGGACGCGCTGATCGACCGGGTGGACGAACTCCTCGCGGACCCGCGCCTCCCCCAGCCGGACGAGGGATACCATTCCGTCCCGTGGCCGATGATCTGATCGGGCCTGAGCTGATCGGGAGCGGGTCAGACCGGTTCGAGGATGTCGCTCAGGTACCGGTCCCGACAGAGGGACCGCTGCAACTTTCCGGACGACGTCTTGGGTAGCGTGCCCGCGGCGACGAGGATGATCTCGGTGGGGGGGATTCCGATGGCGTCGGTGACCCGCTCGGCCACCGCGGAGCGCACCGGATCGGTGCCGATCTCGGCGAGCGTCTCGGCGACGACCACGATCGCTTCCCGGCCACGGCGTCCGGTGGTTCCGAACGCGATCACGTTGCCGGCGCGTACGCCGTCGACGTTGGCCACCGCGCGTTCGATGTCCTCCGGGAACACGTTGCGGCCACCGACGATGATCACGTCCTTGCGTCGGCCACAGATCACCACCTCGCCGTCGACGAGATATCCGAGGTCGCCGGTGCGAAGCCAGCCGCCGCGCATGGTGGCGGCGGTCGCTTCCGGATTACGGAAGTAGCCCGGGGTGATCGAGTTCCCCCGGAGTTCGATCTCGCCCACCTCACGGTCTGCGCGTCCGGCACCCGAGTCCGGATCCACCACGCGGAGCTCGATGCCGCGCAGCACCCGGCCGAGGCGCGGGAGACGGCGCGCGCCGTCTCGATCGGCATCGACGGGGGCCGCGTAGTGATCGGTCTCGAGGACTCGGCGATCGACGGCATCCACGGTCATCCCGGTGCCGGGCTCGGGGAAGCTGATCGCGAGGGTGGCTTCGGCCATTCCGTACACGCAGAAGGCGACCTTCGGATCGAGACCGAACGGCGCCCCGGCGCGCAGAAAGGACTCGACCGAATCGGGATCGATCGGCTCGGCGCCGTTCAATGCGAGTCGCCATCGGGAAAGGTCGAGATCGCCGCCGCGCCGGAGCGCGCGCGCCGCCAACGCGTACGAGAAGTTCGGGCCGCCAGTGACGGTGCAACCGAAGCTCGACATCCAATCCAACCAGCGGCCGGGCGCGGCGAGGAAGTCCTGCGGACCGGCGAGCACGAGATCGAGTCCGTTCGTCATCGGCACGCCGAGCAGCCCGATCAGGCCCATGTCGTGATAGAGCGGCAGCCACGAGGCCACCCGTTCGCCGCCGAGGTCCATGGCCGCGCCGGCACCGATTGCATCGATGTTGGCGGTGACGCACCGCTGCGGAAGCATGACCCCCTTCGGGTCGGCCGTACTCCCGCTTGTGAACTGGAGGATGGCCAGCGCGTCACGGTCGACCTCGGGCATCGTGTATGCAGCGTTCGATGCACGGTTTGCCAACTCGGCGAACGTGGTGGTGGGCAGATCATCGGGAACGAAATCGGCGAGCATTGGATCGATCAGCACGATCGCGGCGTCCGCATTCGCGATGCGGCGCCGGGTGGACTCGACGAACTCGTCCATCGAGCCGAGTCGCATCGGCAACGGCAGCATGGCGAGCGTTGCGCCCGCGAGCCAAGTTGCCTGGATCGCGGTGACCATCGCGCGGGAAGTGGGACCGAGCAGGGCCACCGTGGCGCCGGGGCCGATGCCGCGTGCGTGGAGCGCCGCCGCCTGGCCCCGCGCGTCGTCGTGCAGCCGCGCCCACTCGACCGGCTCGGTGGTGTAGCCCGGCCCGTCGGCGGCGCCGGTCACGAAGGTGATAGTGCCCCCTCGTTCCGCGGCTGCTTCGAGGCGCGGCGCGAGCGTGTCGGGACGCGCCGGTCGATCGGCGATTTCGGGGGAGTGAGTCATCTGGCTTGCTCTGACCTCGAGGATGGCGGCGACGTTACGCAACCCCGTCCGATTCGGGCGGGATAGTACGGAGTAGGAAGGCCGCGGCCACGGCCGCCCCGATCGATGTGCACAGGATTGCGAGCTTCGCGGTGCCGAGGGTCGGACCCGAGAACGCCAGGTCCGCCACGAACAACGAGACGGTGAAGCCGACCCCACCGAGGAGTCCGATGGCCACCATCGCTCGCAACCCGACGCCGTCCGGGAGGCGCCCGCCCGCGCGCGTCGCCACCCACGTTCCCCCCACGATGCCCACGAGTTTGCCGAGGATCAGGCCCAGGGCGATACCCAATGCGAGCCGGCTCGTCGTGAGCGAGCGCCACCGGTCCGCCGAGAGCACGATGCCGGCGTTCGCGAGGGCGAACAGCGGCACCACGACGAACCCACTCCACGGACTCAGACGGTGTTCCAGTGGGACGAGGACCTCCTCACCGGTGCGAGCGCGCATCGGGGTGAGGAACCCCACGAACACACCCGCCACGGTCGCATGCACCCCGGACCGCTGCAACGCCACCCAGACGAGGACGGCGGGGACGATGTACCACGCCGGATGGTGCACCATCCGCCGCAGGGCCACCATCGCCATCCCGCCGGCCAGGCCCAGTGCGAGCCATCCCACTGAGATGCCGCCCGAGTAGAAGAGTGCGATCACCACGATCGCGCCGAGATCGTCGACGATCGCGAGGGTGAGCAGCGTGAGTCCGATCCCCCGCGGCAACCGTGGGCCGGCGAGGTGCAGCACCCCGATCGCGAACGCGATATCCGTCGCCATCGGGACTCCCCAGCCGGACGCGAAATCCGTTCCCGCGGTCACCGCCACGTAGATCAGCGCGGGCACCACCATCCCCCCGATTGCCGCGACGACCGGAACGGTCGCGGCGCGGAGTTCTCGGAGGTCGCCGGCGACGATCTCGCGCTTGATCTCCAGCCCCACCACGAAGAAGAAGACCGCCATGAGTCCTTCGTTCACCCACGCGCGCAGTGTGAGCGCGTGGTCGGGGCCCGGAAGTGACAGCGCCGAGGACCACAGATCACGGTAGGAGTCAGCGGCGAGGTTCGCCCAGACGATGGCGGCGAGGGTGGCGACGACGAGGGCCACGCCGCCCGCGGTCTCGGTGCGCGAGAACTCGGCGACTCGGCGAAGCGGTGTTGGCATCGATTCTCCACGCGTCGGGATAGGGATGCCGACCAGACTTCCCGGCGCGCCGAGTACCGATTCTAGGGGCCGAGCGGATCGGCAACCCGATCGATCAGGGATCGATCAGGGTTTAACGGGCAGGAGCCGCGGCGCGTCGATTGCGAACTCGGGCCACCGCTTGCGGGACCGGGCCGCGAGTTTGTGCATGAGCGCGATCGCGTCCGGGTCGTCGTCGCCGGGTCGGGTCTCGATCCAACCCTCGGCGAGCATGCCGTCCATGATCTCGCGCCCGATGTCGGTCCGGACGATGGTGAGCGTCCAGTCGTTGAACTTGCCGATACCCCCGGTGGAGATGTCGGCGTGTTCGGCGGCGAAGTCGGGACACGCCTTACAGCCCTCGCGGGTCCACGCGTGACATTCCTTGAGCGGGACCTCGTGATAGTCGCCGTTCTTCATCCAGATCTGGAAGACGCCCTTGATGTTCATCTTCTTCATGTCGGCCTTCTTCAGGCCGTACTTCGCCTCGAAGAGTTCCTCGAAGATCGCGTCGTCGAAGGTCTTGGAACACAGGAGACCGATGTTGAGCGAGAGTCGGCGCCCCACCTTGCCGGCCTTGCGTTGCTTCATGACCGGCGGCACCGAACTCTGACAGCTCATGCCCACGAGCGCGATCCGTTCCGCGCCGCCCTCCACCGCTTCGGCGTAGGCCATCGTGTTCGCGCTGTAGGTGTAGCGGGAACCGGCGGACGCAATGATCTCCTCGCGGGTGCGCGCCACTCCGGGGATGGCCTTCCACGTGGTGCCGTCACCTTCGAGATAGCTCACCAAGGCGGCGTCGATGATGTCCTTCTCGAGGCAGTAGAGGAGGATCGCGCCGACGAGCCCGCCGTCCTGGCCCACCTCGTGGATGACCGGGTCCGACGCGCGGGCCAGCACGATGTCCTTGTAGATCCCCGAGATCTCGTCCGGGGTGCGGGTGCGGCCGAACATGAACTCGTCGATCTCGGGTTCCCACGCCCGGAACCGCGGGCACGCGCGCGTGCAGGAGGTGCACCCCTTGTCGCCGTGGGAGCAGTCGGCGGGTCCGCCGTACTCCTCGAGTTGGAAAGGCTTGTACACCCCTTCGGTGTCCTGATAGCCGAGCACGTCGTGCGGGCATGCGATCACGCATCCGGCGCACCCGGTGCACAGACCGGATGTGACGACCTCGTCGTACAGGTGCTTCCACTGGAGCTTTTCGGGCGGCATGCGGGAAGTTTGTCATCCGCGCACCGGTACGGTCGAAGGACCGGAGTCGGAAACCAGCGCCGATGTCGGCCCTTGACCCTGATAGGGTAGGGGGGTATACTATTGGTCGTGAGAGTCCCCGAGGTGGTGGTGACCATGAACACGCCGATGACCGAGCCGATGACCAAGCCGACGCCGGAGACCCGGGTGGACCTGGCGATCGGCGGGATGACGTGCGCGTCGTGCGCGGCGCGGGTGGAGAAGGAACTCGCCAAGGTGCCGGGAGTCGATTCGGCCGCGGTGAACCTCGCCACCGAGGTCGCCACGCTCGGGCTGTTGAACCCGGTGATCGCGGCGGGGGCGATGGGCTTCTCCTCGGTGTTCGTCGTGACGAACTCGCTGCGCCTGCGCCGGTTCCGGAACAGCCGCAGCTCTTGAGGCGCGTCCCGGTCACGTTGCACGCACGAATGCGGACGCGTCAGCGGAGGCCGACGAAGACGTCGAGGAGCCCAACCTGGGCGGCGGCGTTCTCGCGGAGGCCGCCGACGATCGCGCCCTCCACTTTCCCGCCCACCAACGGCATCTTCACCTTGACGTCGCCGATGATGGTGCGGCGACACCCGGTGCGTGCCAGTGTCACCACGGATCGGTAGCGACCCCGCAACAGACCGCCGTAATGATCCGGGAGGATCTCGCACCCGGTCTCGTGGGTGGTGAGGTCGCAGACGGACCGCTCGATCCAGGTCATCAGGGCCGGATCGACCACACGCGTCACGGCGGAGGACATCTCGGCCTGGAAAAGGAACCGAACGTCCTGGTACATCACGTCGCCGTCCCGGCGTTGGTCCAACACCACGGCCGAGCCGAGCTTGGGGAGTTCCGCCATCCGAACAAGAAACTCCGGGTCGACGAGCGCCGCGTCCACGGCGCCGACCGTTCCTCGCAGGTCCTGGACGATCTCGAAGTGCATGGCCGGAGACGGTACGCCCTCGCGTACCCTTCTCCGACCATGAAGATCACCGACATCCTCGCGACTGGCCCCACCTACAGCTTCGAGTTCTTCCCCCCGAAGACACCCGCCGCCGCCGAGGCGCTGACCGCGGCGCTGGCCGAACTCGAACCGCTCGCGCCCTCGTTCGCATCGGTCACCTACGGCGCCGGCGGCGGCACCCGCGAGATGACCCACGACATCGTGACCGGTCTGCACCGGGACACCACCGTGACGCCGATGGCGCATCTCACCTGCGTCTGTCATTCCCGTGCCGAGCTGGTCGACATCGCGGCCCGCTACCGAGACGCCGGCATCGAGAACATCCTGGCGCTGGGTGGAGACCCACCCAAGGACTCAGACCTTCCTCCGGGTGAACTGGATCACGCCATTGATCTGGTGCGGCTCGTCCGCAACGTCGGCGATTTCGCCATCGGCGTCGCCGCGTTCCCCGAACCGCATCCCAAAGCCGAGAGTCGTGACGCGGATCGCGCCCGGACGGCCGAGAAGCTGGCCGAGGCGGATTTCGCGATCACCCAGTTTTTCTTCGACGCCGAGCACTACTTCGATCTCGTCACGAGCCTGCACGATCTCGGAGTGGACAAGCCGGTGATACCCGGCATCATGCCGGCCACCGCGATCAGCAGCATCAAGCGCATGACCGAACTCCAAGGTTCGGAGTTCCCGGCGTGGCTCGCCGACAAGTTGTACGCGGTGGAGCACGACCCCGAAGCGGTGTTCAACGTGGGGGTCGAGGAAGCCACCGCGTTGTCGCGCCGGCTCCTCGACGGTGGCGCCCCCGGCCTGCACTTCATCACGCTGAACCGGTCGCGCGCAACGCAGATGATCTACGAGAACCTGGGACTCACGCCCGCGAGTTGAGGACCCTCGCCGGCGTGGTGACCCGGGACGGTTGCGGCCGCGCCGCGAGCCAGCGTTCGAACTGGTTGGCACCGGAGGACCGATTCCGGTGGGAGGCACCGCGGGCAGGATCGGGCGCCGACTTCGCGGACGGGGTGCACGCGGTGGTTGGGTTTGTCCGCACCGATCGCCGGGTATGCCGGGACATCGGCCGCGCCGGCGGCGCGTCGGGTGCCCATCCACGGACGCGTCAGTGTGCAGAGGACGGAGGAGAGCAGATGGCGCCCTCTCTCAACGTCGCCCTGCCCCGGTCGCCCACCAGCCCGCGGCGGGCCCGTCGTTTGACCCTGGACTGGCTCCTCGACGTCGGGTCCGCCGATGCCGGTCACATCGGTGCGTTGGTGGTGACCGAACTCGTGACGAACGCGGTGGTCCACGGCGATGCGCCGATTTCTTTGGAGCTGGCACGGATCTCAGGTGCAGTGCGGATCAGCGTGTTCGACGCCGGCACGCAACTCCCCCAACGGCGCGACCCGAACCGCGGGATGAACGCCGGCGGACGCGGTCTCGAAATCGTCGACCGGTTGGCATCCCGATGGGGCAGCGAACCGTCGGCCGCGGGCAAGGTGACCTGGGCCGAGATCGACGACGCAGTCCCCGAAGCCTGGCGGATGGCGGCGCCGGACCCTCGGGTCTAGGGATCGATATTCATCGCAGGGCCAGTCCCGCTCCCGCCGCCTCCGACGCACGGGGCCGACGCGCGAAGTCCTCGGTCGTACGGAGCGCTTTGCGCGCCGCGATGTCGGGTAGCGGACACACTCTTCCGGGGCCAGAATCATCGATCCTGGCCCCGACTCGCGCGTGGCGGAGGGGGTGGGATTTGAACCCACGGTGAGTTTCCCCACAATGGTTTTCGAGACCATCCGATTCGGCCGCTCTCGCACCCCTCCTGGGCGTGCCCCGAGGGGCACGGAGGCGACAGTGTACTGACGGTCGCTTCAGGTTCGGCGGCTCGAAAAGAACCCGCGCAGCAGTGCCGCGGCCTCAGCGGCGCGGACGCCGGGGACGACCGGACACTCGTGGTTCAGGCGGGGATCGGCGAGGAGGTGGTAGCGGCTGCCCACTGCGCCGGCCTTGGGATCGTCGGCCCCGAAGACGACGAGACCGATGCGCGCGTTCACCAGCGCGCCCGCGCACATCGCGCACGGCTCCAGCGTGACGACGAGCGCGCACTCGTCGAGTCGCCAACTGCCGAGCGCGGCCGCCGCATCACGCAACGCGAGTACCTCGGCGTGCGCCGTCGGGTCTTGCGCGAGCTCGCGCTCGTTGTGGCGTTGCGCGACGACCGCGCCGGTGTCGATGCGTGCGACGACGGCGCCGATCGGCACGTCGCCGTGCGCCTCGGCGGCCGCGGCTTCGTCGAGGGCAATCGCCATGAGGCGTTCGACGGCATCGGGCTCCACGTTTTGAACCTATCGGCCTGCCGGCGCAGCACCCTTGACATGTGACCGGATAGTCACCTATCCTGGGCCAGGTGAGCGACGTGCCCGCAGTGGAAAGCCAGAGGAGCGACGACCCCGTGTTCAAGGCGCTCGCCGATCCGACCCGTCGGTTCCTGCTGGATCTGCTCTTTGCCCAGGACGGCCGCACCTTGACCGAGTTGGAATCCGAGTTGGAGATGACCCGATTCGGCGTCATGAAACATCTGCGCGTGTTGGAGCACGCCGGCTTGGTCCTCACGCAACGATCGGGTCGCGAGAAGTTGCACTTTCTCAATCCGGTTCCGATTCGGCTGGTGCACGACCGGTGGATCGACAAGTACACGGAGCGCCAGGTGTCGGCGCTCTCCGACCTGAAACACACATTGGAGGAAACCGCATGAGTACCACGACGACCGAGACCGTCCAGAAGTACCGCGTGTACATCAAGGCCACGCCGGAAGCGATCTGGGAGGCGATCACCGCACCCGAATGGAATGCCCGGTACGGCTATCCGGGTCACATGGAGTACGACCTGCGGCCCGGTGGTGCATTCCGGGCCCTGATGCCGGCCGAAATGGTGGAGCAGATGGGGGTGCCCGAAGTCGGCGTCGACGGCGAGGTTCTCGAGGTCGACGCACCCCACCTGCTCGTCCAGACCTACCGGTTTCGCTTCGACGCCGCGCAGGAGGCCGAGGGCGCTCGCCGGGTGACGTGGGAGATCGTGGAGGAGACGGACGGCTACTCCCGGTTGACCGTGACCCACGACGTGACCGACGCGCCGATCGCCGCGGTCATGCTCGAGGGCTCGTCGCCGCTGGAGCAGGGTGGTGGTGGTTGGAACTGGATTCTGTCCAGTCTCAAGACCGAACTCGAAGCCGCCAACCGCTGAATCGAAGCCGGTCGGTCAGGTCCCCGCCTCGCCCGCGTCCCATCGGGGTCCCGGCTCACACTGTTCACTGGCCCCGCAACCACCGCTTCGGTGGCTGCGGGGCCAGTGAACGTGGTCGTCGCTTTCGGCCGCCGGTTCCGCACGTCACCTCGTTCGGCTCGTCACCAGACAACTATACAGTAGATACTGTATAGTTGTGTCCATGAACCGGACCCCGGCCAGTGTCGACGCACTCCAGCGAGTCGGGCGGGCGCTCAGTGACGCAACTCGCACGCAGATGCTCCTGCTCATCGCCGCCGGTGGCAGCTATCCGGCGGACCTCGCCGAGGCGCTCGGGGCCACCCGGGCCAACGTCTCGAACCACCTCACCTGCCTGCGCGGTTGCGGGCTCGTGACCGCCGCGCGTGAAGGCCGCAACGTCCGCTACGAGATCGCCGACGCGCGCCTGGCCGCGCTACTCCACGCGTTGGGTGATGTCGCCGTCGCCGACCATTGCGATACCTGCGACGGACGAACGAGGGCGGCAGCATGAAGCCCGCCCGGTCCGAGCTGCGTGGCGAATCGAGCCGGCGGCCGCTCGTGCTGCGCGACGCGACGGCGACGTCGCCCGGCAGTGGTCACACCTGGAGCGGGCTCACGTCTTGAGCCAACCGTTCGTCGGTGCGCACCTCCGAACTCACGTGGCGATGCTCGGTCGGGGGGTGGCGGACCGTGACGTGGGCGAAGTGTTCGGACAGGTTCTCCGGCTGATGCTCGCCGCGCCGGGATCGTGGCTCGGCCGCTATCCGGTGGGGAACACCGGCCGCGCGGACGTCAGCGAGTTTGCGGTGATGCCGATCCCAGACGACCTGCGCGCCATCCTCGGCGACGAATGCAACGCCGCGTCCGCCACGATCGACGGATGACACCGGTGGAGGCACCGCCGCTCGTTCGGAGGGGACAACAGCTCGCGTGGCTCACCATCGGATGGAACAGTGTCGAAGGTTTCGTTGCGATCGCGTCCGGTGTCGTGGCGGGGTCGATCGCGCTCGTCGGTTTCGGTGTCGACTCGTTCGTCGAGGTCTTCGCCGGCGCCGTGATCATCTGGCGTCTCGCTCAGGAACGGCACGGCGCGTCCGTCTCCGACGCGGCCGAACGCCGCGCCGTCACGCTCATCGCCGGAACTTTTTTCCTGCTCTCGATCGGAGTCGGCATCGAGTCGGTGCGGAAGCTCGGCGGCAGCGAGCACCCCGAGACCAGCGTCGTCGGGATCGTCCTGACGAGCGTGTCGCTCGTAATCATGCCGATTCTCGCTCGGGCGAAGCGCTCGGTCGGCCAAGCAATGGGCAGCCGTGCGGTCCAGGCCGACGCCACCGAGACCATGCTCTGCGTCTGGCTCTCCGCGATCGTTCTCGTCGGCCTCGTACTGAACGCGGGGTTTGGATGGTGGTGGGTCGATCCGGTTGCCGCATTCGGCATCGTCTACGTCGCCGGGCGAGAGGGCATCCGCCATTGGCGCCAAGACTCGGTCGAGGACTGCTGCTGAGGATCGCGTACTCAGGTCGTGGCGGTGTCACCGGCCCGGCCACGCCCTCCAAGAACTGTTCACTGGCCCCGCAACCACCGCATCGGTGGCTCCGCGGCCAGTGAACGTGAACGCGGCGCGGGTTCGCGTGATCCGGGGACGGAGGGGACTCGCCGCGCTGCGGATGCAGCGCAGAAGTGTTTACGGGGCTTGTGGGATCGCGTTCGAACCTCGGCCATCTCAGATGGCCATGATCGCTACGACGGGAGCGTAACGAGCGAGTCGCGAAAGATCTTCGAAGTCGCCGGTGATGACGAGTTCGCTCGCTTCGGCCTCGGCGGTGGCCACCACAATCGCATCGACGGCAGAGCCAGCGCGAGCGCGAGTCCGGAGCGCGGCGGCCCGTCGAGCAGTGACAGCATCGAGGTCGACGACTTCGCAGGTGCGGAGCAACCGGTTCACCCGAGCGTCGCGCGGGCCTTGGCCCGTGAGCGACTCGACGAGTACCGCGGTCGGAACGACGGGTGGCCATAGTTCGCGTTCCAGAAGGCGCTGGATGCGTGCCATGGTCGCGCGGTCGTGCGTGGCGAACTTCGTGAGGGCGGACGAGTCCAATGTCGCAGTCACGACGCGCGACGCCGAGGTGTGGTCGCTCGACTGATCCAGCGATCGGCGGACTTGAGCTCCTTCTCGGAGGGCGGGCCGCCGAACCGAGCCGCGAGCTCATCGAGATAGGACTCGGTCTCGGCCCGGAGGAGCTCGCGCCGGAGCGTTGCGCGTACGGCGGTCTGAGTCAGTTCCGATATCGGAATGTCCCTGGATTTCACAGCTTCGTAGAGATCGTCGGGTAAATAGATCTGAATGCGTGGCATGCGCATAGTATACGCCTAGTGCTCGCTCGCTACGACAGATCGCATGCGCATGGCGATGTGCGATTCCTGTCTCCTGGGAGGCCGTTGCGCCGTCGACGATGCCCTGATCGAGCTCGATGCAGCTGTTGCGGATGTGCCAACGGCTGTGCGGGCCTTGTGGGATCTCTTTCGAACCACGGGACGTTGGTCGCCCGATCTCAACGGGTTCGACCTGGTGGCAGACTGTCACCATGACCGCGAATGAGGCTCTCCTGGCTCGAATCGTCGTCGACCCGGCGATCTGTTTCGGGAAGCCCACGATCAAGGGGCATCGGATCTGGGTGTCGTTGATCCTCGACCTTCTCGCTGCCGGCTTGTCCGTCGGCGAAGTGATCGGGGAATATCCACAGCTCACGGAGGACGACGTTCGGGCCTGCATCGCCTACGGCGCGCGCCTCGCTGATGTCCGGTTTGTTGACCTCGACGACGTCGCGTGAGGTTCAAGCTCGACGAGAACCTTGGCGCGAGGGTCACTCAACTCCTCCGCAATGCCGGTCACGACGTTGCCACGGTCGTCGAGCAGGCTCTCGCCGGAGCACCGGACGAGCGCGTCTGGCAGGTGTGCGCGGCCGAGGCACGCGCACTCGTCACGCTCGACCTCGACTTCGCGGATCCGTTCCACTTCGATCCAAGATCATCGGCGGGAACCGCGGTGCTTCGGCTGCCAAAGCGACCGACGCCGGATGACATCGCGGCGGTCGCGGCGGTTCTCATCGCCGCGCTGCAATCGCACGCGATCGAAGGCCAGCTCTGGATTGTGCGGGTAGATGGCGTGCGCCGGTACTTGCCGCGCGATGAGAACGGCTGACCCGCTATCCGTCCCTTGCTTGTGATCGTGAGTGGTGCGCCGGGATCAGGGAAGACAACACTCGCCCGAACGCTCGGTGATGTGCTGCATATACCTGTCCTCAATCGGGATGCCGTGAAGACCGGGATGCACGTCACAGTGGCTTCGAACGATCCCGACGAGGTCCATCGTTTCGCCGAGCCCGCGTTCTCGGCGTTCTACGCTGCGGCGGTTCTCTTGCTCGACGCCACCTGTTCGGTCGTCATCGAAGCAGCCTTCCACGCCGATCTCGAGTGCGCTGACCGGATGGACGCCCACGAGTTCCCGTGGGGGACTTACATCATTGAACTCACTGGGATTCCGACCCTCGACGTTGACACGGCACGTGGCTACGAACCACAGCTGGATGTCGTCACCAATTTCGTTCGGACCTCGGCTTGACCCCAGGAGTTTGCGGGCCTTGTGGGGTCTCTTTCGAGCCCTTCGGACGAACTCCGTGCGCTTCTCGCCGCGGTGTCGAGGCGAACTGGCCGACGCCTACGGCCCTCCGCCGCGCGGCTACCTCTGCCCTGACTTGCCGTGGGCGCTTAGGGTCAGACTTGTGAGCGAGCGATACCGGCGGTTCATGGACTCATCGGGCGTCGCCGCAGTGACCGAGTTGGTGATTGGCATCTCCGATTGCGAACACCTGACGATGGCCACGTGATATGGAAGGCGTGGCGTCGGGACTCGATCGGGCCCGAGAGTTAGGCGCTCGCGAGCATGGCCTTGCCGTCGCCATCACGTCGCGAGTGAATGGATCGCCTCGCGCTTCAGTCGTCAACGCCGGAGTGCTCGACCATCCACTGACAGGCGAACCGGTAGTTGGGTTTGTCTCGCGAGGAGAGGCGCGCAAGTTGACCGACCTCCGGGCGCGGCCCCAGGCAACGGTGGTGTTTCGCTCGGGCTGGGAGTGGGTTGCGGTCGAAGGCATGGCCGAACTCGCGGGTCCAGATGATCACCTCGAGGGCCTAGTGAACGACAGCGTGGGACGTCTGCTGCGGACTATGTATGCGGCGACGGTCGGCGGCAGCAGCAGCCCCGACGATTGGGCTCAGCTGGACGAATCGATGACTGCCGAACGGCACACCGCAGTCCTCGTACGCGTGGTTCGCGTGTACCCGGCAGGCGTTCCGGAGTTCCGAGGTCGACCTTGAGCCGGCGAATGGGCAGTTCCGTCTTCTCGCCCGACTCGGACCGCGTGTCGGTGGTGCTCTCGCCACCGGCGAGGTCAGTTGATCCCCTTCGGTCGTGCGCGGTATCGCCCTGGTGCATGGGGCGCATGTTGGATCAGAGTGCTGGGATCACGTCGCCGCCGAGCTACGCAACCGTGGTCACGGCGTCGAGGCCGTCGACCTGCACCGAGGATCGCTCGCCGCGGACACGCTCGCAGCCCAGGAGATGGTCGACGGATTCGCTGGGGCTGTGGTGGCATGCGGCTGGTCCTATGGAGGGATGGTCATCACGGGCGTCGAGCTACCGCCCGGCAGTCATCTCGCATACGTGTGCGCGTTCATGCCCGACGAGGTTGAGACAGCCTCCTCCCTGACTGAGCAGCGATCCACGGGCTTCGCTGATCTCATGGCGCTGGACAACGTTGGGGATCTCGTTGTCGACGGCGACCAGATCGCCGACTTCATGTGGGCGGATGCTTCACTCGAGAGGGCGGCTGCCGGGCGCGCGTCGGTGCGAAGTCAAGCGATCGCCCCGTTGATCGAGTCGCCTGCTCGGGTGGCCTGGCGAGAGGTGCCTTCGACATATGTCGTCGGTCGACAGGATCGCGTGATCCACCCGGATCTCCAGCGGGAAATGGCGCGGCGGGCCACGGATTTCATCGAGTGGGACACGAGCCATTCGCCGATGCTGTCGAGGCCCGACCTCGTGGTGGAGCTACTCGACCGTCTTGCCTCCTGAGGCCTCACTAGAGCGAGAGCGTCGATGCGATCGCTGCTCCCCTGAGCGTCGTCGGGTCCCGCGGCGCGCTGGCCGAGAAGCGATCGTCGTCTTTCGAATCCAAGCTGACCAGACACGATGTTGTCGAACCGACAACGTTGCGGGCCTTGTGGGATCGCTTTCGAACTCGGAAGTGACGCTCAGCTCGGTGTTCGAACCTGGAGCTTCATCGCGCGTGCTGCGTCGGCCATCCGATCGTCGTAGGTGATGACGGATCGCAACCCCGGTTGTAGGAGCTGCGCCGTGGCCAGATGGATGGCATCGAGTGGCCGGAGCTCTACGGGTTCAAGCTCGCCCGCGCGTCGTAGGACCCTGTCCGAGATCCGGATCAGTTCGACGCGCTGCAACACCGCGCCGCCGCGCTCGATTGCCGCCGGACCGAGTGGCCACAGCGCGCGGGCGACCTCCGTTCGTGCCAGTGCGCTCGTGACGTGGGGACGGTTGCGGCGCAAGTACTGACGGAGCGCTTTCGACTCGGGCTCGGCGACTGCCAACTTCACCAACGCCGACGAATCAAGGTAGAGCGGGCGCTCAGCGCTCATCGCGGCGCAGTCGGGCAAGTACCGTGCTCGGGAGTTCAGTGCGCTTCGGGAGCGCGAGCGGATCCGCGAGCGTTTCCAATGACGCCAGTGGAGGCGTCGCTTCACCATCGGCGCGAAGCCGTTCGAGCCCGTCGGCCTTCGGCACCGGTGTCAGCAACGCAACCGGACGCCCGCGGTCGGTGACCTCTACCGTCTCGCCGGCCTCGACACGACGAAGGACCTCACTCGCTCGCTGACGCAGTTCACGGATTCCGACGCTTGTCATGAGCTACTTGTAGCACAAATACGTTGCCTGGCAACCTGACGCCGCCGGGACCGATGCGCCCGTTGTAGAACTGACAACGGGCTGCGGGCCTGGTGGGATCGCTTTCGAACCTTCCCGGCATGCTCGGGCCCCTGTGATGCCGTCTTGGGCTGAACGGCCTGCATCAACGTCCCAGCCAACAGGCTCGTGAGTAATCCTTCCGTCGTCGGCGCCGCTTATCGAGTTGTCGATGGCGGGTGGCGGTCGGGCAGGACACAGAATGCGCCCTCGCTGAAGCCCTGGGCCTTGACGTCGTAGCCCCGGTTGAAGCGGGCTCTGAAGTTCTCCCACGCGATCGCGGTGGTGAGTTCCGCGAGCTGCTTCTGACTCAGATGCTGCCGTAGTGCGTCATGAAGGTCGGGGCGATGCGTCGCTGGGGTCTGGGTGAGGGACTCGGCATAGTCGAGAACCAGTCGTTCAACCGGCGAGAACACTTCGCTCTCTCGCCAGAGGTTCAGATCTGCGAGCTTCGCCTCGGAGATGCCGGCTGCTCTGCTCACGGCAGAGTTGAGGTCCAGTCACCACACACAACCGATCATCGAGGCCGCGCGCATGCCTGCGAGCTCCTTCAGGCGCAGGTCGACGGATCGGGCTGACAGGATCCCGACCTCCATCAACTGCCGGCCGATGAAAGTGCCCGGGTGCTTGGCCGCGAAGCGGTATGGCGCGAACCACGTCGTGAGCATCTTCCGGCGCATCCGCCACCCGATCCTCATCCATCCGGGCTGGTCGGCGCTCATGCCGCGATGGTAATGCTGAGGCGCGTTTCTCGGAAGGACGAGCTGAACTCGTGCGTCCGCTGAATGTCCACGCGTCTTGTCGAGTCGCTGTCGATTGAACCTGGGACATTCCTTGACGGCGCGACCGGGGCAACCGTCCTCAAGCCCACAACGGAGCGGAGGGAGAGGGATTCGAACCCTCGGTGAGTTTCCCCACACACGCTTTCCAAGCGTGCCGATTCGGCCGCTCTCGCACCCCTCCGGGCGTCTCGCGAACGAGACGTCGAGCCGGTGATGGTAGTGGGAAGACCCCTGCTACTCTCCGGCCGCGGACCGTGCTAGGTGGGGAGTCTGTGGTGCCCTGTAACCCCCAATCCACATATGGGGGGCTGAATCCCCGCCC
>JANPMG010000055.1:0-17040 GCA_031422675.1 Acidimicrobiia bacterium | reverse complement strand
CCGATCTGTTCCTTCGCCTCGCTGAACGGACCATCTGTCACGACGCGACCGCCGGACCCCGTGCGCACGACCGACGCCGTGTCGGCCGGGTGGAGTCCGCCGGCGAACACCCAGGCGGCGGCGGCTTGGAGCTTCTGGTTGAAGGCGTCGACCGCAGCGAACGCCTGGTCCTGATCCGCCTCCGATCCGTAGTTGTCCTGGCCTTCGACTCCGTACACGGCGAGTAGGTACTCGGTCATCTCATCCTCCTCCGGTTCGGTGGTCACTCCCACCACATCAGCCCAACGAACGGACCGGCGTCGAAACGACACCTCGAGCCAGAAATTCTGCCAGATGATCGGACTCAGGTCGGTCTCGGGTTCGGCCGATGACCTCAGCACACGTCCCGAGATCAGGCCCGAGGAGACAGGTGCAGGCGCGGCACGAAACCCGCGAATCGACCCAGGTGGGCGCCCCGGTGCCCTACCGCGGGCCGGATCGGCGCGGCGTCGCCCGGTTCGTGATTCCCGCCGCCCTCCCGACGGCGATCCTGGTCCTCATGGCGGTCGGCTGGTTGCTCCTGGGCCCGTACTTGCGGATCTCGGTGTCACGGTTGGCGCTGACCGAGTTCGGTGTGGTCGCCGCCACGCTTGCGTTCATCGCGGGGATCGCGTCGGTGCTCCGCTGGCGCCTCGACGGCATCGCCCGCAACTGGTGGTGTGGGGGGGCGCTCCTCACCATCGGGACCGGACAGCTCGTTCTCCGGCCGCTCGCCGGCGCGGACACCGTCAGTGTCGAACTCGCGATCGCAGTCCTCGCGGCGATCATGATTCTGCGCGGCGTCATCGGACCCGAAGTGGACGCGACCATTCGAGTCACCACCACCCTGTCGGTCGCCGCCATCGGCGCGTCCGCGGCGCTCGTTCCGATCTTCGCCATCAACCAGATCGGGGTGCCGGCCCGCACCGCGCTTGCAGTCGCCGGCGCCGGGTGGATCGCGATCGCGGGCCTGGCCGCCTACCGACAGCGCGGCGCTCGCCGCAACATCGAGGCCGGATGGATCATTCCGCTCGCGGTTGCCCTCGGACTGGCCGAGCTCGTCCCGCTCGGAATCAAACACGCCGCCACGGCCACATTCGCCGACCGTTGGTTCGAACTCGCCGCGATGGCCCTTGCGTGCATGGGCGCACTCGGCGGACTCGTGCGCGCCGCCGTGCACCATCGCACTCGCGCGTTGCGCGAGCAGGTCGAGCGCGAGCGCGAGACGATGAATCACCGGCGGGTGGAGGAATCCTTCGCCGATCGTTTGCACGAGATGCGCTCGACCGTCGTGGCCATCGAAGGTGGCGTGGCGACGTGGGCACCCGACCCGGCCGACCCGCCTGACACCCACGAGCGATCGGATTCGGCCACCACCGCCGAGTCGACCCTCCGCGCCGCGCTGATCGCCGAGATCCGTCGGCTCCGGACGCTGGTCAACGAGTCGCCCGTCCCAACCGGCGTTGAAGCATTCGACGTGTCCGACGCGCTGACCCCGACGATGGAACTCCATCGGGCGAGTAGGCAGATCGTGACTTTCACTACCGAGGGCTCGACCCGGGCCCTCGGACGCCCTGGGGAGATCGCGCAAGTGCTCGCCGGCCTCCTCGCAAACGCGGCGAAGTACGCACCGGGAGCCGCGGTTGCGGTCACCGTCCGCCACGAACTCGATGAGATCTCCATCCGGGTCGAGGATTCGGGCACCGGGATCGATCCGTGCCATTGGGACCTCGTCTTCGAACGTGGCTTCCGCGTGGATCCGGAGGCCCCGACGCCGGGGAGCGGACTGGGCCTCGCCGTGGCCCGCAAGCTGGTCCGCAGCCAGGACGGCGATCTGTGGGTCGAGCAGAGCCCCACCGGCGGGGCGGCGTTCGTGATGTCGATTCCTTCCGCTCCGGCGCTCAGGATTGTGCCGCCGCGCGCCGAAGGAAAGACCGTGAGTTCACCTGACCTCTCCCCGCCGGTCCCGATGCGAGAAGCCCAGTGACCGACGCCGCGCTGCTCCGGGGCCAGGTCACGGCCGACGTCGCCCACGTGGCCATCGTCGAGGATCACGGCCTGCTGGCGCAGTCGCTCGCGTACGCGCTCGCCGGGCGCGGCATCTCGGCCCTGGTCGTGAAAGATCTCCGACCGGCGGCCGTCATCGAAACGCTTCGCGGGTGCAACCTCGACCTCGTGCTCCTCGATTTCGATCTGGGCGACGCCGGGGTCGGATTGGACCTGATCGCACCGATCGGCGCGCTCGGATTCCGCGTGGTGATGCTCACCGGCGAGACCGATCCGGTGACGCTCGCTCGGTGCGTCGAAGCCGGCGCGGTCGGCATCATCAGCAAAAGCGACCCATTCGAACGACTCATCGAGCACGTCACCGATGTGCTCGACGGTCGCAGGATCTTGAGCGTCGCCACTCGGGAACAGTTGCTCTCGGGTCTCCGGAACCACCGGGCGCACGAGGTCGAACGGACTGCACCCTTCGAACGGCTGACGGTGCGCGAGTCCGAAGTGCTCCAGGATCTGATCGACGGCAAGAACGCCGAGACCATCGCCACCGACAGCTTCGTGTCCGTGGCGACCGTCCGTTCCCACATCAAGGCGTTGCTCGCCAAGCTCGGCGTGAACAGCCAACTGGCCGCAGTCGCCATGGCCCGCCGGTCGGCCTGGGTGCTCGACCGCTGAGTCGTCCGACTCACCGCCCCCGACATTCCTGAAAGTTGGGGATGCCAAATCCCCCGAAATGCTCGATCCTTCCCTGACGTCGCCGCGCCCGCGGGGCGATTGCACGATTGGGAAGGACCGACAGCATGAGCGCTCCGCGTCGCACGCGCTCGCCCCGCTCCGGGAATCAACACCGCGTGTCGTGGGTCGAAGCGCTGATCGTTGCGCCGGTCGTCATCGTGCTCGCCATCGGCGCGCTGGCGTGGCAATGAATCGACCCGGCCGGCACCCGACCGTCGCACCCGACCAGGTCCAGACCGCGTCCACGCTCCTCGCCCGAATCGAGGTCGTGAGGTCCCCCGCCGGATCGACGCCGTTCCCGACCGGCTTCGAGCCGCTCGACGACGCCCTCTACGGTGGCGTGCGCGCCGATGAACTCATGGTCGTCGGCGGCCTCCCCGGTGTCGGCAAGTCGATCGCGACCCTGCAATGGGCGCGGCGGATGGCCATCCACGGCCAGAACGTGATCTACCTCGACTTCCAGCACTCCCCGACGGCACTCCTCCGTCGGCTCCTCGCGATCGAGCTGGCGAGTCTCGCGAGAACCGACGAGCGGGAATCACTCGTTCGGCTGCAATCCCTCGGCGAGGAGGTCGTGCTCGGAGCGCGGCCGAGCGATTGCCTTCTGACCGATCCGCTCGGCGACGAGGCCTACCACCGACTCCAGGAGTACGGCACGCGCATCCACTTCGTCGCCGGTTCGAGCCGAACGACGGGCATCGTCGAGCTGGCCGACATCGTTGCCACCCATCGCGACGGTCCAACGGCCCTGTTCGTGGACTCGCTGCAACGTATGCCGGCGAGCGACTCACCGGCCGTCATCGAGGATCACCCGGGCCACATCGCCGGCGCCCTGAAGGAGCTCGCCATGGTGGCGGCGGTGCCCGTGATCGCGGTGTCCGCATGTGGACCGAGCGGCATCGTTGCGCCCCGACTTCGGCTGCGTCACCTGCACGGCGCGCCGGCCGTCGCGCACGAAGCCGACATCGCGGTTCTGCTCAACGACAAGACGCGGATCGCATCGAGTCGCCACTTGGAACTCGATCGGGCGCGGACCGCGTCCTTCGAGCGTCGGGTGGTCTTCAGCATCGAGAAGCACCGGGCCGGCCGGGCCGGCCTCGACATCGAGTTCCGCAAGGATTTCGCCAATGCGCGTTTCGATCCGGCCGGTCAGTTCGTGACCGATGCGTTGGTCACGGGATGAGCACCTCCTCCTAGGCTTCGGCCATGACTGACCTCCGGCCCCTCCGTATCGGTTCCGACCTCGTCACGACCGGCGAAACCGCCACGATCAGATCCCCCTTCGACGGTTCCGAGCTCGGCGTCGTCGCCATCGGCTCGGCGGGCGACGTCGATGCCGCGGTTGCCGCGGCCGGCGCGGCGCGTCGTACGCCACTTGCGGCGCACGAGCGAGCGGCGATTCTCGATGCGGCGGCCGACCGACTCGCCGATCGCCACGAGGAGTTCGCGCGTTCCATCGCGGGCGAAGCCGCCAAGCCGATCAAAGCTGCGCGCGTCGAGGCGGCCCGCGCCGTCGGCACCTTTCGCTTCGCCGCGGTCGAGGCCCGCACCCTGACCGGCGACATGATCGCCATGGACGCCAACGACGCCGGGGCCGGAAAGTTCGGCTTCACACTGCGGGTACCGGTCGGCGTCGTCGGCGCCATCAGCCCGTTCAACTTTCCCCTCAACCTGGTCACACACAAGCTTGCGCCTGCGATCGCGGCGGGCTGTCCCGTGGTACTGAAGCCGGCGTCACAGACCCCGCTCACCGCGCTGCTCCTCGCCGGAATGTTGCTCGACGAATGCGGTCTGGCTCCGGGCTGGCTCAACGTCGTGGTTGGCGGCGGCGGGAGCGTGGGGAACGCGATCGTCGATCACGACGACATCGCGTACATCACGTTCACCGGTTCGCCCGAGGTGGGCTGGGGCATCAAGGGGCGCGCGCCGCGCAAGAAGGTGGGGCTCGAACTCGGCAACAACGCGCCGGTCATCGTGGAACCCGATGCGGACCTCGAACTCGCCGCCACGAAGATCGTGGCCGGCGGCTTCGGTTACTCGGGTCAGACGTGCATCTCGGTCCAGCGGGTCTATGCCCATGACTCGATCCGTGACGAACTCGTCGACCAGGTGGTCGCGCGGGTCGAGCATCTCGTCGTGGGCGACCCACTGGACGACGCCACCGACGTCTCGGCGCTCATCAACTCCGGCGAACGGGACCGGATCGTCGGGTGGATCGAGGAGGCGACCGCGGGAGGAGCGAAGATCGCCTCCGGCGGCACGGTCGTCGCCGATGTGCTCACACCGACGGTGCTCACCGGGGTCCTCCCGGACATGAACGTCTGCACCCAGGAAGTGTTCGGCCCGCTGATCGGGTTCCAGGGTTACCAGTCCCTCGACGACGCCTTCGCGCTCGCGAACGACAGCCGCTACGGACTCCAGGCAGCGATCTTCACCACCGACCTGCGTGCCGCGCTCGCCGCCGCTCACACGCTCGAGTTCGGCGGAGTGATGGTGAACGAGATGCCGACCTTCCGCACCGACCAGATGCCCTACGGCGGCGTGAAGGACAGCGGCAACACCCGGGAGGGTCCGCACTACGCCGTGCGCGAGATGACCGAGGAACGACTCGTCGTCATCCAGATGTGAGGGGCTTCGTGGTTCGGGGCGGGGTTCGGGGTGGGGTTCGGCGAGTCGTGGGTGCGAGGAGTCCGTCGAGGATTTGTTCGAGGCCGTGAAGGAACTCGTGGCTCGAGTCGATCCTGGTGACCTCGGCCTGCATCCTGGCGAGGCGGGGAAAGATGCGCGGTGCTCGTTGCACCGCCGGCAATGTGGTCCGCCGCCGGCGTCGAAACGCGGCTTGATCGGCGATCGACCCGGCCAGGGTGTAGCTGAACACCGCGTGGGCGATGGCGACCTGTTCTGACTGATCGGGCGTGTGGTCGGCGGCGACGACCACCAGACGCTCCATGACTCGGCATCCTTCGCGGAGTTCGGGCCAGTCCGCCAGGCACGCAGCGGCGAGACCGTCGACCGGGCGGAGTCGGGCCCGGGTCTGGTCGGCCCAGGCGATGAACCGCCGGCGGGGTGTCCCGTCCGGTGACGGATCCCGGATCGATCGGAGCGCGTGGTCGACCGACGCTTGGCGGAGCGCTTCGCCGGACTCGAAGCAGCGGTACAGCGCCATCGGGGTCGTCCCGACCGCCGCGGCGACCGATCGCATCGTGATCGCGGCGACGCCTTCTCGGCGAACGAGACGCCCGCCCGCCGCTGCGATCATTCCCACGTTGATCCTCTGGGATCCATATCGCACGTGCGAACTCACGAGACCCACCATCCACACCATCGAATTCGGAGATACCTCATAGGTATACAAGCATATAGCTATGAGGTATTCCCGAAAACGGATGAATATGGGCAGCGACGGGTCGCGAACGGCCTCTTCGGTTAGCCAACGTGGCGGGCTCAGAACTCCGACGCCTACCGTCGACGGGCCACGCGACATCGGTCACCCGACATCAGCGATACGGAGGAGCAGATACCCATGGGCGCACTCGACGGCAAGGTGGCGCTGATCACGGGCGCAGGTTCGGGGATCGGCCGGGCTACGGCAGAGCGACTCGCGTCGGAGGGGGCGACAATCGGCGCCGTCGACTTCGACGACGCCGCGGGCCAGGCGGTCGCGGACGCGGTCGGTGGGTTCTTCGTCCACGCCGACGCCGGGGAGCGCGCCGAGGTCGACGCCGCGTTCGCCGCGTGTGAGCGAGAACTCGGTGGCATCGACATCGCGTATCTCAACGCGGGGATCGCGATCGGCATCGCGGACATGACCGAACTCGATGACGCCGACTACCACCGAATCATGCGGGTCAACGTGGACGGCGTCGTGTGGGGCGCCCGGGCCGCCATTCGCGCCATGGAGCGGCGCGGCGGTGGCGCGATCGTCGCCACCAGCTCCCTTGCCGGCCTCATACCGGTGCCGTTCGATCCGATCTACGGCCTCACCAAGCACGCCGTCGTGGGGTTCATCCGCAGCATTGCGCCCTCGCTTGTCGCGAAAGGGATCACGGCGAACACCGTCAACCCGGGGATGACCAACACCAACATCCTGAACGAGGAGACGAAGGCGATGTTCGCGGCCAACGACTTCCCGCTGATGCCGGCATCGCAGATCGCGGATGCGGTCTTCACCGCGGTGACCGGCGGCCGTACCGGCGAGTGCTGGGTTTGCCAGCCGGGGCGCGAAGCCGAACCGTACCTATTCCACGGCGTCCCGGGCCCGCGGACCGAGGGTGTCGTCGGTCGGCGACCGCCGGACCTCGTTCCGCCGGCGTAACTCACTACGTTTGGCCCGGTACGAGACCGGTAACGTTCCAGCGATGTCCACCCACGAATCACTGCCCGTCGCCCCGGAAGTCGTGACCGGCCCGCCGACGATGCCGGAGGGACTCCCGGCGCCAGCGGCCGACGGTCCCGTCGGTGAGCCGGACGAGCAGGTCCTGCGCCCCACCAAGCTGATCCGCATCGCGTCGATGGTGCGCACGATGCTCGACGAAGTGCGCCGCGCGCCCCTCGACGATGCCGGCCGGCGCGCGCTGCGCGGCATCCACGAGCGCTCCGTCAGCGAACTGCACGGAATCCTCTCCCCCGAGTTACAGGAAGAGCTGAGCACCGTGGTGCTGCCCTTCACCGCCGAGACGCCGAGCGAATCCGAGCTGCGGATCGCCCAGGCGCAACTCGTCGGCTGGCTCGAAGGTCTGTTCCACGGCATCCAGGCCACCCTGTTCACCCAACAGGCGATGGCCCAGCAACAGTTCGAGGAGATGCGCCGGCGTCACGCACTCGAGATCGGCGCACCGGGGGTCGGCGGTCCCGGTGGACTCGGCGGTCCGGGTGGCACCGGTGGCGACGGCAGCGGTCCCGCGCCCGGGCAGTACCTCTGACATGGCATCGCCGTCGGCGCACCCACCCGAACTGCCGTGGAGTCCGAGTTCTTGGCGCGACCATCCCGTCGCGCAACAACCCGCGTGGCCCGAGCCGGAACTCCGCGCCGTCACCGACGAACTCCGCGAGATCCCACCGCTCGTGTTCGCCGGTGAAGCTCGGTCCCTGACCGACGCGCTGGCGCTCGCCGCGAATGGCGGCGCGTTCGTCCTCCAAGCCGGCGATTGCGCCGAAGCGTTCAGCGCGTTCTCGGCGAACAGCATCCGCGACAAGCTGAAGATCATCCTGCAGATGTCGGTCGTGCTCACGTACGGGACGGGCGTCCCCACCGTGAAGATCGGGCGCATCGCCGGCCAGTTCGCGAAACCGCGCTCGTCGGACACCGAGACGCGTGACGGCGTGGCGTTGCCGAGTTTCCGTGGCGACATCGTGAACGACTTCGCGTTCGAGGCCGGCGCCCGGAGACCCGATCCGCAGCGGCTGCTGCGCGGATACCACCAGTCGGCGTCGACGCTGAACCTCCTGCGCGCGTTCACCAAGGGCGGTTACGCCGACCTCGCCCAGGTCCACGCCTGGAATCAAGATTTCGTCACCGCGAGCCATGAGGGTCGCCGCTACGAGACCCTGGCCGGCGAGATCGAACGCGCCATGCGGTTCATGGCGGCGTGCGGCATCGATCTCAATGCGGAACGCAAACTCCACGAGGTCGACTTCTACACGTCGCACGAAGCGCTGCTCCTGGACTACGAGGAAGCCCTCACCCGCCAGGATTCCATCACCGACGATTGGTACGACTGCTCGGCCCATCTGCTCTGGATCGGCGACCGCACCCGCCAACTCGACGGCGCCCACGTGGAGTTCCTCGCGGGAGTGCAGAACCCGATCGGCGTCAAGCTCGGCCCGAGCATCGAGCCCGACGAAGTGGTCGCGCTCTGCAAGCGCCTCAACCCCGATCTGCGGCCCGGCCGGTTGATGTTGATCAGCCGCATGGGCAAGGACCGCGTGGCGACCCATTTGCCGCCGATCCTCGAAGCCGTCCGCGACACCGGCCAGCCGGTGGTCTGGGCGTGTGACCCGATGCACGGGAACACCTTCGAACATTCGAGTGGCGTCAAAACGCGGCGCTTCGACGACGTCATGAGCGAACTCCGCGGGTTCTTCGACGCGTGTTACACCGCCGGGGTCTGGCCCGGCGGGGTGCATGTGGAACTCACCGGAGAGAACGTCACCGAGTGTCTCGGCGGCACCGACGAAGTCCTCGGCGACCACCTCGAACAGCGGTACGAGACGATGTGTGACCCCCGCCTCAACGCGCGGCAATCGCTGGACCTCGCATTCCAAACCGCCGAGCTGCTCCGGCGATAGGTGCCGATAACCTCGGGCTCGTGACGAACACTTGGGAAGACCTCGGACCGAACTCCGGACTGGTCGAGGAGATGTACCGCCAGTTCGTGGCGGCGCCGACCTCGGTGTCGGAGGCGTGGCGGGAGTTCTTCTCCGACTACACCCCCACCGGCGCCACCACGCCCTCGAACGGAGCCGGCGCGACGGTCCCCGTCGCACAGCCCGCAGTACCGCCCGCAGCCACGCCGTCGGTCACCATCCGCCAGGAACCACCGGCCGAGCCGGCGCGCCGAGCGGGCGCGAGCGAACCGCTCCTGCTCGAGGGGGAGGCATCCAAGCCGATCCGAGGAGCCGCGGCCCGCATCGTGGAGAATATGGAGGCCAGCCTGGGCGTCCCCACCGCCACCTCGGTCCGCAACGTGCCCGCGAAGCTGCTCGAAGTCAACCGCCAGATCCTGAACAACCACCTCAACCGAGTGGCGCGCGGCAAGGTCAGCTTCACCCACCTCATCGCCTTCGCCGCGGTACGCGCGATCGGCCAGGTCCCGGCCATGGGCTCGGGCTACGGAGTCCACGACGGCGCGCCGGTCGTCGTCCGTCACGACCGCATCAACCTCGGACTCGCGGTAGACGTGGCCAAGTCCGACGGCTCGCGCACGCTGCTCGTGCCGAACTTGAAGGGCGTGGACCAACTCGACTTCGCGGGCTTCTTCGCCGCCTACGAGGATCTGATCCGTCGCGTCCGCAACAACGGCATCACCCCCGACGACTTCGCCGGCACGACCGCAACGATCACGAATCCCGGGACGATCGGGACGGTCCACTCGGTGCCCCGGCTGATGCCCGGCCAAGGGTTCATCCTCGGCGTCGGTGCCATCGGGTATCCCGCGGAGTACGAAGGTGCGGACCCGCACACGATCGCGCGCCTCGGGGTCAGCAAGGTGATCACGCTCACGAGCACCTATGACCACCGCGTGATCCAGGGCGCGGAGAGTGGCGAGTTCCTCCGGGCGATCCACGACCTCCTGCTCGGCGGCCACGATTTCTACGACACCATCTTCCAAAGTTTCGGCGTGCCCTACGAACCGGCGCGGTGGAGCACCGACACCAGCTCTCTCGACGACGAAGCCGCACACAACGAGAAGGTGGTGCACGTCCACCAACTCATCAACATGTACCGCGTGCGTGGCCACCTGATCGCCAACCTCGACCCCCTCGGTCGGAGCGAACCGGACACGCACGCAGAGCTCGACATCAATCAGCACGGCCTGAGCATCTGGGACCTGGATCGGGACTTCCCGGTCGGCAGCCTCGGCGCCGGTGCCCTCGGACGGCGCACGATGCCGCTCCGGGACATCCTCGGCATGCTCCGGGACGCCTACGCACGGACCGTCGGCGTGGAATACATGCACATCCAGGATCCCGAACAGAAGGAATGGATCCAAACCCGCGTGGAGGTCACGCCACCGGCGGTGGAACCTGCCAGTCAGCACCGCATCCTCGACCGGCTCAACGCGGCCGAGGCCTTCGAAGGTTTCCTCCAGAAGAAGTACCTCGGCCAGAAGCGGTTCAGCCTCGAAGGCGCCGAATCGCTCATCCCGATGTTGGACGCGCTGCTCACCGCCGCGGCGGACGCCGGCATGACCGAGGCCGTCCTCGGGACCGCACACCGCGGCCGGCTGAACGTGCTCGTCAACACCGTCGGCAAGAGCTACGGACAGATCTTCCGCGAGTTCGAGGGCGCACTCGACCCGGTCTCAGTGCAGGGTTCGGGCGACGTGAAGTATCACGTCGGCGCGACCGGCACCCACACCGCTCCGTCCGGTGCGGAGTTGACCGTGTCCCTCGCGTCGAACCCGAGCCATCTCGAAGCCGTGGATCCGGTGGTCGAGGGGATGGCCCGGGCGAAGGGTGACCGCATCGACGACAGCGAGCGGTGTCACATACTTCCCATCCTCGTGCACGGAGACGCGGCGTTCGCGGGTCAGGGCGTCGTCGCCGAGACGCTGAACCTTTCGGAGGTACCCGGCTACGAAGTGGGCGGGACCGTCCACATCGTGGTGAACAACCAACTCGGGTTCACCACCGCGCCGGAACTCGGACGCTCCGGCGTCTACGCCACCGATGTCGCCAAGATGGTCCAGGCCCCGATCTTCCACGTGAACGGCGACGACCCGGAAGCGTGCGTGCGGGTGGTGAAGCTCGCGTACGACTTCCGCCAGGAGTTCCGCAAGGACGTCGTCGTGGACATGGTGTGCTACCGGCGCTACGGCCACAACGAGGGTGACGAGCCCGCGTTCACCCAACCCAAGATGTACGAACTCATCCGCGCGCGCCGCAGCGTCCGCAAGATCTACACCGAGACGCTGGTGAACCGCGGGGACTTCACCATCGCCGAAGCCGAAGCCGCGTTGGAAGATTTCCGCCAGCGGCTCGACAACGCGTTCGAGGAGACCCACCAGTCCGGGCCACCCACGATCCCGGTGAACATCATGCTCGCCGAGGACGTCGAAGACGCGGTGGGCACCGGCGTGGACCGGGCGCAGTTGCAGCAGGTGGTTGACGCGCTGGTCCGCTGGCCCGACGACTTCCACGTGAATCCCAAGCTGGAGAAGATCCTGCGCGCCCGGGCCAGCGACTTCGCCGCCGACCAGGTGGACTGGGCGCTCGCCGAAGCGCTCGCCTTTGGCACGCTCGCGCTCGCAGGGACGCCGGTGCGTCTCGCCGGCCAGGACACCCGGCGGGGCACGTTCAGCCAGCGCCACGGCGTCCTCGTCGACGCCGAGGACGAGTCCGAGTACTGCCCGCTCGGCCATATCGCCGAGGGCCAGGCCCCGGTCATGCTCTTCGACACCGTGCTCTCCGAGTACGCCGCGCTCGGATTCGAATACGGCTACTCCGTGTCGGACGATCGCGCGTGGATCGGGTGGGAAGCGCAGTTCGGAGACTTCATCAACGGCGCTCAGATCATCGTCGACCAGTTCATCGTCGCCGCGGAGGACAAGTGGGGCCAGCAGTCGCGACTCGCTTTGCTCCTCCCCCACGGTTTCGAAGGGCAGGGCCCCGAGCACTCCAGCGCGCGCATCGAACGGTTTCTCGCCCTCTGCGCCGAGAGCAACATGCGCATCTGTTATCCCACCACCGCCGCGCAGTACTTCCATCTGCTCCGACGCCAGACCCACGCGCCGTCGCGCAAACCGCTCGTGTGCTTCACGCCGAAGAAGTACCTCCGGGTCGCGGCCACGCGATCGTCGGTGGCGGACTTCGAGACCGGGAACTTCCAGGAGATCCTCGACGATCCCCGGCTGCCCGTCGCACCCGGTGACGTGCGCCGCGCGCTTCTGTGTACGGGCAAGATCGCGCACGAGTTGATGGACCGACGCGATCAACTCGGCGCGCCCGCCGCGGTGATTCGCGTGGAGCAGCTCTACCCCTGGCCCGAGAGTCAGCTCATTTCATTGGCCGAGAAGTACACCGCCTGCGACGAGGTGTATTGGGTTCAGGAAGAACCGGCGAACATGGGCGCGTGGAACTTCGTGCACGGGAAGCTGCACCGCATCCTCCGGGACCAGGCGAAGTTACGTCACATCGCCCGGTCGCCGTCACCGAGTCCGGCGAGCGGGAGTTCCGCGGTCCACGATCGCGAGCAGGAGCAGCTGTTCCTCGACGCGTTCGACGGTCTCTGAACCGCTACGTGAGGATCTGGTCCACCAGCTCGTCGAGGTAGCGCCGGGTCACCGGCTGGCCGGTCACGAAGACGCGCAGGAACAGCGCGCCGGTGATGAGATCCGCGATCAGCATCGGATCGGTTTCGGCCGGAAGTTCGCCCCGCTCGATCCCGCGCCGGATGACCCCGATGGTGATGTCACGGCGGCCGGCGACGAAGGCCTCGTGGGCCCGCGCCAACTCGGGGTTGGCCAGCTTCGCCGCCAGAATCTTCGGGATCGCCCGTCCCGCGTTCGTCTGACTCAGCATCGCGTGGAACCCACGTGCGATCGCCACCAGGTCGTCCCGGAGAGTGCCGGTGTCCGGTTGCGGGATCATCCCGGCGCTGAGACAGCCGTTCACCGCCATCACGAGATCGAGCTTGGTCGGGTAGCGGCGATAGATCGTCGTTTTGCCGACCCCCGCCTTCGCGGCGACGCCCTCGATCGAGAGACCTTCGTAGCCGAGGTCACAGAACATTTCGGTGGCCGCGTCCAGGATGGCGGCGTCGGCGACGGTGCTGCGGGGCCGGGTCATGCGTCGACGGGTTCGGCAACGGGACCGGCGTGCGGATCGGCGGCGTGGTCTTTCGTCTGCGCCGTGAGGTTGGCCTCGCTCGCGCGGGCCGGGAGCCACCGCGCCACGATGATCACGCCGAGCGCCAGGACCACGGCGCCGACGCGCGTGCCCCATCGGAACGCTTCGACGAACGCCTGGTTTGCGGTGCTCACCAGCCCGTCGGCCAGCTGCTTTGCACCCGGAATCGGCTGACCCGCAAGATTCTTGGACACCGCGATCGCGCCACCGAGCGAGTTCTTCGCCGCGTCCACCGCCTCGCGCGGCGCGGGCGAGCCGGCGAAGAAGTCGCCGACCTTGCTGCCGTAGACCGACGACACCACACTGCCGATGATCGCCACGCCGAGTGCCCCGCCGACCTGACGGGTCGTGTCGTTGACCGCCGAGCCGACACCCGCCTTCGCCAGCGGCACCGACCCCATGACCGAATCGGTCGCCGGTGCCATCACCAGGGCCATGCCGGCGGCGAGGATCACGAATCGCCACGCGATGTCGATGTACTCGGTGTTCACGGACAGGCTGCCCAAGAGCACGAGTGCGGCCGCGGCCAACCCGAGGCCCGTCGCGATCGTGCGCTTCGATCCGAACCGCTCCACGATCCGGGAGCTCATCGGGGCCACCACCATCATCGTCGCGGCGTAGGGCAACATCCGGACGCCGGACTCCAGCGGCGAGTATCCGAGCGTGAACTGGAGGTACTGGGTGATCAAGAAGATCGACCCGAACATGGCGAAGAACGTCATGGTGATCGCCGCGTTGGCCGCGCTGAAGCGTGGATTCCGGAAGAAGGAGACGTCGAGCATCGGGTGATCGGACCGTCGCTCCCACCACAGGAAGACGAGGCCAAGCGCGAGCCCACCGCCGAGCACCGCGAGGGTGATCGGTGCAGTCCACCCGCGGTCCGGCGCTTCGATGAGGGCGTACACGATCGCGATCAATGCCGCGATCGAGAGGACCGCGCCCACGGGATCGAGTTTGGGTGCGCTCGGATCCTTGCTCGTGGGAATCAAGAGGAATCCGGCGAGGAGCCCGAAGACGACGATCGGGACGTTCACGAGAAAGATCGAACCCCAGTAGAAGTGCTCCAACAGGAATCCTCCGGTAAGGGGACCGAGGGCAACGCCGATCCCGGCGGTTCCGGCCCAGACCCCGATCGCCTTCCCGCGTTCCTGGGGCGGGAAGACGTTGGTGATGATGGAGAGAGTGGCCGGCATGATCAGCGCGCCGCCGATGCCCATGAACGCGCGGGTTGCGATCAGTTGGTCCGCGGTGGTGGCGAAGGCAGACGCCACCGAACCGAGGCCGAAGAGCAGATAGCCCACCTGCAACGCGCCCCGCCGCCCGTAGCGGTCCCCCAGTGCGCCCATCGTGAGCAGGAGACCGGCGAAGACCAACGTGTAGCTGTCCACCATCCACTGCACCTGCCGGTTCGAGGCGTCCAACTCGCGGATGAGCGTGGGGATGGCGACGTTCAGGATCGAGTTGTCGAGCACGATGATGAGCAGACTCACGCACAGGACGACGAGGATCGCCCAGCGCCGGCGGTAGGCCTTTTCTTGAATCTGTTCGGTCATGGTGGCGTTCATGGGCGTTCCTGACGGGAGGGGTCCGGTCGTTGTACCCCATCCGATTACGAAACGCAACCGTTTCGTTTCGAAACGTGCCCCACGCCACGCTCCCTTCAACTTACGCCCCTCCCCCTCCCCCCTCGACTTTCGTGCATTTTGCGGACTCAGAGGTCGGCAAGGTGCACGAAAGTCGGGGTGGGGGCGGGATCTCACGCGCCGAACGCGCGGGAACTGGCGGGCGGACCCAACCGGGAGGACGGCTCGGGCGACTAACGGGTATCAACGAGACTGCTGCGACCGTGGAGGACTTCGACGACTTCGTCCGGGCTGAGCGGACGCGCCTCGTCGGCCTGGCGTATTCGCTCTCCGGCGACCGCGCCGTCGCCGAGGACATCGTGCAGGACGCCCTGCTCGCGACCCATCGGGCCTGGCCCGAGCTGGACCATCCGAATGCATACGTGCGCCGCACGATCGTCAACCTCGCCGCCACCCGCTTCCGTCGGCTGGGCCGGGAGCGCCGAGCGCTCGGGCGCTGGTTCGGACGCGGAGTCGGATTCGCCGAGCTCGATCCGGTCGACGCCGATTTCTGGCGCGCCGTCGCCGCGCTCGCACCTCGGCAGCGTGAGGTCATCGCGCTGCACTACGTGGACGACCTGAGCGTCGCCGACATCGCCGCCGCGCTGGAGATCTCGGCCGGCACCGTGAAGTCCACGTTGCACGACGCGCGTCGCGCCCTCGCGACTGCGCTTCGTCTCGAACACCGCACGGAGGAAGCATGAACGAGAACTCGAACGACTTCGAAACTCGCGCCCGCGCCGCGGCACGCGCCATCCGGGATGCGGTCGACGCCCCTGCTGCGACCGTTGTCGCACCGCGGCGCGTGCGCGGCCCCGTGCGCGCCCTCGCCGTCGCCGCGACCATCACGCTCGTCGCAGTGATCGGCGCCACCGTGATCGCCACCAACCAGCGCGCCGACGGTCCGGCGTCCGACGTGACGACCTTCTGCGCGCAGATCGCTGCAAACGAGTCACAACCAACGGACACGGTGACCGACGAGACGACGGGCGAGTCCAGCCCCAGCCCAGACCCATACGCCATCGGCTACCTCCGAGACGCGCCGGCTGAGATTCGCGACGTCGCGCTGGCCATCCTCCGTGATGAGCGACAGAACCGTCCCGTCGATCAGTCCAACTGGCAACGGCTGATCAACTGGTTCGGGGTCCGCTGCGCTCCCGATGCCGCCCAGCCGGGGGCCGATGCCGAGAACCAACGGTTTGCGCCGGTGCCCGCACCCGCGGGTGTGACCATCTGTTTGGCGACGAATCGATTTCCGATCGGGGATGCTGCAACCTCCGGCACTGACGGCTACGGCACCATTGCGATCTTCGGCGACGCCACACTTTCCGACCCGTACTCGGCCCCGATGATCGGGCTCGCAGTTTCGAACGAGGCGGTGTTCCGGGATGAGGAACCCACCCCGGTGAGCATCCCCGGGCATCCCGATGCGGTGATCAGCACCATGACCGGCGCCTTCGGTTCCCGAGTCGACGGCAGTCAGGTCATCTCGTGGCGGGACGGCGATCGCAACGTGGGTGTCTACGGCCGGTCGTTCGGGACGAATCGCACTCCGGGACTCGTCGCGATTGCGAGCGCGGTGACGATGCCCGGGCCGGAGCCACAAGTGGCGACCGACGCGCTGCCCATCGGCTTCGAACTGATCTACCGAGGCCCGCTCCTCGAGACTTCGTACCTCACGCTCGCTACGAGAGGGTCGGCGTCGTTCTCGCTGTTTGGGAAAAACGGCCGACTCCAGATGAGCGGGACTGTGATGCAGGCGGGCGAAAGCGACGCGTACGACGCGGTCCGCTTCTTTGCAACGGCGGTCGTCCCCGTGATTGTGGGCCAGACCAAGGCGCTGCTCGGGCCGGTCGTCGGATCGAACTCCGGGCAATCCATCGACCTCGCCCGATGGCGGATGCCGGGAGGGGTGGTGATGACGGCCTTGACGCTTCCTGGACCCGACGGCCCACCGATCGACCTCCGGTCGATCATCGCATCGACCCGCCGCCTCGACCGTCAGGAATGGGAAGACCTCATCAACGCATCAGACGGTTGTTTCGCCGATGAGGGACGCACGAGTGTCGCCACCGCGCGCGGCCAGGAGTCTGCT
>JANPMG010000054.1:0-10281 GCA_031422675.1 Acidimicrobiia bacterium | reverse complement strand
TCGAGGACGAACGCGCACGTGAGGTTCGAGTACTCGAGGTCGGCGCACACCGCCGCGCTCCACGGGAAGTACGACGCTCCGAACTCGTTGAAGTCCCGTACCAACATCGTGGAACCGTCTGCCAAGGGATACGGACCACTGTCCTGGTAGCCGGCGCGAGTGTCGAAGTACAGCAGGAAGAGAAACGAGGTGAGCAACGCATTCGTCTTGGCGATCTCGCGACGCGACGCGTCGTCGGTCACGGGTTCGGCGCCGGCGAGCAGCTCGGCGATCACATCCGCGCCGTAGCGGGGGACGACGAGTCCGGCATCGAACGCCTGGTGCTCGCCGTCGGCGCGAAACGCCAGTGCGGCGGGCGCCCAGAAATCGAAGATGGTCCCGAGCCGATCCAGATCGTCGGACGGATCGATCATGCCGAACGGTTCCAACGCCTGGCGGATGACCAACGGGAGGTTGGCGATCGACCACAGATGCACGGCGTCGATCTGGTTGCCGGGTCGGCGTCCCATGGCGCCGATCTCCGCCGGGGGCTTGGCCGCTGCGATCTCGGTCATCATCGCCGGGTAGCGCCGGTAGGCCTCCACGCAGGCCACCAGGATGTACGCAGTCACCGGAATCAGGGCCGATTCGAGCGCAGTACGCGCCGCCGTCATCGATCCCGAGATCCGGCCGTGGAACCGGAGCCACTCGTTCACCGAGTCGCGATCAGCCACCGAAATTTCCTCCGGTCATCCGGCGGCGCGCACGACGCCGACATCGTCACTGCAGTCGACCTCGACGATCGCGCCGTCAACCGGCATCCCGCCCACGAGATCGGTCGCCATCAGACACGGCACGCGGTACTCGCGGCTCACGATGCCGATGTGGCTCGACGGTGTACCGGACATGCAGACCACCGCGGTCAACTCGTCGAAGATCGGCGCGAGGAAGGTGGCGCCGGCATCCTGGACCCCGGCGATCACGCCACCGGCGCCGGCGTCCATGAGCCCCAGCACGTCGTCCGGCGACGTCAACATGCGCCACACCCCCCGCACCGGCTTCGCGGCGAACACGATCGTTCCGGTCCCGAGGTTTCTCATATGCGCGCACGCTACAACCCGCCGTGAGATTCTTTCGGTGTGGACGACCGACCGCGCCTGCTCCAGCTCCGCCTCCGCGGCCGGATCGAGGATGTCGATTCGGATCCGAATGACGTCGTGCTCGGCGTGGGGCACGCAGTGGCGCGGCGCGGCTCGCTGATCCTGACCCCTGAAGGGCGAGTCGCGGCCGACCACGAGTTCCGCCTCGCCGGGGACGGCGAGGACGCGGCCCGGACCGCGTACACGAAGTTCCTTCCCCTGAACGTCGAACTCATTCGCATCTGTCACGACTGGCAGGTGCGGGCCGGTGGCGTCACCAACGACCATCGCGACACCACCTACGACTGGAGTGTGATCGACCGTCTCGTTGCGCTCGACGACCGGATCGGCCCCGTGATCCGCCGGCTCGGCGTGGCGGTCAGCGTGTTCGACGGGTACCGGCCCCGCCTGCGCGCCGCCCGGCAGCGAGTGGAGAACGCCGACCACGACTGGTTCACCTCACCCCGGATCGACTCGTACCACACCGTCTGGATGGAGCTGCACGAACACCTGCTCGTGGGATTGGGTATCGAGCGGAACGGGGAAACTGTCGACACTCCATGACGATGCACGATCGCTGGTACGACGCCGACGGCACCTGGGTCCACACGGTGGACTGGGTCGCGCCCGACCTCGATCCCGAGGCAGTACCGATCGTCCTCGTCCACGGGCTCGGCGGGAGCACCGTCAACTGGGAACTCGTCGGCGAGGCGTTGAGCGTGGCGCTGCGCACCACGGTCACGGCGATCGATCTGCCCGGGTTCGGCCGGACCCGCAGCCACGACCGCCGGGCCGACTTCGAGACCCACCGTCACGTCGTCACCAACTGGCTGCGGGATCATCGGCCCGCCACCCTCGTCGGTAACTCGATGGGCGGGGCCATCTCGGTGTCGCTCGCGGCTCGCCATCCCGAACTCGTGACCGGGGTCGTGCTGGTGAACGCGGCGTATCCCCGGCCGAACGGCAACCTCGACCAACTCGCGCGCACCGCGAAGTTTGCGACGCTGACCCTGCCCCGCGCCGCCACGCCAATCGTGAACGCGCGCGCTCGCCGGCTCGGACCCGACCGGCTCGTCGACGCGACGATGCTCGCGGTCCTCGCCGAACCGGACCGGCTCGATACGGATCTACGGAACCGGCTGATCGCCCTCGCCGGCGAACGCCGCCACTACCCCGAGGCGGCCGGCGCGTACGCGCAGAGCGGCGGCACGTTGTTCCGCTACATCGTCACCCGCATGCGCCAAGACCTGGACGCGATGAGCGCGCCCACCCTCGTCATGCACGGCCGGCGCGATCAGCTGGTGCCCGTGTCGTTCGCGCGCGCGGTGGCCCGGCGGCGGCCCGAATGGAAGTACATCGAGTTCGCCGACTGCGGTCACGCGCCGCAGCTCGAAGCGCCCGAGCGCTTCGTCGACGCGATCAGTACCTGGATCGGTCACCGGACCCGAGCCGCCGCGCGGCGGGCCTGACTCCGCGCCAGTCCGCCCGCGCCAGTCAGCAGGCCCTGATCAACCCGGCTCAGATCAGCAGTCAGATGAGACCGAGCGCGGTGATCTCGTCCCGTTCGGCCACGAGTTCATCCGTGGTGACGGCCAGCTTTGACTGCGCGAACTCGTCGTGGCTCAGACCCTCGACCACACTCCATCCGCCCGCGCCATCGGCGACGACGGGGAAGCCGTACTGAAGTCCCTCCGGTGTCCCGTACTCACCGCGGCTCACCACCGCCAGGCTCGCCCAATCGCCCGCCGCCGGCGCAGTATGGATGCTGTTCACCGAGTCGATCGCGGCGTTGGCGGCAGATGCCGCCGAAGACAACCCGCGCGCTTCGATGATCGCCGCGCCCCGCTTCTGCACCGTCTCGATGAACGCGCCCTGCAACCACGCCTGATCGCCGATGACGTCGGGGGCGGGCTGGCCGCCAATGCGCGCGTTGGCGAAGTCCGGGTACTGGGTGGCCGAGTGGTTCCCCCAGATCGTCACGTTGGTGACGTCCGCCACCGGCACGCCGGCCTTCTGCGCAAGCTGGGTCTGGGCCCGGTTCTGATCGAGACGCGTCATCGCGAACCACCGGTCCGCGGGGACGTCGGGTGCGTTGCTCCGCGCGATCAGACAGTTGGTGTTGCACGGGTTCCCGACGACGAGCACGCGCACGTCCGCCGCCGCGTGCGCGTTGATCGCTTCACCCTGGGGCTTGAAGATCCCGCCGTTCACGTTCAGCAGGTCGCCGCGCTCCATCCCGGCCTTGCGCGGAATGGAACCGACGAGCAGCGCCCAGTTGGTGCCGTCGAACGCCGTCTTCAGATCCGACGTGGTCTCGATACCCGCGAGCAACGGGAACGCGCCGTCGTCGAGTTCCATTGCCACCCCACCGAGCGCCTGCATCGCCGGCTCGATCTCGAGCAACCGCAACACCACGGGCTGGTCGGCGCCGAGCAACTGGCCCGACGCGATGCGGAAGAGGATTGCGTAGCCGATCTGTCCGGCAGCACCGGTGACCGTGACCTGAACGGGAGTCTTCGCCATCCACCGAATCTAGCGAGGGCCACCCGTGGTTCCCGAACCTCCGACGATCCTCCTTCTATGGTGAACACTCACCACCCCGTCGCAGGATCAACGTGCAGAAACACGCAACCCCACCAGGCGTTCGAACTCCCCAGGAGATCGTCCAACGATCTCGTTGATGACCAGATCATCCGAGCCCCGAACGGCCGAGACGAGAACTCCGTCCTCAACGAAGAACAGGCTTTGACTGTTGGGGATAGTAAAAACCTCGGACTTTGCGTCTTGAGAATGCTTCAGGAACAACAGGACCTCGTCGCCTTCATATGCCCATCTCATTCCATCGGGCGAGTAGGCCGAGCGTGTCGGTGAACCCTCAGGCACGGATCCGGGGGGAAAGAGATCGTAACCCTCTTGCAGAACGCGATAGCTCGCCTGCGGCGTTCCAGCCAACACTCGAATGGAAGCCACCTGAAGTTCGCGAAATTGTATCGCGGCGTCCTTCGCCGGATCGCCCGAAATAATCCCTTCTTCAAGAACTGAGGTGACACGCCCGTGGAGAACGACGTCGCTCCTTCGTATGTCGTTGACCGTCGCGTAGACCGTCGCCCAATTCACGTGCGCCACCATCGGCTCGACGCGTTCAGCGGAACGTTCGGGACTCGCTTCCGCAGCTCCTGAAGTGCTCACCCGTTCGGCGCGCGGCGTCTGACCGCAGGCGATCACCGAGGCCATCAGCACTCCAATCGCGACAATGAATCGAAGCGACTCACCATGCGGAAAGGGCAATGCGGTCACAGCGATCCCTGCTTCGCGGTCGAGAAGGCAGACCAGGGAACCGAGCTTACCGGCACCTCACTGACGCCTGCCCGTTCGACCGGTGGTTCGGGCGGGGCGCGTGAACCGACGTCGCCCGAGCGCCTCAGGGCTTGGAGATGTCGCTTTCGGCGGCATCATGGAAGAGGCGGGTGCGGGCCTCGCTGAGTTCCGCGATCCGCTCGGCGGCGCCGTCGGAGGACCCGCCCTGGTCCGGATGGGCGAGGCGGAGCAACCGGCGGAACCGCTGCTGGATGTCGGTGCGATCGAGACCCATGTCGGCCCGCAGTCCGAGCACTTCCATCGCCCACCGACGCTCGGCCGGCACGCCGACCCACGAACCGGTCTCGAGTTCGCTGTACGCCGACTCCACGGGCCCCACCCCGGCGGTCGGTGGCCGCAGGATCGGGATTCCTTCCAGCAACCGCCGGACGAAGAACGGCTCGGGGATCACCCCGGGCTGGGCCACGGCCGCCTCGATCGCGCGGATCGCCCGCTGCCGCACACTGGAGCCCAGGGCGCCGGCCGCCATGATCGCACCGACCACTTGCGGGCCCGGCGCGCCGTGGGCGTCGAGCTCGACGATGAGTCGACCGTCCTCTTCCAGCAAGCGGTGACGCGAGCGGTCCAACCCGTGCACGTCCGTTTGGAGCCGGTGCCGGAGCGCGATGCGCGGGACATTGATGCCGTTCCGCAAGAGCTCGTGGAGCAGCCGCGGGATCTCGTCCATCTGTTCGTCGTCGAGCGACCCGACGTTCTCGGCCACCACCGCCGCCAGGAGCCCGGCACCGTGGGCCGAACCGGTCATCGGCAGATACTGGTCACCGAGCGCGACCCGGCGCGTCGGCATGTGCTTGCGAGTGTGGCGCACCACGAGTTCCGCGAGGATCATCCGTGAGTCATCTCCACGAAAGTCTTCGGCGCGCGGTCAAGGAACGGATGACCGCTACAAGCGATCGACGATGGCCTGGGCGAACTCGGAACACTTCACCTCGGTGGCGCCGTCCATCTGGCGGGCGAAGTCGTAGGTCACCACTTTGTCGCCGATGGTGGCCTCGAGCGCGCGGACGATGTCGTCGGCGGCATCCTGCCAACCGAGGTGTTCGAACATCATCACGCCCGAGAGCAGGACCGAGCCGGGGTTCACCTTGTCCTGCCCGGCGTACTTCGGTGCGGTCCCGTGGGTCGCCTCGAAGATGCCGTGCCCGGTGACGTAGTTGATGTTCCCACCCGGCGCGATGCCAATGCCGCCCACCTGGGCCGCCAGCGCGTCGCTCAGGTAGTCACCGTTCAGGTTGGTGGTGGCGATCACGTCGAACTCGTCGGGCCGGGTCAACACCTGCTGGAGCGTGATGTCGGCGATGGCGTCCTTGACCAGCACCTTGTCGCCGGGATCACCGTTGCAGTCGTCCCAGCCGACGGCAAAGTCGCCGAACTCCTCACGCGTGAGTTCGTAGCCCCAGTTGCGGAACGCGCCTTCGGTGAACTTCTGGATGTTCCCCTTGTGCACCATGGTCACGGACTTGCGCTGCTTCTTGATTGCGTACTCGATCGACGCGCGGATCAGACGCTTCGATCCGGTCTCGGAGATCGGCTTGATCCCCACCCCCGAATCGGGCCGGATGTCCCACCCCATCTCGTCCTTCAGCATTTCGATGAGTCGCTTCGCCTCGGGCGTGCCCTCTTCCACTTCGAGGCCGGCGTAGATGTCCTCGGTGTTCTCACGGAAGATCACCATGTCGACCTTCTCCGGATGCTTCACCGGCGACGGCACGCCTGTGAACCACCGCACCGGTCGCAAACACACGTAGAGGTCCAGGATCTGGCGCAGCGCAACGTTGAGCGACCGGATACCACCGCCCACCGGCGTGGTCAGCGGACCCTTGATGCCGATGAGGTGGTCACGGAACGACTCGACGGTCTCGTCCGGGAGCCAGTTCCCGGTCTCGTCGAACGCCTTCTGCCCGGCCAACACCTCGACCCAGCCGATGGTCTTGCCGTGCTTCGCGCCGGCCGCGTCCATCACGAGCTTCGCCGCGGGCCAGATGTCGACCCCGGTGCCGTCACCCTCGATGAAAGGGATGATCGGCTCGTCGGGCACGTTCAGGGAGCCGTCGGCGTTCTGGGTGATCTTCTCGGGCATCAGGTTTCCTTCGGTGGTGACGGGCTAGACGGGAACGGGCGACAACGGAACGGGCGGGACGGGCGTTTCGATCAGGCGGCGAGGGCGACGACGGCCAGCGTCAGCGCGAGCACCACCACGATCACCCCGATCATGACCCACAGCGTCGCACCTGCGAACGGGTTGGGGCGATCCGGGCCGAACTGCGACGTCATGCCGCACGCCGGACAGCGGACGTCCGGATCGGTGCGCTGCGCGCACAGCGGACAGGAGACGAGTTCCGACCCGGTCACGGCATCCCCGCCTTCCGACTTCTGTGCACTTTGGGGGGCCAGAGCACCGAATACTGCACAGAAGTCACGACGCGGTCAGGTTTCGCTCGGCGATCTCGACCAGGTTGCGGAACAGCATGGCGATCGTCGTCGGACCTACCCCACCCACGCGCGGGGTGATGGCCCCGGCCACTTCCTCACAGGCCTCGTCGACGTCGGGGAGGAGGATGCGACCTTCGTACCGAACACCCGCCCCCACCACCGCGCACCCGGGCGAGAGGTGCTCGGGTTGGATGATGCCGGGAACACCGGCGGCGGCCACCACGACCGCGGCCCGCTTCGTGTACACGGGCCAGTCCGTCACCCCGGTGTGCACCACGGTGACCGCGGCGTTCGCCGTCGGCCGCTTCTGGGACAGCAACATCGCCAGTGGCCGTCCGATCGTGACCCCGCGCCCGAGGATGCACACCTCTCGCCCGGCCACCGGGATCTCGTAGAAGGCGAGCAGCGCCTCGATCCCCGCCGGCGTGCACGGCACCGGACCCGGCATCGACAGTGCGAGCCGGCCCAGATTCTGCGGATGCATCCCGTCGACATCCTTGTCCGGGTCCAGCGTGAGCAGCGCGGCCTCGAAGTCGATGTGGGACGGCGCCGGATATTGGAACAACACCGCGTCGACGGTGTCGTCCGCGTTCAACTCCGCGATGGCGTCGAGCACTTCGGCCTGGGTGGCATCAGGACCGAGATGGACATCGACCGAATGACACCCGAGCGCCGCCGCCTTGGCGTGCTTCATGCCCACGTAGCGCGCACTCGCGTCGTCCTCGCCCACGAGCAGCGTGGCCAGACCGGGGGCCCGACCGTGTGCGATCAGCCTCTCGATCCGCGGCCTGAGGTCCGCGAACACGGCGTCCGCCACCGGTCCCCCCGGCATGAACAACGTCTCGCTCACGCTCACGTTCAGCTCCTTAGTGAAGGAAGTGGCGTTCGCCGGTGAGGACCATGGCGAGACCGAGTTCGTCGGCGCGGGTGATGACCTTCTCGTCACTCACCGAGCCACCCGGCTGCATCACGACCGCGACGCCGGCACCGGCCGCCGCCTCGACGCCGTCCGGGAAGGGGTAGAACGCGTCCGACGCGCACGCGCCACCGACGGCGCGTCCGTTGGCCTTCTTCGCCGCGATCTCTCCGGATTCCACGCGGTTCTGCTGACCGGCGCCGATACCCACGGCCTGCCCGTCCTTCACCAGCACGATCGAGTTCGACTTCACGTGACCACAGATCCGCCAGGCCAGTTCCGCATCCGCCCACTGCTCGGCGGTGGGGGCGGCCTTGGTGACCACCTTCCAAGCGTCACGGCCGGCGGCGAAGTGCGCCGCGTCCTGCACCAGGAATCCGCCCGAGATCTGGCGGAACTCGCGTGCCTCTCCTGCGGGCGCGGGCGCCCCCAACAGTCGCGTGTTCTTGCGCTTGGCCCGCAGCGCTTCCAACGCGCCCGCCGTGTATCCGGGCGCGATCACGACGTCGGCCTGCGGACCGCTGACCATCGCCGCGGCGGTCTCGTCGTCGATCGGGCGGTTGAACGCGACGATGCCACCGAACGCCGAGCGCTCGTCGCACTCCAACGCGCGCTGATACGCGGTGGGGAGATCGCGAGCCACGGCGACCCCACACGGGTTCGCGTGTTTGATGATGGCGCACACCGCGCGATCGCCGAGATCGTGGGCGAGTTTCCAGGCGGCCTCGGTGTCGTAGAGGTTGAGGTAACTGAGCGCGAGACCTCCGTGTTGCACGAGGCCGTCCCACCACGTGGTCGTTCCCGCCCGTCGGTACCGTGCCCCCTGCTGGTGTGGGTTCTCGCCGTATCGAAGCGTCTCGTTCGAACGGGTCAGCGGGATCACCAGATGGCGCGGCAGCGCTTCGCCCGCTTGAAGCCATTCCACGATCGCCGCGTCATACGCCGCAGTGTGCGCAAATGCTTCGAGTGCGAGCGCGCGCCGGGTGGCGTCCGTCAGCGCGCCGTGTTCGCGCAACTCGGCCAGCACCAACGCGTACTGGTCCGGACTCGTGACGATCCCCACGTGCGCATGATTCTTCGCCGCGGCGCGCGTCATCGCCGGACCACCGATGTCGATGAGTTCGATCGACGGATCGGTGTGGAACGGATAGAGGTTGGTCACCACCAGGTCGAAGGGCTCGATGCCGTGCTCCACCATGTCCGCCTGGTGGTTGGGGTTGGTGGGGTCCGCGAGCAGGCCGCCATGCACCTTCGGGTGGAGCGTGACCACGCGGTGATCGAGGATCGCGGGCACGCCGGTGAGTTCGGCGACATCGGTGACGGGCAGTCCCGCGTCTGCGATCTTGGCCGCGGTCCCCCCACTCGAAACCAGCGCCACACCGAGCTCGCGCAAAGCGCGCGCAAATTCCACGATCCCGGTCTTGTCGTACACGGACAGCAGCGCGCGCATTCCTCAGGACTCCCGTTCGATGAGTTCGTGGTCGATCAGTTCGTGGTCGATCAGTTGGTGGTCGATCAGCTCGTGCAACACGGCGGGGTACAGCCGCCGTTCGACCGCTTTGATGCGTTCGTGCAGGGTCTCGACCGTGTCGTCGGGCAAGACCGGCACCGCCTCCTGGGCGAGGATCGGGCCCTCGTCCACATCGAGCCGGGCGAGGTGGACGGTACAGCCGGTGACCTCGACCCCGGCGTCGAACGCGGCCTGCACCGCGTGCCAGCCCTTGAACGCAGGCAGCAGCGCCGGATGGGTGTTCACGATCCGATCCGGATAGGCGTCATGGATCGGCTGCTCGAGAATCGTGCCGAACCCCGCCATCGCAACCAGCTCCACACCGTGGCGTGCCAGCTCGTCGACGATCTGGTGGGTGTAGGCGACCCGGTCGAAGTCGGCGCCGTAGCTGGACCGCAGGACCACCTCGGCCGGCACCCCGGCCGTCTCGGCCCGCTCGGTCGCCGCACACGGACGGTCGGCGATCACCACGGCGATGGGCAGGTTCGCGTCCAGCAGGGACTGGAGAATCGTCCCACTGCCCGACGCCAGCACCCCGATCTGCATCGTCCGCCAACCTACCCGCATTGGTGGTCGGGCTCCCGGGTCGACAACGCTCGCGCCACCGGTGGACGTCGGACATCGGGCGTCTGACGTGATTCACTGTCGAACCGGACTCGGGGAGGAATCGTGAACCAACAACCGTCACGCGCGGAGATCGTCGTCATGGCCGGCGGCGCAGTCACGGCCGGCTTCTCGGTGCTCGGCGTCTTCGTCGTCCCGGGCGGTGGCGCCTCGTTCAACGCCTGGGAATCGGGGCTGTTCCCCATCGCCACCTACCCCGCGATCGCGGGCCTGATCTCCGGTGGGATCATCGCGCTGCGCCGCTTCGCCCGGGTGGGGTTCTCGGCGCGCGCCGGCACGTTCACCTGGCCGCAGGTGCACGT
>JANPMG010000053.1:0-3784 GCA_031422675.1 Acidimicrobiia bacterium | reverse complement strand
GCGTCGTGGAACGAGCGGCGGATGCGCGATGCGGCCCAGACGATCGCCGAGCAGAGTGCGAGCGATTTCATCGAGCTGCGTTGCGAGATCCCGCCCGAGGTTGCCGCATTGCGCATGCGACAACGGACGGCCGAGGGAGTCGATCCCTCCGACGCCGACCCTGCGGTGGCGAGGCGCCTCTCGACGCTCGCTGACCCTTGGCCAACTGCGACCACCGTCGACACTGCTCCGGCCCCGTCGCTCGCCGTGGACGACGCGCTGCGGGAGTGTCTGACACGCCCGTGAGAAAGCCACCGTGGTCCGCTCGACCCGCCGACGACGACTGCGACGGCCGGTGGGCTACAGCGAGAAGATGGCGGTGCGAAGATCGGCGATGGCCTGGTCAAGGGATTCGAGGGTCGACACGATCCGGTCGCGGGTCCGGTCCGGATCTTCGAGCGTCCCCATCGTCACGTGAAGATCCAATCCCGCGGCGAAGATGCGCTGAATCACCGTGTCACGTAGGTCCCGAGCGATTCGTTCCCGGTCCTCGGCGACGGCGCGTCGAGCGTGCTCCTTGAGGATGTGCAAGTCCGAGCCGCAGATGGCGGTGACATCGGCGCGAACAATCGAATCGGCGTCTGCGACGAGGAGCGGTTTCGGGACCTCCTCCCACACCTTGGTGTCGGGACCGTGATTCACGAATGCTCGCATGATCAGTTCGCTTCTGCGGTCGAGATGTGGTGCGCGGCGGTAGGGGACGCCGGGGGTGCGAGGGTGGACATGAACGACCTCCGTGATGGGAGGCGTCGGGCCGGAACGGCAAACGATCGATACGGTCGTCGGCTCCGGACGTAACGTCTCTCGGACTGGGGGAATCGCGCCACCAAGGTCCGGAGCAACGCACGGGACGAGGAACTCGTCGGGTGCCGCGCACCGTACACCGCTTCGAGACCCACGCCACCGCCGAGGAGCAAACCCGCGCGCCCGAGCCTGCGATAGAGGCTCTCCGATCGACGACCGGCGCCGATGTTCACCCGCACGCCGTAGGCCATTGCGGGGATGCAGCGGTCTGACCAGACTGAGCGCCGATGAGAGAACGAGTGCCATGCAACGGCTGAGTGGAATGGACACGGCGTTCCTCTATCTCGAGACGCCCACCGTCCATATGCACGTCCAGGCCGTGATGCTCCTCGATCCGTCCACGGTTCCGGGTGGGTACTCCTTCGAGAAGATCCGGACGCATCTCGGCGCGCGGCTCCCCTCATTGGCGGAGTTCCGTCGGCGGCTGGGCAAGGTGCCGTTCGATCTCCACCGGCCGGTCTGGTTCGACGATCCGGATTTCGACCTGGACTACCACCTGCACCACATCGCGGTCCCGGCGCCGGGCACGCCCGAACAGTTCGCGGACATCGTCGGTGACATCGCCGGCCGGCCACTCGATCGCAATCGGCCCCTCTGGGATTTCTGGGTCATCGAGGGGGTCGAACCCGGCGGCGCGATCGCGTGCGTGGCGCGGATGCATCACGCGACCATCGACGGCGTCTCCGGTTCGAGCCTGGTCACGAGCATCCTCGACCTCGAACCGACCCCGCCGGACCCGACGACTGCGGAGCCGACGACCGTGGTCGATTGGAGGCCCGAGCATCCACCCTCGGATTTCGAGATGATCCAGCACGCGATCGTGTCGCGGCTGCGCCGCCCGCTCCCCTACGCGCTCGCGTTGGCCGTCCCGAACCTGGTCCGCAGCGCGGTGGGAATCACTCGCGTCCGGCGCGATCCGAGCCTGCCGGCGGGTGGCACTCCCTTCAACACGCCCCGCACACCGTGGAACGCGCCGCTCACCGCACACCGGAGTGTCGCCTTCGCGTCTGTGCCCCTCGACGAGGTGAAGGCCATCAAGACCGCGTTGGATTGCACCGTCAACGACGTGGTACTCGCCACCGCCACGGGTGCACTGCGCCGCTACCTCCAGTCTCTCGACGCGCTGCCGGACCGCGCCCTGATCGCGTCCTGCCCGGTGTCGGTGCGCAACGACGACACGGCCCACATCGACAGTGCCAACAAGGTGTCGTCGATGTTCGTCTCGTTGCCGACCCACCTCGACGACGTCGAGGAACGAGTGGCGCACATCCGTGACGCGACCAAGGGTGCGAAGGAAGAGCATCACGCCATGGGGGCGCGCACGCTGCTCGAACTCGGCGAGCTCGCCGGACCGCGCAGCTTTGGTCTCGCGAGCCGGCTGCTCGGCGAACTCGCGGGGCGGGGCGCGGTACCCATCAACCTCGTGATCTCCAATGTCCCGGGCCCGCCGCTCCCGCTGTACCTCGCGGGTGCGCGCGTCGTCTCATTGATCCCGTTGGGTCCACCCATCGAGGGCGCGGGGCTCAACCTGACGGTCCTCAGCTACCTCGACCGGATGGACTGGGGATTCATCGCGTGCCGCGAACTCGCCCCCCACTTGGAACACCTCGCCCAGGCCGTCGAAACGGCCCACGGCGACCTGCGCAAAACGGCCGGCCTCTGACCGAGTCCACTCTGACTCCGGCCCATCGCAGTCCGAGGGATGTGGTGGCTACGCCGTCGGTGCAACGCCTTCGTAGTCGTCACGGGAGACGCGTCGCCGCACGAGGGAACCGTCGGAGAGCGGCACGTCGGTGGCTTGGCGCTCGAGCGTGAACCGAACCTGGCCGATCCCCGGCCGACCGGTGAGGGTGAACACGAGCTGCGCCAACGCCAGGAACTGGTCCGCGCTCGGAAGCGTGGAAAACGCGCTCCGCAGATCCACGGTCGCCGTGCCCGCAACCACCGAGACCACGCGTGCGAGGTTCTGCCCCAACAGCGCCGACCGGAGCCCGGCCTCCACTTCGCCCGTCGTCGGACCCCGTCGGAGCATGTTCAGCAGCACCTGCGGTGACGCCGAGGGGGCAAGCGGCCGCGCCACCGACACGAGTTGTCCACTCTTGGCGAAGAACACGGAGGCCGCTTCCCCCGCGGTGTCCGCGGCATCGGCGCCGCGGTTTCGGTTGAGCAGGTCGAACGGAACCTGCTTCGCCCGGATCTTGGTGGCCGTGGAGTCTCTCGGAACGCCGCACGCCGCCAGCGCCGCGAGTGCGGCCATCACGACAAATGCGGTCATGCGGTTGCGAATCATGTCGGCCTCCGAGGGATCTCAACCACGAATCGGGCGCCGCCCAGCGGGGAGTCCGTCACCCACACTCGGCCACCCTCGAGCCGAAGGTGTTCGACGACGAGCGCCAACCCGAGGCCGGTCCCCGGCTTCGATTCGGACGAGCTGCCGCGCCCGAATCGATGAAACACGTGCTCGCGTTCCTCGACGGGCACGCCCGGTCCGGCGTCGTCCACCGCAACCAGCCAGGTGGTCGGCGTACCGCCGACGATGAGTGCGCGTGCGCCGCCGCCATAAGCGTCGGCGTTCGCCAAGAGGTTGGTCAACACCTGGGATATTCGCCGAGTATCGACGAATGCCCGTGCCGGCGCAGATCGCTCGATGTCGACCATCACGTGTTCCCGTTGCGTCGCCTGGAGGATCCCGCGGACCAACGTCTCGGGCGTCACTTCGACCCGTTGCGGAGCATCGACGCCCGCATCCAGTCGTGAGATTTCGAGCAGGTCGAGCACGAGACGCGTGAACCGCTGCAGTTCGCCGTCGAGCACGTCGAATGCGTCCGTCGCCACCGCGCCCTGGCGACGCCGCGCGATGTTCAGGGCCGCGCCCATGGTTGCGAGCGGAGTCCGAAGCTCGTGACTGACATCGGACGCAAACTGGGTCTCGCGTTCGATC
>JANPMG010000052.1:0-38656 GCA_031422675.1 Acidimicrobiia bacterium | reverse complement strand
GCCAGTTGCGCCTCGAGCCGATTGGACCATTGGCGCAACCACCGGCGCGCGAACGCGGCGAGCGCGGCAATGGCCCCGAGGGTGGCGAGCAGGGTGAGCACGAGGGTGTCGTTGGCGTCGGTGATGGCTTGTTGTGCCTCACGGACGCGCCGGTCCAAGTACGACGTCAGGTTGGTGGTGGATTTCCGGACGCCGCTGAAGAGGCGGCGCCCGATGCCGCTGGCGATGGTGGCCTGGGCCGCTTCCGGATTGGGACCGCGGGCGGCGGCGATCACCGGCTCCGCCACTTGGGTTCTCCAGGTGGTGTACCGGGCGGCGGTGGCCCGAACGAGTGCCCGGCCCTTCTGGTCCGATCCCAACGTTCGGGTCAAACGCCCGATGAGACGCCGGCTGACGGCCCGGCCCCTGCTGAAGGGCTCGAGGAAGATCGGGTCGCCGGTGATGACGAATCCGCGCTCGCCGGTTTCCTGGTCTACGAGTGCGGTGACGAGGCGAAGCGTGTCGGCACGGGCCGGAATCCAGCGGTCGTACAAGGCTTCGGCGCGGTTGCGGCTGGTGAGCGCCGGAATCATCTCCACCGATGCGAGCACGAGAAGCAGGACGAGGAACCCGGTGAAGATGCGCCGGATCCTCCGGGTCAACGCGTGCGGAGGGCCGGCCACGAAGGTGGAGAGTAGGCGCTGACCCGAACGGTGGTGGGAGTTCGGTGCGGTCCCTGCGCATCGGTCCCGAGCCGGCATGCTCGGGTTCGTCGGCTTATGCGGGCGCGGGCAGGGTCTGGCAGCGGGGACACCAGTACGTGCTGCGGGCCTGGTCGCCTTGACGCCGACTGCGAATCACGGTTCCACAGCGCGGGCACGGCCGCCGAGCGCGGCGATACACCGCGTAGCCACCATGGTACGTAATGCGTCGCCCCGGCCCGAGATTCGCGCGCAGGAGACGAGCGGCCGTGTCCACCAACGTGCGTCGGAGCTCGGGCGAGATGGCACCGATCGGGGTGAACGGATCGACACGGCAGGCGAAGCAGATCTCACTCTTGTAGACGTTGCCCACCCCGCAGGCGATCCGTTGGTCGAGGAACATCACACCGAGTTCGGTTGCGGGATCGATGCGGTCCATGCGGCGGAGCACTTCCTCGAGGTCGGCGTCGGTTCGACACAGATCGGGGCCGAGATGCCCGAGCCGGTTTGCTTCGGCCTGGGGGCTCTCCAAGAGCTCGACCTCCGGTGCGTCGAAGCACACGGCCGTAAACCCGTCCTCGGCTTCGAGCACGACGCGAGCGCGGTGGCGGGGTCGACGCCACGATGAACCGGGCGCGTACACGTCCCACCGACCGTTCATCCGCAGGTGCGTCCGCAGCGTGGTGCCGTCGTCGAAACGGATCAAGAGATGTTTGCCGTGCGCGTCGACCGCAACGACTCGGAGATCCTCCGGCGTCGAGCGACGCAGCTGATTGATCTCGCGGCGAACGAGTCGCTTCCCGGTGAGCGCCGCGCCAACCCGGCGGGCAGCACCGACGATCGAGTCACCTTCGGGCATGCGACCACTCTCGCGGGTCGGTCCCCCGGGCGCGGATCGCAGCCGTCCCTCGGTTCGGTTGACCGGGGATTGTCGGGTCGCGGATCAGGGTATTGATCGGATGCCGGCGGGTATGCCGGCACCGTCGAAGCCCATCAAAGGAAGCGAGTTCATGAACACCGATTCCACGCGCGAGTCCCAAGGTCCGGCCGACACGACGGTGGGGGACCGATCGATCCGGCAGCTGCTCCACGCCGCCACCGGTGATCGCGACGCGGAAGCCGAAGCCCTGGCCGACGAAGATGCCGCCGTCGGCCCGGACGACGCGCGGGATGCGGTGCGGCGTGTGCACGGCGACCTCGGAACCGATGCGGCGCCGGTGGACCACGACGTTGCGACCCCCGAGGACACGGGCGCAGACGACCCGGGCGCAGACAACGCCGATTCCCGCAGACAAACCAGGTCAGCTCGCGTCGATCCGACCCGCGAGTTCCTCGAGTGATCCCACTCGGTCGTAGGCGGCCTCTCGATGCAGGCCGATGGGATCCATGAGAAACGGGCGGAGGCCCGCACGCTGGGCACCGACGACGTCGAAGGCCGGCATGTCGCCGACGTACCAGGTGTCCGCGGCATCGACGCCGAGCGCTTCGAGCGCGATGGTGAAGATGCGCGGATCCGGTTTCATCACCCCGACCGCCCCCGAGTCGATCACGCACCCGACGGATACGCCGATGCCGGGGCCCACTTGCAGGATCTCCAGATCGTGCAACCGTGCCGCCATGGCGCCATCGGCATTCGACACCACCCCGAGCTGGACTCCGGTATCGGCCAACGCCCGTAATCCGACGCGACACCCAGGGATCACGTCGAGCCAGAGCGCGGCGTCGGCGAACTCGCTGTCGAGGTGGGCGTGGACCGCATCACGGTCTTGCGACTCGACGCCGCACGCAGCGACGTAGGCCTCGAGGTATCGGTGCCAGCTCCCGGCCCAGTCCGCGTCGACGTCGAGATCCGCACCGAACTCCGCCGCCGCCCGGTAGTGGGCGTCATGGAGCCGGTCCGGGTCCACCGCGATCTCGGCGCGGGCGAAGGCGGCGGTGATCCGCTGCGCTTCGGGCAGCAGGAAAATCCCGCCCGAATCGAGAAGGACGGCGCGGGGTCGGCTCATCACCTGACCGTACCGGGGATCGACCGGACGTTTTGCGGCTCCGTTCGGAGGGTACGTAGGGAGCGACGGCGTTCCACCGTCAATCCCCCCCAGACACTGGAGTGAGTATTGCGATGAGCAACGACAAGGACAGCGGTCCCGCATCGGGCCTCAAGGGCACCGTCGAGGGAGTCAAAGGCAAGGTGAAGGAAGCCGCGGGCGTGATCACGGGCAACGATGAGTTGCAGCGTGAAGGCGAGGCCCAGGGCGAGAAGGCCGACGCCCAGCGCGATGTCGCCCGCAAGGAGGCCGAAGCCGAGAAGGCCCGCGCCGAAGCCAAGGTGCACGAAGCCGAACAGCGCGCGCACCAGAACTGACCGTCCGCATCGCGCGCTCGCCACGATCGACCGCACACGAAAGAATCCACGGCCGGGAACGAACTCGCCAGGTTCGCTTCCCGGCCGTGGCGCGTCCGCCGCAGCTCATGTGGGGCGTTGGGGCGTCTCAGGACTCGGGATCCATCTCGAACCAGACCCGCTTGCCCCCGCGTCGCGGCAACCAACCCCAGCGGGGGGCGACCCGATCGACGATGCGGTGACCGAGTCCGGGGGCCGGAGCGGCGCCACCGACGGTCCAATCCTCGTTCGCGTCGCTGACTTCCACGCGCATCGAGCCGTTCTCGAGTTTCCGGACGCACACGCGGAGCGGCGGGGTGCCGTGTTCCAAGCCGTTCGCCACGAGCTCACTGGCCAGGAGGACGCCGTCCTCGGTCATCCGTTCGTTGCATCCGAAGCGACGCAGCGTGACCTCGACGAACCGGCGCGCCGATGCGACGCTCTCCGGAACTCCGGGGAACGTCGCATCGACTTGCGTAAAGGTGGGTCCCACGGGATGACGGAATTCGATGGTGAGTTGACTCACTCCGCCGACGGGCCGAGCGACCCGAGTGCACCGACGACTCCCCGTCCCACCTCACGCGCGTGGTCCAGTGCGGCGTTGACCTGGCCACCGATGAGGTTCATCGGGGGCGTGTCGGCACTGCGGGGGTGCGGGCGAGTGGGTGCCGATCGCTTGGCTTCGGTGATGCGATCACCCAGCTCGAGGAGTTCGGCGCGCGTGCCCACCTGCCGCAGGCTCACGAACATCTCGCTCTCTTCTTCTCGCACGTGGTGACGCACATTCTCGGCGAGCACCGTCACCTTGGCGACGAACCGCTCGTTGGTGGGCTCCATGTCCTCGATCTCGGACAGGAGCCACTTGACCACGTGGTGTTCTTCGAGGGCCTCGAGCACCGGGTCGTCCGAGTCCTGAATCGTCTCGCGGACCCAGGGGTACAGAACCTGTTCCTCGACCGCCGCGTGGGTTGACAGTGCGGCGACGATGCGGTCCGCGATCTCACGCTTCTGTGCGTGGGCGTTGTCGCTGGCCTTTTCGAAGGATCGGAACAACTGCTCAACGTCACGGTGATCGGCCTTCAGGATGGCGATCACGTCACGACGTGCAGGCCGCGTGGATCCGGACGGGCTCGTGGACCGTCCGGTCACTTTCTTGCCGGTCAGTTTCTTCGCGGTCGACTTCGAGGCGTTCGCTGCCTTGTTGGCCGTCTTCTTCACGGACTTCTTCACGGATTTTTTGGTTGTGGTTTGGGTAGGCATGCGGCTCACATACCCGGCGTGACCGCGATGTATGCGGGCGGTCTCGGTTTTCGGCTCCGAGTTTCGGTGCCGGACCTCTGTCGATGGTCAGCGAACCGTCGCGGCGGCGGGGGCACGACCGGCGATCGACGATGTGGACTCGCCTTCGGAGTGGGCGACCTTGGCGGCGTCCTGGGGCTCGGGCTCGCCGGCGCGCACCGATTCGAGTTGCGCGGCGATCGCGGCTCCGAACAGCAATGCGATCGAGGAGAGCAGGGACCACAGGAGCAGTGCCACGATGCCGGCCAACGGACCGTAGGTGTCGCCGAACGAGGTACTGGCGGCGAAGAAGCCGCCGAGCAGCAACGTGGACGCAGTCCAGAGCGCCACCGACACGGTGGCACCGAAGACCAACCACGACCACCCGGGCTGGTGACGATGCGGCGCCCACTTGAACAACAGCCCGATCGCGCCCGTCATCAGGCCGAGGGCGAGTGGCCACCGCCCGACGTTCCACGCCGTGACGGCGGCGCGGTTGTCGATCGCGTTCCCGAACCGTTGCCCGAACACCAAGAGCACGCTCGCCGCGGTGGCGAGCAGTCCGGCGGTGGCAGCGAGCACGAACGCGCGCCGGTACTTCTCGAAGGTCGGTCGGTCCTCCTCGACGCCGTACAAGCGGTTCAACGATCGTTCGACCTGGCCCATGAGGGTGGCGCCGGTGACGAGCGAACCAATGAGTCCGAATGCGAGACCCAGGTACTGATGTGAGGCCCCCGCCCTTTGCGCTTGAGTGACCGCGTCCGTGAGCATCTGGCCGGCGGGGCCCGGCACCGCGGCTTCGAGTGACCGGACGAGCACGCTGCGCGCCCCGCCGCCACCGAACGCACTGGCGAAGCCCACCAGCGAGATGATCGCCTGGACCAGCACCAACGAGACGGCGTACGCGAGTGACCGCGCGTGGCTGAAACCGTCGGCGACTCGCAACCGCTGCCAAGAATCCTTGACCAGTTGCACCCGGCCGACCCGGCGCAGCATCTGGCGGGCGTCGTCACCGGTCAGTTCCCACGTTTCGGGTACCGGGGTCGCGGTGCTCATGCGGACCGCGAGGTCGGGACGGCGATCTTCACGGCTCTGGGGTGGACCTTGATGCGCAAGCGCCGGGCCGGTGGCCGATCGCCGCCGTCGAGTTGGTAGCGGGTCTTGCGCTCGAGTTTCACGTCGATCTTGCGGGCCACCGTCATTCGGATGAGCGGCGACTTCTCGGCTCGGCCGAATGCCGCGCGTGCGAGTGCCCGGGTCCACTGGGTGAGGCCCTCCGCGGTCACGATCCCCACGTCGAGGCGGCCGTCGTCGGGTCGGGCGTCGTCGAAGAGCTCGACATCGCCGAACACCGATCCGACGTTGCCGACGAGCAGACATCCGATGCGGCCCGAGAACCAGTCGTGCCCGTCGACGCGCACCCGGCCGGTGACCGCACTCGCGCGCATGTTCTTCGCGCCGGTCCACACGTACGCGGCTCGTCCGAAGCGGTCTTTCAATCCCTTGTCAGCGTCGTGGATCATCAGCGCGTCGAAGCCGCATCCGGCCATCACCGCGAAGCGTTCGCCGTTGATCGAACCGACGTCGAGCGTTCGGCGCGTTCCGTGCAGTCCGATGTCCACTGCGGCCGCGAGGTCCTTCGGAATCCCGAGGTTGGTGGCGAGCAGGTTTGCTGTCCCGGCCGGCAGGATCGCGAGGGTGACGTCCGGATGCTTGCGCACCGCGTCGATGCACCGCTGGACCATGCCGTCGCCACCCCAGACGAAGATGAGATCGGCCCCGGCTTCGAGCGCCTTGCTCACCCGCTTCGGTGCGCGCTTGCTCTTCTGCACCTCGTGCCAGATCGGGTCGGCGAAGCCGAGCCGCGCCAACTCGCGCCGGAGTTCCGGCAGGCCGTCTCCCAGTTGCTTGTCGGAGTGGGCGATGACCGCGACACAACTCATGTTCGGTGTCCTTCCAAGGCGTGATTGGGAGCAGGGCGGCGGAGGGCGACGGGCGAATCAGGAGCCGCGGCGATCGCGGTCACGATTCGGTACGCAATGACGAGGCACAATCCGCCGAGCAACAGTCCGCCGACGACGTCGGAGGGGTGGTGCATTCCGCGGTAGAGCCGCGAGAGTCCGACGGCCACCGGGATCAGCGCCAGCACGACGGTGACTGCAGCACGCCGCGCGGTCGGGTGCATCAACCGGCGCGCCACGATGAGCAATCCGATGTAGAGCGCGACCGAAGCCGCGGTATGGCCGCTCGGGAAGCTTGACGTGGGTGGCGCCGAGTCCAGCTTCAACACCGACGGTCGCGGGCGATCCACCAACAGGGTGGTGGTGAGAAAGACCGTGACCTCGAGCAGGATGGCCACGACGAGAAGTCCCGCCGCGGTCCAGTGCCGCCACCACGCCAGCCCGCCCACGACGATCGCGGCCACCGCGATGACCGTGATCGTCTGTGCGAGGTGCGATCCGATCTGGGTGGCGGTGTCCAGCGCGCCGACGCGCTGCTCGACGAACCACCGGTTGACCGACCCGTCCCATCGGGTGAGGGCGGGAAGTGCGTGCGCCACGAGCAGCCCGAGGCCGATCATGAGGCCGGTCAGGATCACGTACGCAGCCAGGAATCGCAGCACACTGGTGCGCCCGGGGTGCTCGATTCGACGGGATGGGTGGGCACGGAACTCAGAACTCACCGGCATGGACTACCCCGCCCGCGGGTATGTCAACCTGACCGTGCTCCGGACGCCACTCGTGAGGGTGACGCGGCGGGCCACACGGCTCGCGATTTCGAACGAAAGATGGAACGTACTGATGGTGACGTTGGTGCTCGTGGGGACGGCCGGGGTGGTCGGATTCGGCGCGTGGCTGGCCCTGCGCCGCTGGCCGCTGCTGGATCCCGGCGCGCCGAAGGGGGCGGTGCACGCAGTGGCGGAGGAGGTGCGGGAGGCCATCGAGGATGCTGGCCCTCTCGAACGTCGATTCATCCATCGAAGGATGGACCCGGCGGCGGCGACCGGCCTGGGATTGACGGTGGCCACGGCGGTGATCGTCGTCGGCGGTGGAATCCTGGCGGGCCTGGCGGTGCTCGTCCGGTCGTGGTCGGTGCTGGAATCCATCGATCGCGGCGCCGCCAACTGGGGGGCCACGAACGCCACGGATTTCTCGACGGGGTTGGTGCGGACCGTGACCCATCTCGGGGGCACCGTTGCGGTGGTGGCGATGGCGCTCATGGTCGTGGCGCTGAACGTCCGTTCCCGGCAGCGCAACGCCGTGATCGGTTTCCTCGTGGTGCTCGTCGTCGGGCAGAACCTCATCGCGAACCTGGTGAAGCTCTTGGTCGACCGGGCCCGCCCCGACGGTCTCGCACTGGCCGGGTTCTCGGGACCGTCCTTCCCGAGCGGACACACCACTGCCGCGTTCGCGGTGTTCGCCGGCTTCGCGCTGATCCTCAGCCGAGGGAAAGGGCGGCGGGTCCAAGCGATCGCGATGGGAGTCGCCATGGGGACCGCGGCGGCGGTAGCCGCGACCCGGGTGCTGCTGGATGTGCACTGGTTGACCGATGTGATCGGCGGGGTTGCGCTCGGTCTGGCGTGGTTCGGTGTGAGTGCGATCGCGTTCGGCGGACGGCTGCTGAAGTTCGGTGCGCCGGTGGAGGCCGGCGAACGCGCCGCCACCCTCGACGCGATCGCGCAGCACCCGACGGCCCAATCCACCGCGGCTCACCCCACCCCGGCGCAGCCGGCACCGGCTCCGACCGCAGCGGGTCCCGACGTTTCGGGCTCGCCGGGTTCGGGAACGATATGAGCATGGCTATTGAACTTCACTCCTATCGGTCGCACCGGCAGCATGCCGAACGTCGTTCGGGTCTGATGCAGGCCGGGAGCGAATCGCCCGCCGCGCTCGTCGCGTCCTGGGTTCGTGGCGCCGAAGTCCAGTTGCTGGCGGCGCGCGAAGAACTCAAGGCGGCGCGTCGGCGAGTGGTACAACTCGAGGATGCGGTGACCGCGTGGCGCGGCTTCGCATCGGATTTGGCTCGTGATCGGCCCAGGGTCGGTACGTCCCGGCCCTGAGGCGTCGCCGGCAGGTAATTGCTTGCGTCAGTACCCGTGTGAGCGCACCATGATTCGGCCGCGTGCCGGACGGGCGGCGTCCGAGCTGGAGGCATGATCAGATCAGTGGCGAGGGCCGTGGAGAATGACGACGGGGAGGCCGGACTGGATCCGGCCGTGATCGAGCAGGACGCGGCGGCGCTCGCGGAGCACCTCGCATTGGCGCTCGACGCCGGCGGTCTCGGCACCTGGCGTTGGGACATCAGCTCGGGTCGGGTGCAGTGGGACGAGCGCCTCGAAGCGTTGTTCGGCTTCGCGCCCGGCGAGTTCGACGGCACATTCGACGGATATACACAGCGTCTTCACCCCGACGACGCGCCGGATGTGTTGCGCACCGTCCAGGAGGCGGTCGAGGGGAAGCAGCCCTACGTGGTTCGCCACCGCGCGGTGTGGCCCGACGGCACGGTGCGGTGGCTCGAGGGCAAGGGCACCGTGATGTGCGACGAGGTCGGCGCGGTCACGGGAACCATTGGCTGTGTCGCCGATGTCACCGCCCAATTCCTGGTGGCCGAGGAGCGCGAACGATCGGTCGCCGCCGCGCTGGAGGCGGCGGAGTTGGAACGGATCAGCGCGGAGCGGCTGGCGTTCCTCGGCCAGATCAACGACGTCCTGACGAGCGCGACGAGTCCGGCCGAGGTGATGCAGGGGGTCACGCGAGCAGCGGTTCCCACCCTCGGTGAGTGGTGTTCCATCTTCGTCCTCCCCGATGACGGTTCGGCGATCCCGCGGGTCGAGTTCGCGCACGCCGATCCGTCGATGGTGGAATACGCACGAGAGTTGCAGAAGCGATTTCCGTACGACCCCGACGCCTCGACCGGCGTTCCTCGGGTGATCCGTACCGGCGAGAGCGAGTTCTACCGGGAGATCGACGAGCAGATGATCGCCGAGGCCGACGCCACCGAAGAAGCCCGGGACGTCGTGCGCTCACTCCGGCTGCGCAGCGCGATCGCGGTTCCGCTCGAAAAGCAAGGTCGGGTGATCGGGGCATTGCAGTTCGTGAACACCGAGAGCAGCCGCGTGTACACCGACCAAGACCTCGCGTTGGCGCACGCGGTGGCCAGCCGGGTGACGTCGACGCTCGAGAACCGGCGTTTGGCCGAGCACCAACGCGTGATCGCCACCACGCTCCAGGAGAGCCTGCTCCCCAACTCGTTGCCGGTGGTTCCCGGCGCCGATCTCACGGTGCGGTACTGGGCGGCCGGCGAGGGGACCGAAGTGGGCGGTGACTTCTACGACGCGTTCGAGGTCGGGCCCGACCACTGGGCCGTCGTCATCGGTGACGTCTGCGGGACCGGTCCGCGGGCCGCCGCGCTCACGGGGTTGGCGCGGCACACGATCCGCGCCGCGGCGTGGAACGGCGCGTCGGGGGAGCAGGTGCTCCAACAGCTCAACCACGCCGTGGTCCAGTCCGAACGTTCGACGTTCTGCACCGTGGCGTACTGCGACCTCCGACGCGTCGATTCCGGGTTCGTCCTGGCCGTCACCGCCGGCGGCCATCCGTTGCCGATTCTGCGCCGGTCCGACGGAACCGACGAGCGGCTCGGGGTCCCCGGCACTTTGATCGGCGCGTTCGAGGTCTCGGAGTCCACCACGACGACCACCACACTGGGCGCCGGCGACACCGTCGTGCTCTACACCGACGGCGTGACCGATCTCGCGCCGCCGCACGATCTGACCCCGGAAGAGTTCCAGGCGATGGCGGTGACGGCGGCGGCCCAGGGAGCCACCGCCGACGCGGTCGCCGCGAATCTGCGTGCCGCCATCGAGACGAAGCTGCCGCTCGCCGAACGCAACGACGACATTGCGCTCCTCGTCATCCGGGTCACCGCTGACGAATCCTGATGTCCTCCGTCTTGGACCGGCTCGACGCCTGGCAGCAGCGCCACGGTCCCACCGCGTTCGTGGTCGCCGTGGTCAAGAAGTTCGGCGACGATCGCGGGAGCAGCTTGGCCGCTCTGCTCACCTACTACGGCTTTCTCGCTGTGTTTCCCCTCCTCCTGGTGTTCGTGACCGCGCTGCGAATCGTGCTGCGAGACAATGAGGCACTCCAAGGAGACCTGCTGAACTCGGCCCTGGCCGATTTCCCGATCGTCGGGACCCAACTTCGCGAGAACGTCCAGGGCTTTTCGAGCGAAGGCATCGGTCTCGCAGTCGGGATCGCAGTGCTCGTCTGGGGTGCGCTCGGAGTGGCGCAAGCCGGGCAATATGCGATGGCACAGGTCTGGACCATCCCCGTCCGGGATCGGCCCGGGTTCCTACCGCGACTCGGACGCTCGGTGTGGGTGTTGCTGGTCATCGGTGTCGGCGTCGTCGGCGGCACCACGCTCACGTCGGTGGTGGTGGGACGCTCGGGCGTGCTCGAGGTCGGTGCCGTCGCAGTCGGCATCGTGGTGAACGTCGGGATGTATCTCGCCGCGTTCCGCGCGCTCACTCCCGCCGAGATCCCGACTCGCGATCTCGTGGCCGGCTCGCTGGTGGGCGGAGGAGCATGGACGGTGCTGCAAGCCGTCGGCGGGTTTCTCATCGCCCGTCAGCTCCGCCAGACGAGTGAGCTCTACGGCTTCTTCGCCATCGTGCTCGGGTTGATGGCCTGGCTCATGTTCGCTGCGCAGATCAGTGTGTATGCCGCCGAGGTGAACGTGGTGCGCGCCCGTCGACTCTGGCCCCGAAGTCTTCACCAGCCCCCGCTGACGCCGGCCGATCGCGAAGCGTGGGCCAACATCGCCCGCGCCGAGGAACGCCGCGAGGAGGAACACGTATCGGTCGAGTTCGACGCCGACCCGCCGGTCGCTCCGAGTCCGCGGCCGTCGGCGTAGTCGGCCGACTTCGTGATTGGCTGGGTCGAAACGCGGGTATGTCCTTCGTTGTCAGACCGATCGACGTGCGAAGGAGCCAGTCATGGCCGAGAAGATGGACGAGTTCAAGGGACGAGCCAAAGAAGCGGCCGGTTCGATCACGGACAACGACCGCCTGAAGCGTGAGGGCAAGGCCGATCGGGTCGGCGCGTCGGTGAAGGAAAAGATCGGCAACGCCGTGGATGCGGTGAAGGACAAGGTCGACAAGGCCTCGCACCGCGACCGCTGAGTTCCTCCCGTTCGAAAGCCGGTACCTCGCTCGGAATCACCGAGGGTGCCGGCTTTCGGCGCGTTTGGGTTCCGGCGGACGGCCGAGCGAACCGCCGAACGATCCGGAGCGACGGCCCGGGGTCGGCGTCCGGGCCCGGTCCCACTAGGGTTCTCGACCCGGTAAGGCGGTCTGCCGCGTCGATCGAACGAGAGGGACTTGCGTGTCTTCATCAGGGTTGCAAGTAGACACGCGGGACGAGGGCCAGAGCGATGACGGTGGGCGGACCTACCGCGTGGTGGCAACGGGCGAGATCGACATCGCCACGGCCCCACAGCTCGCCGCCGTGCTCGACGAAGTGACTGACGCCGGGGCCCGGCTCGTCATCCTCGACGCGCGTGACATCCACTTCCTGGACTCGTCGGGGATCAGCGTGTTGATCAACGCCGGTGGGCGCCTCGAAGCCGCCGGCGGTCGGCTCTGCATCGACGGGATGAGTGGCGCCGTCGAGCGGGTCCTCGAGATCACCGGACTCCTCGAGCGCTACCGCGCCGGGTCGGACTGAACCTCCGGTTCGCCCGGAACTGACTCGGGCATCCCACCGGCGCGGGTCGGGTGCGCGTCGGCCGCTCAGGTCGGCGGCGGAGTCGGGGCCAGTGTCGTCGTGGTCGTGCTGGTCGTCGTGGTCGTGGTCGTCGAACTGCTCGTCGTCGTGGTGGGAAACGTCGGGAGCGGAGTGGTGGTCGGGACCGGCGTCGGACCGCTGCTCACCGAGAGGATCACCACGGTCCCCTTGGCCACTTTCGCACCGGTCACCGGGTCCGCGGCCACGACGACTCCCGCCGGGTAGCTGTCATTGGGGCTCGACACCGTGGACGCGGCCAGCCCCCGTCGCTGGAGTAGCGCGGCACCCCGGTCGGCGGGGAGACCCACGAGCGTCGGGACGGCGACCCGTTCCTTGTCGTCAGCGCGGCTCAGGAGCACCGCCGTGATGATCCCGGCCACCACGACTGCGGCCAGGGCCAGCCACCAGAGGGCCGACGGCTGCTCACGTTCGGCGGCGACCGGGACGATGGGGAGAACCTCGGTGGTCACGGTGGCGGTCCGCACGCCGACGGGTGCAGCCACGACGGTCTCCTCGAACCGGGCCAGCTCGGCGGCGACCTCGGCTCCGGACTGCGGTCGGTGCGCGGGGTCGCGCGCCAGCATCCGCGTCACGAGCGCGTCGAAGGCTGGGGGGATCATCGGTTCTTCGTGGGACGGCGGAGTGGGACCTTCCGAGAGTTTCCGGTTCCGCAGCAGCGTCTCGTCGAACTCGGCGAAGGGAGCCCGACCGGTGAGCATCAGGTACAGCAACGACCCGAGCGCATAGATGTCGCTCCGCGCGTCCACGGTGCCGTCCATGATCTGTTCCGGCGCGGCGTACGCCGTCCAGGTGGGGGAGTCGGTGATCAGAATGGGATTCCGGGCAAACCCGAAGTCGGCGACTTTGAGGTGGCCGTCGGTGGCGCGAATGATTGCGTTGGGCGTGAGCGCACCGTGCACTACCCCGGCGCGGTGCGCGGAGTCGAGACCGTTGGCGATCGCCCGTCCGAGTTGCGCGGCTTGCGCAGAGGGAAATCGGGTGCCACCGGACATGAGCTCGGCCAGCGTGGTGCCGCCGCTGCCGTCCGTCACCACCGCGAGCTGGCCGTCGATCGTGGTGACCTCGACGATCCGCGCAATGTCGTCGGCCGGCACGGTTCCCAGCATCTGGGCGGCCGCCTGGACATCGGCGACCACCGTGGCGTCGGAACTCGCCGGGGCGTTCAGCCGGGTGACGGTGACCGGCGCGCCCGTGGTGAGATCGCGAGCGTGAATGCTCTGCGAAACCGAAGATGTACGAAGTGGTTCGCCCATCTCGTAGCGCGAAGTGGGATCCGAACCTGCCGCATCCATTGGGGTCTCCTGAGCTGCTGGTGGGAACTGTCTGGTGTGCACTTCCCCGCCGGGTTTTCCCCTGCGAAAGAAGATCTGAAACCACGATGTTTCATCGCAGCACGAACCGGGCAGTGAGTCGGCATGGTCGCATCGAGGTTGCGCGCGCCCGAGCAGGTTTCTCGGTGGCCGGTGCTGCCCGACTGGTCAGAGTTTGCGACTCGTGGCCGTCAATGCGACGATCGCGGCGTGGCGAACGCCCTCGACCAAGCTCGGGCACCAGTAGCGATTGATTCGACCTTCGAGGCCGCGCCGGCCTCGCCTCACCAACTCAGGACGGAACCCAGCTGATGAGCGAAACCGCAATCGAACTCCAGATCCCCGGGTCGCCGGATTACCTCCGGCTCGCCCGGTTGGCGGTGGCCGACGCCGGCGCGCGGGTCGGGTTCACGTTCGAAGACATCGACGATCTGCGGATCGCCGTCGACGAGTTGTGTTTCGCACTGGCCAACGGGAACGCCGAACTCCGACTCTGTCTCACATATCACGTCGGCCAGGACCGACTCGTCGTCGACGGTCGCTGCGACCGGGACGGCGTAACGCCGGAGTTGAGCGACCTCGCCCAGGCGATCCTGGCTGCGGTGGTCGACGACTATCGGCTGGAAGGAACGGACACGTCCACCACCTTCCAGTTCACGAAGGCGCTCGCGGGTTCATGAGTTCAACCGTGGCGCCCGCCCTCGAGCGCTTCGTGGAGTACCGGGCAACCCAATCACGCACGGTGCGTGACGAACTCGTGGTCGAGCACCTCGGGCTGGCGCGGTCTCTGGCGCGGCGCTACTCCGGGCGAGGCGAAGCCGTGGAAGACCTCGAACAGGTCGCGACAGTCGGGTTGCTCAAGGCCGTCGAGCGCTTCGACCCCGAGCGGGGCCTGGCCTTCACCACCTTCGCCGTCCCCACGATCACCGGTGAGATCAAGCGACACTTTCGTGATCGTGGTTGGGCGACCCGCGTCCCCCGAGGGCTTCAGGACCTCGCCCTCCGACTCACCCGCACCGTTCAGGAGTTGGGTCATGAACTCGGGCGATCGCCGTCGGTTGCGGAGCTCGCCGTCGCGCTCGACGTCGATCCCGAGATGGTGCTCGAGGCGATGGAGGCGAATCGCTCGTACTCCGCGTCGTCGCTCGACGCGCCGGCGTCCGGCGACGAGAACTCCTCGAGTCTCGATCGGGTGCTCGGGCAGCTCGACGCCGGGATGGAAGCGATCGAACGCAAGATGGTGGTGGCGGACCTGCTCGGGAAATTGTCGGAGCGGGACCGCCAGATCGTTCAACTGCGGTTCTTCGAGGGTCTGACCCAGTCCGAGATCGCCGAGCGTATCGACATCAGCCAGATGCACGTCTCCCGGCTGCTCGCCCGCGCTCTCTCCACCCTCCGCGGCGAACTCGAAACCGACTGAGGGGGGTGCGGGTCGGCCGATGAGCAAGCGCGAGAACTCGGGGGCGGGTGAAGTTCCCGCCATCAACCTCGACGACGATGCTGACCGCGACGAGTTGCGTGATCGGTACTACGGCCTGCTCCAAGAAATCCGGGTCGTGTTTCCCGGCGTGCAGGTGCTCACCGCGTTCTTGTTGACGGTCCCGTTCGCCCCCGAGTTCCGTCGCCTCGATTCGACGGAGCGGGCGCTCTTCGCGGCCGGTCTCGTGAGCGCGACGGTGTCGGTGATCGCGTTCCTGACTCCGATCTCGATGCACCGGTTCGCTCGTCGCACCGAACGCGCGGTCCGTCTCGCGGTCAGCGTCATCGCGACACGCGTCGGTTTCGCCTTCTTGGTCGCATCGCTTGCGCTGGTCCTGACCGTGGTGTGCCGGTTCCTCTTCGGCGATGTCGTCGGTGCGTTGTTGGTTGCAGGAACTGCGACCGCGGCCCCGCTGATGTGGTTGGTCGTCCCGGCTGTCGTTCGGCGCCGCCACACTCGGGTCATCGAGGCCCGCACGAGTGAGTCTCCGGCTAAGGGTTCGCAGCCGTGACCGGGGTCCCGAGCCGGTCGGCCGGGAACTGTCCCGAGTCGGTCTCGTCGAAAGTCCAGTCCGGCTGTTTGGTCAGCTGATTGGTGTCGAGCTCGAAGCGACCATCGACCAAGTCTCGGATACCGACGACCGGCGGCGCTTCCCCGGGGGTTGCGGCCGTGGTCGTGCCGGCGCCGGCCGACGGCGCCAGCTCGTCGAGAATGCTCCCGACCACCGCTTGCTGTTGGGAGGCCAGATTGCAGCGCGCGCCGTCGGCCACCGTCCGGAGCGCGTCGGCCACGCCGGCCTGCGCGTCCGTGAATGTGGTCTCGCCGGCGACGACGGCGGCGAGACCGTCGGCGATCGTGAGACCGTCCGCCTTACACGGAGTGCACTGACCGCAGGACTCGACGGCGAGAAAGCGAGACGCCGCGGCGGCGACCCCGATCACGTCCACCGACTCGTCGTAGACGATGAAGCCGGCGGTGCCGAGTCCGGAACCGATGCGGGCGAAGTCCTCGTAGGTGAGCGCGACGTCGAGCTGGCTGCGGTCGAGCACGGCGTTCGAGACTCCCACGAGCACCGCGCCGACGCGCTCGACATCGACACCACCGATCGTCTCGAGCACCGCCCGCAGGCTCGTGCCCATCGGGAACTCACCGACACCGTGACGCGGCGTCTGACCCGAGACGGTGCAGACGATCGTGCCGGGCGAATCCGCAGTGCCCACCGAGCGGAACCAATCAGCGCCGTCGCGCACGATGGTGGGGACGTTGGCGAGCGTCTCCACGTTGTCCACCAAGGTGGGCGCGCCGGACGTATCGACGTTCGGCCCCGCGAGTTCCACGCCGGCGGCCGACTTCGTGGCGCCGCTTCCGGCCGCAGGCTCATCACCGGCCGCGAGGCCGTCGGCGGTCGCCCCGGACTCGAACGCGTCGTCGACACCGCGCCGGAACGGCGGCGCAATGCGGGGGAACGGCGGACGCCCCTCGATCGCTTCGAGCAGGCCGGTCTCCTCGCCGAAGAGATACTCCGGCGGTCCGGCGAAGACCTCGATCGCGATCCCTCGGGTCCATTCGAGATCTTCGGCTGCCGCCACGGCCCGGCGCATGATCTCGAGCTCGGCGGTGAACGTCGACTTCAACGCGATGACGATGCGTCGCGCGCCGACCGTGTCGGCCGCGATGAGCGCACCCTCGACCACTGCGAACGGATTGGCGCGCATGATCGAACGATCCTTGAACGAGCCGGGCTCACCCTCGGCGCCATTGACCACGACGGTGGTCGGCGACGCCGCTCCCGTTCCGTACTGGCGGACGGTGCGCCACTTCCGGCCGGTGGGGAAGCCCGCACCACCGCGGCCCCGCAGGCCGGAGGCCTCGATCTCGGCGACGATGGCATCCGGGTCGGCGACCCGCGCCCGCTCCAAACCGGCGCCGCCACCGCTGCTGATGTATTCGTCGAGGGTGGTCGCCGGTGACGGAGGCAGGACGCGGCTGAACGTGGTCACTCGACGCCGAACATCGGTTTGAGACCGGTGATCTCGAACACCTTGTATGGGGAGTCGTGCAGGTTGCGCAGCATCACTGCTCCGCCGCCTTCGGACGCGCGCTTCTGCGCACCGACGAGTGCCCCGAGTCCGGACGAGTCGATGAAGCTGACGGCGTCCATGTCCACCCACACCGTGGCTCCGGGATGTTCGTTGACGAGCACGGTCAATGCATCGACGAAGTCGTTGACCACCGCAACGTCAATGTCTCCGCGAATGGTGAGGGTGTCGCCCGCTCGACTGAACTCCGATTCGTCGCTTCCGTACTCGGTTCCCAAGATGCTGGCCCTCTCCATTCGGTGATCGGGGCGCGGCCCGCCCCAAGGGCTCGCTACCCCGGACGAAGTCCCGTCAAACCAGAATCAGGGAAAAATTTTCGGATCAGATCGAAGCGCTTGGAGCGTTGGTCAGAGGGAACGTCTGCGGGGGGCGCCGAACGCTGGGTTGGAGACGGGCCGTCCCGTCGGCTGGAACCCGGCCGCGGCGGGCTCCTCCTCGTCTTCCGCCCCCCAGAGACCGAACTCTCGGTGGGCTCGGGCCCAATCCCGACATGCGTCGATCACGGGGCAGGCCCGGCACAGGTATCGGGCCCGCTGCTCCCGCTTTCGGCGCGTGCTGGCACGCTCGTCCGTGACCGCATGGAAGAGATCCGTACGGCCACGGCACCGAGCGTGCTCATGCCAGTCAGGCGGGCGGAAGAAGAACATGTTCTCCGGTCGAACGATCGGGGGTCAGTGCCGGGCGAGGCGGCCGCTGCCGCGGTTGTTCATCGCGCGGTACACCACGAGCGCGATCACGGCGCCGACGATCGAACCGATGAGCCCGGAGGCCTGAAGCGCGCCTTCGGCGAAGTCGTTGCCGAACAGGGCCCAGCCGATGAAGCCACCGATGAACGATCCGATGATTCCGAGCACCATGGTGGCGCCGATGCCCATCGAGTCCTTGCCGGGCACGAGCAAGCGCGCCAGGAAGCCGGCGATGATGCCGATGATCACGAGGTACAACAGAAATCCGAGCATGGGGTTCCTCCCGTTGGTTGGACGTGGGTCACGAGTGCTCACGTGGAGGCGGTGTTCCCGATCCCGTGTGATCGAAACCTGGTCTCGTGCGCGGCGCGCAGGTTGCGCGTCGCCACGGCGCGCACACGTTTTCGTGCGGAGGCGGTCGGGCCACACATCGGGATCGCCGATGAAAGGACGTTCCGTGGACACCGAGGCATTCGTCCAACAGCTGAATGAAGACCTCGAACTGGAATATCAGTCGATCGTGCGGTACGTGCAGCACATCGCTTCGTTGAAGTGCGGCGAGTTCCAGTCGACGCTCGATCTTCGAGCCGCGCTCGGTTGATCTGGACCGCGTTCCGGTATCGCGCCGATTGAGCGCGGTGCCGGACCGGCGTCGGTTACAGGCAGTCGCCGTCCCAGAGATCGACCGGTGTTCCCGGGGCGAATGCGAAGCGGCGCCCGGTTCCGGCTGCGCCGGTTTCTTGGAGCAAGAACGGTGCGCCCTCGGGAATCGCGACCGTGCGGGGACCTACCGTCACCTTCCAGTGCAAGGGCAGGCGCTTGCGGTCCGATTCGTAGCCGAACGCCTGAACCAGGCGGTCCGACGCTCGGGCCACGAATCCGTCGGGGTCTCGGATTTCCAAACCCTCGAGCGCGGCGACCTTGACGAGCCGCTGGAGTGCCCGGCAGTCACTGCCCGACACGTCGATGGGTCCGTCCGCCACCATGGCGCTCAGCGCGGCGTGCAACTCGACCTCGCGGGCATCGCGCTCGACGAACAGCGCGCCAGACCGATCCCGGCGCGAACGGGTCACGGCGCGAGCACCGAGAACGATGAGTGCCAGCCCGGCCACACCGGCGAGAGCGGCGATGAGCGCCATCGGGTTGCTTCCGGGGGCGGACTGATTCGGGCGGGCGTCGAGGGCGGGCGCGTCGACGGGTACCTGGCGCCGCGCGCTCGGGCGGGTGGCGATCCGAGGCGAGACCTCGACCGGGACTTGGTCGCCGTCCGTGGGGGAAAGTTCGGGCAGGCCCGCCGTGTCCCGGAGCCTGACCGCGCGGCGAGCGGCGGTCGCCGCGATCGCCCGGCGTCTCGCCGGTGTTTGCGCTCGTGCGCCGCTCGCGGTCGGGGCGGCGGCGCTCCCCCCGGTGTCCCGGCTCGCGGCGCGCGTCGTCGGGGTGGAGGCGCGCGTCGTCGTGGTCGACGGGCGGGTGGTGATCACCGGCGGCCGAGTGGTGGTCGTGGTCGGCGCGGCCGAGGTGGTGGTGGTGGGTGGGGCCGTGGGGACCGTGGTGGGCGGTTCGGTCGGTGGGACCGTCGGAAGCGTGGTGGGGTCGGTCGGGAGGCTGGGATCGATGTGAGTGTCAGCGCCCACGGAAGCCACCGGCGTCAGACCGATCGACAACCCCGCCACGCCGAGCATCCCGGCGATGAACGCCAGTGTGAGTCGTACTCTCCGACCATCTCTCCGACCATGGGTGATCATGACGTCTCACCTCGCCTCGGTCTCCGCCAGACGGTGCGATCACGTTCATGCACCGCCGCGCTCCCTCCGTCTCCGCATACCGGTGAGAGCCTCCGCGGCCAGTATTGCCCGAGCGGGACTCGCCGTGCTCGTTCGGTGCGAGCCGAATGCGGGGCCGGTACCGGATTCGCGCGCTGCGTGGTCGGGCGGCGCACGATCGGGTTCCGGCGCACGGTTTCGTGGGTATGCGTTTGATTCACCTCACCCCAAGGAGACGACATGTCGACCGATTCCAAAGTGACGAAGGATCTTGTCCAGACCTGCAAGGACGGACAGATTGGGTTTGCGAAAGCAGCCGACAAGCTCGCCGAGTCCGGTCGTGACGATCTGGCGCGCCAGTTTCGTGTGTTCTCGGAGCAGCGCGGACAGTTCGCCACCGAGCTCGAAGCACTCGCGGCCGGTTACGGCGATGACGCGGACGCGTCGAGCTCGGTTGCGGCTGCGGTCCACCGCGGTTGGATGACGATCAAGGACGCGCTCTCCGGTTCGGACGTCGACGGAGTGCTCGACGTCGCCGAGCAGGGCGAAGACCACGCCAAGTCTGAGTACGCCAAGGCGCTGGACGAGGACATCTCCGCCGGACTCCGCACGGTCGTCACCCGGCAACAGGTCGCGGTCCAGTCGGCGCACGACACGGTCAAGAGCCTCCGGGACTCGGTCTCCTGATCGTTCGGGTCCGACCCGTCCGGCCCGCCGCCGGATGGGTCGGACCGTGCGCACGAAAGCGGGCGGAATGTCCACGAACTCGATACGAACCGCAGCCACTCCGAGGGCGGTCTTCGCGGTCCTCGACGACGCGTGCGCGTACCCCCGCTGGGTGCTCGGCACCCGTCGGGTCCGGAGCGTCGATGCGTCCTGGCCGGAGGTAGGCAGCCGATTTCATCATGCGGTCGGCACCGCGGCCGGTGAACTCCACGACTCGTCGCGGGTGCTGGAACGGGACGCGCCCCGACATCTTGCGCTCGAAGTCCGATTCCGACCCGCCGGGGTCGCGCGGGTCGACATCGAAGTCACCCCACGGGATGCGGGCAGCGTCATCACGTTGACCGAACGACCGCGGTCGGGCCCGGCGGCCTGGCTTCCGACGTTCCTCAGCGAGCCGTTGCTGCACGTGCGGAACGCGATCTCACTCCAGCGGCTGCGTCACGCCGTAGAGTCGCGTTCGCTCGACCCGTCGCCCTGAAACCGTGCCCTGAAACCGTGCGCGCTCGAAACACCGGGCTGGACTCACCCGAAGTCCTCGGCCTCGGCCAGTTCCCGGAACTCGTCCGGCACGCCGTGAGCGTCTCGGAGCCGGACCGGCACGTATCCGATCGCGTCGGCGCCGAATCGGGCCCGGGCCGCATCGACGGCCCGATCGAGGTCGCGGCGAGACCGACGCTCACCGGTGCCGGTACTGCGCGTACCAGCGGACGGGCCGTCGGCCGATTCGATCCCGAGAGGCAACTCGAGTTGGAGTGGGCATTCGGGTACGAGGTTCGAGACCGAAATCGCAAAGAGGCTCACCTCCCGTGGCCCGGGTTGGTCTGCGATGGCACGGCGTGCGAGTCCGACGGCGATGTCGGTCAGCGCGCGGGTCGACGCGATCGGCGCGCGTGGTGACGTCGAGCGGGTGACGGACTGCATGTCGGCAAACCGCACCCGTACCGTGATCGTCCGTCCGGCCCGCTGCTTCGCCCGCAGGCGCGTCGCCACCCGATCGGCGAGATGGCCGAAGGTCTCCGCGAGCAGACGGTCGTCGGCAGTACGCCGGCCGAGCGCCGACTGCGCACCGACCGAACGCGCCACCCGCCGAGTCTCGATGCGCCGGCGGTCGGCGTTGTTTGCAAGGAGTCCGAGTTTGTCGCCGACGGCGCGGCCGAGCAGGTGCGCCACGGCGGAGGGCGACGCGTTCGCCAGCGCGCCGATCGTGTGGATGCCGTGACTCGCGAGCCGTTCGCGCGTCACCGGTCCCACGCCCCAGAGCAGGCTGACCGGAAGCGGATCGAGGAACGCGACCTCGGCGCCGGCATCGACGACGACGAGCCCGTTCGGCTTGGCCACCTGTGACGCCACCTTCGCGAGATGCTTCGTCGTGGCCACGCCCACCGAGATCGCCAGCCCGATCTCGTCGAGGACGCGGCGCCGGATCGTGATCGCGATCTCGCGTGGGGTGCCGAAGAGGTGGACCGAGCCGGTCACGTCGAGGAACGCCTCGTCGATCGAGACGCGTTCGACGAGCGGGGTGAAGTCGCGCAGCACGTCGATGGCCTGATCGCCGAGTCGTTGGTATTCGCGGAAGTGTCCGTCGACGAACTCGAGCGCGGGGCACAGTTGGCGGGCGCGTCGCCCGGACATCCCGCCGCTGACACCGAACGCCTTCGCCTCGTAGGAAGCCGCCAGGACCACCCCGCCGCCCACCCCGCCGCCCACTGCGATCGGCCGACCGCGCAGCGCCGGGTTCAGCAGCTGTTCGACCGATGCGTAGAAGGCGTCGAGGTCCGCATGCAGGATCGTCGCGTTCGGGGCGCCCATGCGGCGCAGCGTACTCGAACACCAGTTCGCCCCAACCGGGAAGCTCGTCGGAGATGTCCCATCGGTGACACGGTTCGACGGACCGGACGGGGGCCGAGCTCTAACTTCTCGTCCATGGAGCTCTGGGAACTCGTCGCTCGGGAGTGCATCCGGGACACGGTCGCCCGGTACAACCACGCCGGTGATTCGGGGCGGTTCGACGACATGGTGGCGTGTTTCACCGAGGCGGGGGAGTTGACGATCGTCGGGAGCACCGAGCACTTCGGCCGATCGGCCCTCCGAGAGTTCTTCTCCGGAGTCGGCGCCGGCGCCCGCCCCGGGTTCACCCATCTGCGGCACTGCGTCACGAATCTGCTGATCGACGTCGAGTCACCCGAGGCCGCCACGGCCGCCAGCTATTTCCAGGTCATCACCGATGTCGGGGTCGATCACTGGGGCCGCTACCGGGATCGGTTCGTCCCCGCCGACGGCGGATGGCGCATTGCACACCGGAGTGTGAAGACCGACGGTTACGCGTCGAACAGCTTCTTCCGCTGACCGGCCAACCCGGGTGTGAGGGGAAAGAATTCCCCGGCGGGCCCACGCGGGCGACCTACGTTTCGGGGGCACGCGCGTCGATGCGGCGCGAAGGATCGACGAGCGCTGATCCACGACTGAGATTCCGGAGGCTTCTGAGTGGCGACCGAGGATGATGCCGGTGTCGGCCCGAGTGACTCGTACGTCGCGCCCACCGCGGCGGATGATGACGACGACGCCTGGGTGGTCGCGCCGCGCACCCAACGCAACTTCTCGCCGTGGGCGCACGCAATGCTCGAACTCGACGCCGCGCGCCCGACGGAATCCGTGCCGACCCATGCGGCGTCGGTGCCGGGTTGGCGATCCCGGACGCGCGGCCGACTGACCGACCTGCTCGGTGCGTTCCCGAATTCCACGGCACGCAATGCCGAGCTCACCGACACGGTGGATTGCGGCTTCTACACGCGCGAGCGACTCGTCTTCGACAGCGAAGCCGCCATGAGCATCCCCGCCCATCTCCTGATTCCGAAGACCCGACGCCGGCCGGGCCCCGCGGTGGTTGCGGTGCACGGACACGGGCCGGGCAAGGACCAGGTGGTCGGCCTCGTGCGCGACCAGGGCGCGGACCATCCCGGCGATTACGCCCGCGAACTCGTGGAGGCGGGATACGTGGTCCTCGCGCCCGACCTGCGGGGGTTCGGCGAGCGGGCGGACGTAACCCCTGCGGGCAAGGATCCGTGCGATGCCCAGCTGGTGGCGGCGTTCGCGGCCGGGCGCACTCCGCTCACGGGGAATCTGCACGACCTGGTCGTCTGTCTCGATGTCTTGGAGGATCATCCGCTCGTCGATCCGGCGCGGTTCGGGGTGGTCGGCTTCTCCTACGGCGCCACGCTGGCGCTGTTCCTCGCCGCGTGGGACACGCGTGTACGCGCGGCCGTGGTGTCGGGATACTTCTCGTCGTGGCGGGACGCGCATCAGGTTCCGTACAACCTCTGCGGATCGCAAGTGCTGTTCGGCATGATCGGTGAGCTGGAACACGCCGACCTCGGCGCGCTCGTCGCGCCGCGCGCACTTCTCGTCGAGTCGGGAACCGACGATTCACGGTTCCCGGTCGAAGCGGCCCGAGCAACGATCGACGAGTTGTCGTCGGTCTACAACGCGATGCGTGCGCCCAACGGAGCGTTGCATCATCGCGTGTTCGACGGCGGCCACCGCTGGGACGGCGGCGCCATGCTCGAGTTCCTCGAGCGGTGGTTGTGACGAGCGCCGTCGACCGTCTCGGCGCGCTCGGTCTCACGTTGCCGGGCCCGTTCCCGCCGCACGATCCCCTCGACGCGGTGGTCGTGTATGGCGGCCGAGCGCGTACGTCGGGGCAGCTTCCGCGAGACGTTGACGGCGTCGTGATGCATCAGGGAATCCTCGGTTCCAGTGTCACCACCAAGGAGGGAGCCGAGGCTGCCGCCTGGTGCGCGCGGAACGCGCTCTCGGTGCTTGCGGCCGAACTCGGTGGGCTCGACCGGGTGACGCGAGTGCTCGCCGTCATCGGTTTCGTCGCGTGCGTGCCGGGATACGCGGAGCAGCCGGCCGTCGTCGACGGCGCGAGCCAACTCCTGGCCGCAGTCTTCGGTGAAGCCGGTCGTCACACCCGCTCGGCGATCGGCGTGGCCGCGTTGCCGCGTGGCGCACCGGTGGAGATCGAGGTCGAAGTGGCGCTTGCCGACCCGTGACGCGGAACCTCAGCATCACACCGCATGACTCGACGGCATGACTCCACCGTATGACTGGCGCTGATCGACCCGACTTCCGGGCCGTCGCCCGCGCGGACCGGTCGGAGCTGCGGCGGCGGCTGCCACGCCTCGCGTTGGGCCTGGTGTTCCTCGGCGGCGGCATCGCGCTCACGCTGCGCGCCCGCCTCGGAGTGAGTCCCTGGGACGTCCTGCACCAAGGGCTGGCCGATCGGTTGGGCGTCAGCTTCGGTCTGGTGGTGGTCGGGCTCGGGTTGCTGATCCTGGTGCTGTGGATCCCGATTCGTCAGCGGCTCGGGATCGGCACCGTCGTCAACACCCTGACCGTCGGGTTCATCACCGACTTCGTCCTCGGCCTCGTCCCCGCGCAGCACCACCTCGGTGCCCAGTGGGCCATGCTGGTTGCCGGTGTCGTCGCCATGGCGTTCGGCGTCGGCTTGTACATCGGTGCGGGACTCGGGCCGGGACCGCGCGATGGCCTGATGACCGGAATCGCCGCGCGGGGCGCGCCGATCTGGCTGGTGCGGACGGGTCTGGAGTTCGGGGCGCTGCTCGCGGGCTGGGCGCTCGGCGGAGATGTGGGAATCGGAACGCTCGTGTTCGCCGTCGGCATCGGTCCGCTCGGCCACTGGTTCCTCAACCGTTTCCATCTCGCGGTCGACGGCGTCGATCCGGATCCGAGCGCGACGTTCGCGGAGTGACGCCGCCGAGGATGGCGGCGCGCGATTGGAGAACTCGGGTTTAGGCCGCGGGCGGGGCCATCAGCGCGAACAATCGCTTCCAGCCGACCGGATCCACGCCGCCGCAATCGAGCAGTCCGGCCGCCTCGGCGGTGGCGGCATCGGCGCGCGCCGACGGGCCCCAGATCGCGGCGGCGGCCAGTTGGGCGATGGCGCGATCGAGCACCGACCCGGTGCCGTCGATGATGGTCATGGCTCTCGTCAGCTCCCGTTCGGCCGCGACGGCATCGTTGCACCGCGCGTGCGCGAACGCCCCGACGAGCGCGTGGCGGAACCGGTCCGCATACGTGACGAGCGCGGGTTCGATCTCCGCGCACAGCGCGAGCGCGTCGGCCGGCCGGTCACTTGCCACCAACGCCATCCCGAGCGCCACCTCGTTGGCGACGTCGCTCCCGGCACCGAACGCGAGGCTGCGCGCTCGGACCAACAGATCCCGCCCGATGTCGACCTTGCCGGCCTGGAGCGCGGCCAAGCCGAGCAGCATCCGTTGCTCGTCGTTGATGAACCGCTTCCCATCGAGATCGCCGAGCGACTCGGTGGCGATCAAGTACGCGCCGTCGACGCCGGCCATCACCGCGATCGCGACCCGGATCAGCCCCGGCATCATGGACATTGCGTCGTCCAGGATCTGAAAACCAACGGTCTCGACTTCGTCGATGAGGGCGACGGCGCGGTCGTAGCGGCCCGAGAGCGTCTGGGCGAGGATCAGGGGACTCATGGCTTGGAGCTCGCCCCAGGGATCGCCGAGGGAACGGAAGACCTCGGCCGCATCCTGGGCCTTACCGGTCGCGGTGTCGGGGTCGCCGGTCCAGATCCCGATGTTCGCGAGCAGGACATTCATCATCGATCGGGCCCACCGGTTGCCGAGCTCGCCGGCTTCCCGCTCCATGCGGGTCGCGAGATCGCGAGCTTCTTCCATCCGCCCCTGCGTGTAGCGCACCCACGCGAGGAGCCCGAGGGCCCAGGACACGCCACCCCAGTCGCTCAGTTCGGTGAACGTGACGGCCGAAGTCTCGAGCCGGGCTTCGGCGATGTCGTACTCGCCCTGGATAAAGGACAACCATGCGAGGTTCTGTAAGGCCCAGGCCTCGCCGCGCCGATCATCGCACCGCCGGAAAAGCGAGAGCGCTTCATCGATGTCGACGGCGGCCTTGTCGGTGTTGCCGCGAAACAGTGCCGTCATGCCCGAGAAGCGCAGCGCTTCGGCGAGCCCGGCTTCGTCGCCGATCACCCGCCACTGGGCGACGGCGCGGTCGAGGGTGTCGCTTGCGGTGGGGAGATCACCTTCCTTGTACTGGACGTCGCCCAGGATCGTGGTCGCGCCCGCTTGCGCGCGATCGTCACCGAGTTCGCGAGCCAGACGTTCGACGGTTGCGAGATCGTGGCGGGCTCCGGGGGTGGCGCGTTGCTCGGCCCGAGCACGCGCGCGCGCGAGGTGGAGCGCGAGCAACTCCTCGCGCTCGGCCGGGGCGACGAGCGGGATCGCGCCGTTGAGGTGACGTTCGGCGGACTTCCAGTCTTCGCGTTGCTCGGCGCGGCGGGCGGCGCGTGCGAGAAAGGAACTCGCTTCCCTCGCCATCTCGGGCGGTACACCGGAACCGGTCCCCAACTCGGTGAGCAGCGACGCGGCGAGATTGAAGTGATAACCGAGGCGGTCCATGACCTCCTCGATGCGGCCGGTCCGCTCACCCTCGTGGGCCAGCGTCTTGGCCAGGAGATTGTGGCGGCGGGCGCGCTCGGCCTTCGTGAGGGTTCCGTACGCGATCTCGCGCGTGAGCTCGTTGCGGAACGAGAACTCACCGTCGTCGAGGTCCAACAACCCGGCGTCGGCGAGCGCGCTCAACGTCTCGGTGGTGTCGAAGCCGTGACTGGTTGCGAGCACCTCGACGAGGTTCACCGGACCACTCGCTCCGATCACCGCCGCGTCTTCCAGCACCGCGCGCTCGGCCGGCCGTAACCGGTCGAGGCGCGCCGCGACGAGCCCGTGCAACGTGGCCGGTAGCTCGGTGGTGGCCCCGGCCCCGTCCTCGCCGGCCATCGCCGCGAGCTCCTCGACGAAGAACGGATTGCCGCCCGATCGGTCCCGCAACGCAGTGCGGACCTCCACCGGCGTGTTGGGAAGGAGGGCGGCGAGTAGCTCGTCGGCGTCGCACTCATCGAGGGGATCGAGGTGCACGTTCACCACGTTGTGCCGACCGGGAGGTGGCGTCCACTCGTCGGCGAACTCCGTGCGCGCGGTGGCGAGCAACATCACCGAGAGGCCGCTCAGATGCTGGAGCAGCCGGGGGAGGAAATCGAGCAGTTCGGTGTCGGCCCAGTGGAGGTCCGAGAGGATGAGGACCAGCGGCCGTTGCTCGGCCAGCGCAGCCGTGAACGAGAGCACCGCCCGCAGCGAATCCTCGTGCGCGCGTCCCGGATCGACCGTTTCCAGGTTGCTCGGCTTGCCCATGATGTGCAGCAGTCCGTCGGTGATGCGCCCGACCTCCGGATCCGAGGGGGCGAGCCCGAGTACCGCGGCGGTTTCCCGATGGGCGCCGGCGCGCTGGTCTTCGGTGTCGTCCTCGAGTCCGACCGAGCACGCGCTGGCGATCATCGCCGCGATCGGGTACCACGCGTCACTCTCGCCGTAGGGAATGCAGTGACCGGTGAGCACCCGAGCGCCGTGCTCTTCCTCGGCGGTCCGTCCGAGTTCCGCGGCGAGGCGGGTCTTGCCCACGCCGGCTTCGCCGACCATGAGGATGAAATGAGTGCGTCGTCGCGTGACGGTCGTGGTCAGCGAGGCGCCCAGCAGAATCATCTCGTCGTCGCGTCCGACCAGCGGGGTGAGCGGACGCGCGCGCCGGAAACCCGGTGGTGCCACCGCGCCGATGGCGTGCCACGCGTCGACGGTCTCTTCGCGGCCCTTCACCGAGAGCGCACCGAGGGGTTCGTACTCGATGGCGCGCGCCGTCGCCGCGTACGTTGCCGGCCCCACCACCACTTGTCCCGGTTGCGCAATCGACTGCAACCGGCTCGCGGTGTTCACCACGTCACCCATGGCGGTGTAGTCGCCGCCGGCGCGCAGCGCTCCCACCAGTACCTCGCCCGTGTTGACCCCCACTCGCATCTGGACGTCGATGGTGGCCTCCGTGCGGAGCTGATCGAGGTGCTCCTGCATGCGGAGCGCGGCCCGCACCGCGCGCTCGGCGTCGTCTTCATGCGCCACGGGCGCACCGAAGATCGCCACGAGGGCATCGCCGATGACCTTGTCCACCTGGCCGCCGTAGGAGACGATGTCCGCGGCGAGCTGTTCGAAGCAACGGTCGACGAGATTCTTCACGTGCTCGGGGTCCGCGCCCTCGGACAGGCGCGTGAACCCGACGAGGTCGGCGAAGAGCACCGTCGCCACCCGGCGCTCGTCGTGGCGGGCGACCAGCGGGTGGCCGCACGCCGGACAGAACCGCGCACGGGCTGGAGCATCGGAACCGCAGGACCCGCACGTCATGGCCGCATCGTATGACCGGACGCGGCGCCGCCGGACGCCCATTGGCTCTTCGTACCTGCGATCGTGCGGTCCCGCCTGCGCCCCGCCGATTCAAGGTGCCGAACGTCACCTGCGTGGAGCTCGCGCGTCCGCGCCCCAGGGATCTTCGGCCCGAAGCGTTCCCGTTCACTGGCCCCGCAGCCACCGTATCGGTGGCTGCGGGGCCACCGGACACGGTCCGGCGGCTCCGCGCGCGTTCGTGGGACGATCAGCGCATGGCGTTCGGCGTCCGATCCGCAACCGGCGACGACCTCGAAGCGGTGGCGCGTTGGCGCGTCGAGTTCCTCGGCGCCGTGCGCGGCCCGAGCTTTCGACCGTCGGACGACCTGGTTGTCCGAACCCGCGCCTTCGTCGAGGCCGAGCACGCTTCCGGACGCCTGCGCACCTGGATCGCCGAGGACGGCGACGAGTTCGTCGGGCTCGTGTCGCTGCTCCTCCGGTCACGACCACCGCAACCCGAGGACTTCCGAACGGTCGAGGGCTACATCGTCAACCTGTACGTGCCGTCTGCCCACCGGCGGCAGGGAATCGGACGCAAACTGCTCGAGCACTGCATCAGTGCGGCCGAGTCTCTGGAAGTGCGCACGATCGTTCTCCACTCGACCGACGACGGCCGAGCCCTCTACGAATCGATGGGCTTCGCGCCAACGTCGAACTGGCTGGAGCTGCCCATCGCGAAGTGACACTCCTGTTCACTGGCCTCCCAGCCACCGTACGGGTGGCTGCGGGGCCAGCGGACACGGGTCGGCGGCGGCGCTCGGAGCGGAGCTGTGAACGGCCGTGGAAACGACTCCGGCCCCAGCGCAGGTCGGGCGCAGATCGGCGCGTAGCCTGACCGGATGCGCGAGCGGCTCGACGACTCAGAGATCGGGAAGCGACTCGAAGTCCGGCCGGGGTGGGGGCTCGAGGGAAGCGCGATCGTGCGCACGTACGAGTGCCCGGACTTCGCGTCGGCGATCGCATTCGTGGTCCGGATCGGATTCTTGGCCGAGGCGAAGGACCACCATCCAGACCTGGACATCCGGTGGCGGCGCGTTCGGGTCCTGCTCACCACCCACGACGTGGATGGCTTGACCGACTGGGACTTCGAGTTGGCGGGCGCGATCGACGAGGTCTCGCCGTGACCATCGCGATCGTGCTCACCCTCGTGGTGCTCCTCGGCGCGAGCCTGGTGATCGCGGTGGCGCGGGACCCCGGCACCGGCCCCACCGACGTCGCGATCGGATACGGCCGCGCCCTCGCGACGCGTGACTTCGACGCGGTGTACCAGATGACCGACGACGACGTGTTGCGCGGTCGCAACCGGCCGCAGTGGATCGCCGAGCAAGCCGCTCGACCGCAGCACGCGATGCTCGCCGACGCGGTCACCGCGCAGAGCACCGTCGAGACCGGCGAACAGGCGCGGGTCGTGCTGGCCGTAGACGGCGACGGTTCGACCGCGACCGTCGACCTCGTGTTGCGGCAGCGAGTCTGGGAGGTCAGCGCGTTCACGCGGGGCAGCGGGCCGGATCCCGCCTCCGGCGGCGGGCCGGCCACCTCCGGCGACCCCGGCTTGTGACCGCGAGTGGTCTGGTCCTGACCGGCGGATCGAGCCGGCGCCTCGGTGTCGACAAGGCCACGTTGCTCCTCGACGGTGAAACGCTCGCAGTGCGGGCGGCCCGCATCCTCGGCGCCCATTGCACCGCCGTGATCGAGGTTGGTCCGGGGGTCACCGGTCTGGTGGCCGTGCGCGAATCGCCGCCGGGCGCGGGACCGCTCGCAGCGCTGGTGGCCGGAGTCTCGGCGCTCGGACGCGTCCCGGACGACGGGGTGGTACTCCTGGCCTGCGACCTGCCGTGGGCCGCGCCCGCGCTCGCCGCGATCGTCGCAACGGTCGGGGACGAGGCCGAGCGCATCGACATCGCGATTCCCGTCGACGACGCCGGCCGTCGCCAGTACGTGTGTGCCCGGTACGGACCGCGCGCGTTGGCGTGTGCCGTTGCGCTGGTGGCCGCGGGTGAGCGGTCGCTGCACGCAGTTGTGGAGTCCTTGCCGACCGGTGCGGTCGCGTTACTGGATGGCTTCCCCGCCGGCACCTTCGCCGACATCGACGTGCCCGACGACGCTCGGCGCGCGGGTATCGACCTGCGTGGTCAACGCCGGAGCCGCCGCCCGTAGTCGCCGCCGGTAGCCTCCGAGGCGTGCCGACCGATGTGACCCGTCGCCCGATCACCCCGGTGCGCGTGCGGGCCTGGACCGATGGCGCATGGCTCGACCGGCCCGACAAAACGGTGACCGAGGAACCGATGGAGATCCGGCTCCACGGCCCGGGTCAGGATCCGGCGCCGCTGGCCGTCATCATGCGGACGCCCGGCCACGATTTCGAACTCGCCGTCGGCTTCTGTCTGACCGAGGGGATCATCGACGGCGCCGACGACTTCGCCGAGGTCCGTTACTGCCTCGGCCCCGACGCGGACCAGCAGTACAACGTGGTGACCGTCGCCACTCGGAGGGCAGTGGACCTCGCCGGCCGGTCCCGCGACTTCGTGAGTGGTGCGAGCTGTGGCATCTGCGGCAAGACCAGCCTCGACCAACTCGCGGTGATGTGTGCGCCGCTCGGCGCCGGGCCCCGAGTCGCGATGCTCACCCTCGTGGACCTGCCCGATCGGCTGCGGACCGGTCAGACCGTGTTCGAAGCCACCGGAGGGCTCCACGCCGCGGGCCTGTTCTCCGCGGCCGGGGAAATGACGCTCGTGCGCGAAGACGTGGGTCGGCACAACGCCGTCGACAAACTGATCGGCCACTCGGTCCTCGCCGGCGAGATACCGATCGCCGAGTCGGTGATGGCGGTCTCGGGTCGGGTGAGTTTCGAGATCGTGCAGAAAGCTGCGCGCGCAGGCATCACGGTCTTGGTGGCGGTCTCGGCGCCGTCGAGTCTCGCGGTGGCGACGGCGCAACGATTGGGGATGACGCTCGTCGGCTTCGTGCGCGACGGTCGCGCGAACGTCTACACCGGGGCCGAACGAGTGGAGGCGAGCTGATGGCGTGGCCGGGATCTGCTCGCATCAAGGCGCCGAAACGCATGCGCCGGGATCTCTGGGTCGGGTTCGCGCCGAACGGGATCGGCCGGCAGAAGCCGAACCACTTCCTCGAAATGGCGAAGACGGTGTGGGTGAATCGTGCCCATCTGCCGTTCGCCTGGCGCATCCTGCGGCGCGGGGTGTGCGACGGGTGCGCGCTCGGCGTGGCCGGATTCCACGATTGGACCATCGAGGGAGTTCACCTCTGCACCACCCGCCTGAACCTCCTGCGGGTCAACACCATGGGCGCGCTCGATCCGCGTGAGCTCGCGGACGTCGCCCGGTTGCGCACGCTCGACGGCGCCGAGCTGCGGGAGCTGGGCCGGCTGCCGTATCCGATGATCCGGCGCGCGGGTGAACCCGGGTTCTCGGTAGCCACATGGGACGACGCGCTCGATCTTCTCGCCGATCGCATCCGCGCCGCGGAGCCGGACGCGTTCGCGCTCTACATGACCGCGCGTGGCATCACCAACGAGGTCTATTACACCGCGCAGAAATTCACGCGATTTCTGGGCACCAACAACGTCGACAACGCGGCGCGCGTCTGCCACGCGCCGTCGACCACCGCACTGAAGCGCGCCATCGGCGCCGCCGCCACCACGTGCTCCTACACCGACGTGATCGAGAGCGATCTCATCGTCCTGTTCGGCAGCAATGTGGCCAACGGTCAACCGGTGTTCATGAAGTACCTGTACCTCGCGCGCAAGCGCGGCGCGAAGGTCGTGGTGGTCAACCCGGTGCGCGAGCCCGGACTCGAGCGGTACTGGGTGCCCAGCAACGCCGAGAGCGCGATGTTCGGCACCAAGATCGCCCACGACTTCTTCGGCGTGCACACCGGTGGCGATGTTGCGTTCGTCAACGGCGTACTCAAAGTCCTCATCGCCGACGGCACGCTCGACGACGAGTTCGTCGCCGAGTCGACCACCGGGTTCGAGGCACTCCGAGCCGAGCTCGAGGCCGAGTCGTTCGAAGATCTGGAACGGGTGTCGGGCACGACGCGGGCAGAGATGGAGCGCTTCGCTCGGCTCTACGGCGCCGCCGGCTCGGCCGTGCTCGTGTGGTCGATGGGTATCACCCAACATCGTCATGGCACCGACGCGGCCACCGCGATCGTCAACCTCGGGCTGGCGCGCGGCAACGTGGGGCGGCGCGGCGCGGGGCTCATGCCGATCCGCGGTCATTCCGGCGTCCAGGGCGGTGCCGAGATGGGCGCGTACGCCACTGCGTTCCCCGGCGGTCTGCCGATCGCCGCCGATCACGCGGCCACCCTGAGTGCGCGGTACGGATTTCCCGTCGGCGATCGGGAAGGACTGACCGCGGAGGAGATGGTGCTGGCCGGTGGGCGAGGAGATCTCGCGGTCCTCTATTCGAGCGGCGGCAACTTCCTCGACGTCTTGCCCGATCCCGCGGCCGTCGAAGCGGCGTTGACGCGGATTCCGGTGCGGGTGCACCAGGACATCGTCGTGTCGAGTCAGATGCTCGTCGACCCGGGCGAGGTGGTGGTGTTGCTGCCCGCCTGCACGCGGTACGAGCAGCGCGGTGGCGGCACGGAGACCACCACCGAACGACGCGTGATCTTCAGCCCCGAGATCCAGGGCCGCCGGATCGGTGAGGCGCGCCCCGAATGGGAGATCTTCTGCGACCTCGCGGCGCGCGTGCATCCCGAGCGCGCGCACCAGATCGAGTTCCGTGACGCCGACGCGATCCGCGCCGAGATCGCGGATGTCGTACCCACCTACGCCGGGGTCGAACGGCTCGGCAAGCTCGGCGACTCGGTGCAGTGGGGCGGTCCCCGGCTCGGCGCCGACGGTCGGTTCCCCACGCCCGACGAGCGCGCGCACTTCACCGTCGTCCGACCGATTGAAGATGACGACGCGCGCCCTGGTGACTTCGTGCTCAGCACCCGGCGCGGCAAGCAGTTCAACACGATGGTGTTCGCCGACACGGATCCGCACACCGGCGCCGCGCGTGACGGTGTGTTGATCAGTGCCGACGACGCGCACCGGTTGCGGGTCGAGGCCGGTGCCGAGATCACGGTGACCTCGAACCACGGTGCGATGGTCGGCCGGGTGCACGTCGCGCCGATTCGGTCGGGCAACGTGCAGGTCTTCTTTCCCGAAGGCAACGTTCTGCTGCCGGCGGGCATCCGGGATCCGGATTCGGGCGTTCCCGACTACACCACGCGCGTGACGATCACCCCCGGTCGGCCGGGCTGAATCCGGCCTCCGCGTGCGATGCGGCCGCGGAAGCGCAGGGCCGGCGCGGCGGTCTGCCAGACTCGCTGACAATGGAACCCGACGCGCTGATCGAGATGTTCGGCGACGTTTGTGAGGTCATCACCCGCGCGGTGCATCCGATCATCGGTGCGGACCGGCGGGCCCGCACTAACCGCCCGGGCCAGTACGCCATCGACATCGCCGCCGACGACGCCGCACTCGCCATCCTCGGCGGGCGAGACCTACAGATCGTGAGCGAAGAATCCGGTGTGTCCGGACCCCCGAACGCGCCGATCACCGTGGTGGTGGACCCGATCGACGGGTCGAGCAACGCGTCGCGCCACATTCCGTACTGGGCCACGAGTCTGTGTGCGTTGGACCGCGACGGGCCGCTCGCGGCGATGGTCGTCAACCACGCCACCTGCGTGGTCAACACGGCGGTGCGGGGCCAGGGCGCGTATCGCGATGATGAGCGGCTGCACGCGACGGAGGTCAAGCGCGTCGAGGACTCGTTCGTGGCGCTCAGCACGTTTCCGCAGCGGATGCTCCAGTGGAAACAGTTCCGCGCGTTGGGTTCGTGTGCGCTCGCGCTGTGCGATGTGGCGGCGGGGACGTTCGACGGTTACTTCGACGGCGGCAGCGTGCACGCGCCCTGGGACTACCTCGGTGGGTATTTGATCTGCCTCGAGGCCGGCGCGCACGTCATTGACGTCAAGGACCGACCGCTCGCGATCAGTGATCCGAACGCCCGTCGTCATCTCGTCGCCGCCGGAACCACCGAACTCCTCGACGCGCTGCGGAAAGCCGCGGGGTAGTGGCGACGAGCGCGCTCGACCTCAGCGAGTTGGCACGCGTCGCGGTGTCGGCGGCGCGCGCCGGTGGCGAGATCGTGCTGAACGGTTTCGGCGATCCCGACAACGTGCGCGAGAAGTCGCCCGGTGATTGGGTGAGCGATGTCGACACGTCGAGTGAACACGCGATCCGGTCGCTCCTCGCCGCAGCCGCGCCCGACATCCCGTTCTTCGGGGAAGAGAGTGGCGGAACCCGCGCCGATCTCGGTTGGATCTGTGATCCGCTCGACGGGACCGCCAACTTCCTGCACGGCTTCCCGTCGGTCGGGGTGTCCATCGGTCTCGTGCGTGACGGTGTGCCGATCGTCGGTGTGGTGCACGCGCCGCTGCTGCGCGAGACGTACGTCGCAACGCTCGGCGGGGGAGCGACGCGCAACGGCACCACCCTCGCGATCTCCCGGCGAGCGCCGGCGCAGGCGATCGTGGCGACCGGATTCCCGTTCCGGCACCCGGACCTCAAGGCGCGGTACCTCGAGATGTTCGGCCGGGCGCTCCACACCTTCGAGGACCTCCGCCGCGCCGGTGCGGCGAGTCTCGACCTCGCGTGGACGGCCGCCGGTGTGTTCGACGGGTACTTCGAGCTGCGGCTCGGACCCTGGGACGTGGCCGCGGGGGCGTTGCTCGTGCGCGAAGCCGGTGGCGTGGTCACCGACTGGACCGGCGACGACCGGCGCTGGCTCGACTCCGGCGACATCGTGGTGGGGCCGGCGCCGGTGCACGAGACGATCCTCGAGTTGGCCCGGGCCGCCGGTATCGGAGGTTCGGGTATCGGGGGGTCGGGTATCCAGAGTTCGGGGCCCGCCGCCGATAAAATCGGTTGACCCGACCCCCCCGGGTCTGAAAGCCTGCACTCCGGTCACCCGACCGAGAACCGCACACCGACCCACAGGAATGTCCAGGATGCATTGCCTCGCCGCTCACCAGCACCAGCACGACGCTGGGTTTGCGCGCGCGTATGCCCTCGGACTGTGCGTGATGCCGACGACCCCGACCGCCGTGTCGCGGACGATTGCCCCGATTTTCTGGGCAAATGTCACCGGTTCGAAGCGTCGGCCCCGGCCCCTGATCTTCTCGCCGTAGCGCAACCCGCTACTGCAAGCACTGACCAGGCCGCCGGGGCAACCCGGCGGCCTTTCTGTATTTCCGGCCCAGTTTCACGGGCTTTCCGTTTCACCCGAGCACCGACCACCACACCACCGAGATCAGCCACACCGAGACCAAGGGGCCAACACAATGTTCGCACTGCAGTGGGAAATGACCGACACCGAGGAATGGCGGGACCTGGCCCGGTGCCGGGACGGTTCCGCCGCCCTCACCGAACTGTTCTTTTCCGAGCAGCTCGACGACATCGCCCGAGCGAAGGCGTTCTGTCGGGAGTGCCCGGTCATGAACGAATGCCTCGAGGCCGCGCTCGAACGGCGTGAGCCTTGGGGGGTTTGGGGCGGTGAGCTTCTCGCCAACGGGAAGATCCTCGCCCAGAAGCGGAACCGGGGCCGACCTCCCAAGGTCGCACCCCCCGAGCTCCTCTCACCGGTGATCTCGGTGCAGGAGGTGCTCGCCGCACGGCAGTCCGCGTGACGCGGACTGTTCTCCGGCGGTCCTCGGACCGTTGGCGGGGTCGGGTGAGTGATCTCACCCGACCCCAACCGGTCGCCAACTTCGCGGCGGGCCGGGGTGACGCAGTCGAAGGTCGTGGTCGGGGCGTATCCCCCCATCGCCCCGACCGAGACGAGGGCCGATCACGGCCCCCAGACGAGCCCCGGCCCGCCCGGCGACAGACGATCCATGCGCCGGGCCGGCGGACTCCCGGTGAATCAGCCCGTGAATCAGCCGGTGAATCAGCCGGTCGCGAGCCGCACGACTTCTTCCTCCGGAATCGGACCTTGCCAGGTCTTCACCTTCTCGCCGGTCGCGCTCATGAGGATTGCGGCCGGCTGGCTCTGGATGTCGAGTGCGTTCCACGTCTCGAACGATTCGTCCCAGAGCAGGGAGAACGTGATGCCGTGGCGGGAGCGGAAGTCTTCGGCCTCGGGGAAGGAGTCCTGGGTTCCGATACCGATGACCGTGAACTGATTCGCGTGTTGTCGAGCAAACTGCTCGACGCCGGGGGCTTCCCGGTTGCACACGGGTCAGTGCGGCGCCCAGAACCAGAACAGGATCGGCTTCGCGGCCGGGAGCAGATTCGCGAACTGGACGGTCTGACCATTGGCGGTGTCGAGCACTTCGACCGACGGGAGGGGAGACTTCGCGGGAGCCGGAGGCACGCGGCTGTCCGGCACGGGGACCGTGGGTTCGATCGGCGCCGTGCTGGTCGTGCTGGTCGATCGCTGTGCCTCGGGCGTGCGGGTGGTCGCCTTTGGTGCAGTGGTGCCACCCCCGCATCCGGCAATGGTCACGGCCGCAGCGATCGCGAGCACTACGGGAATTCGGCTGTTTCGGTTCACGATGAACGAACCTCCTGAGGGTCGAGTGAAGTGTGGCGAATGGATTGCGTCGAGCGGGCGCGCCGGGCCGGTCGGCGTGCCCGGCGGACGAGCACGACGGCCAGGGTCACGACTGCGAGTGCGATCAACAGCGGCCAGCGCGGGAGATCCGATACTCGGTTGGTGAGCCACGTCTGGACCTTCGCAGCGCCGTCGACGATCGGGTCTGCGCCGAAGTTGCCTTGCAGCTCCCAATAGCCATACCACGCGACGTAGGCGCCGGCGAGCACGAGCAATGCTCCGGAGACTCGGTTGATGATCGGTCCGAGGCGACGCAGTCTCGTGATCCACGCCTGTTGCGCGCCAGCCAGCGCGACGGTGGCGCTCGCCACGACGATTCCCATGCCGAGCGCGTACGCCACGAAGGCCACCAACCCGGAGGCCGTGCCGGCGTTGCGAAACGTCGGAGTGAGTGCAACCAGGAAGGGTCCGAGTGTGCACGACAGCGATGCGGTTGCGTAGGAGATGCCGAACAGGTACATCGAGGCGAAGGTGCGGTCGCGCCCGCCGCGTTGCAACTTTGGACCGTTGATGCGTAGTTCCCGGCCGGACACCAGCCACAGTCCGAGGAGGATGAGGAGGATGCCGACCCCGACGGTGACCTTCGAGAGATGGTCGTCGATCGATTGTGCGACGGTTTGCACCAAGAGTCCGACGACGCCGAAGACCGTGACGAACCCCGCGGTCATCGCACCGCTCACGATGAGCGCGCGTGCGACCCGATCGCGGAGTGGACGGACTTCGCCGTCGTCCGTGCCGATGAAGAAGCCGAGGTATGCAGGCAACATCGCGAAGCCGCACGGATTCACTGTGGCGACCATGCCCGCACCAACGGCGAGCGCAACGGGGACGTCAAGCACGGTCGTGGGCCCCCACGAGTGCAGTGTCGCTCGGGTTTTCGCTCGGGGTGTCACTGGTCATTGCGAGCGACCGTACCGGCGAAACCCTGCCGGTCGCGGTGCACTGGGCAGGAGTTTCGGAGATGTTTCGAAAGCGGCCGGGAACGCCTGGGCGGCTACCCTCGAAACTCGCTCGGGCGCTTAGCTCAGTTGGTAGAGCGCCGCCCTTACAAGGCGGTGGTCGGGGGTTCGAGTCCCTCAGCGCCCACCCGTTGTTGTCGAAATGACAACGTTCGACCGCATCGCCCCTGGTCACTGAGGGGTTTGAAAGAGGGCACGAAGGTCGACGGGAGACGGGATGCCGGGGTCCAGGTCACTGGGCACCCCGAGCCGGCGTTCAGGGACGTATCGACTGACCGCGAGTTGCAAGTGGTTCGTTAAGGATGTGGAGGGCGCGAGGACCGAACCCGTGGAGGGGGCCAGGAGTTCGGCCTCGCTCCGATCGGCGACCTTTTCAAGTCGAGTGATGCCGATCGAGGCGAGGGCCCGGGTCGCCGGTGCACCGATCTTGGAAAGGTCGACGTCCGACATCGGGCCAGCATCGCGTGGCAGCCGTCCTGCCGCACGCCCACCCGGCGGTAGGGGACAGCCGAGTCCGGGCAGAC
>JANPMG010000051.1:0-6297 GCA_031422675.1 Acidimicrobiia bacterium | reverse complement strand
TCGCCGTCGAGCACGTCGAATGCGTCCGTCGCCACCGCGCCCTGGCGACGCCGCGCGATGTTCAGGGCCGCGCCCATGGTTGCGAGCGGAGTCCGAAGCTCGTGACTGACATCGGACGCAAACTGGGTCTCGCGTTCGATCCGGCGCCGCAACCCCGCGACCATCGCGTTGAACGAATCCACCAAGGGCTCGAGGTCACTATCGCCCTCCGCGTCCAAGCGTTCCTCGAGTGCACCTTCCCGGATCCCGCCCGCGATCGCAGCCATGCGCCGCACCGGGCGCAACACTCGCCCCGCGGCGTACCAGCCGATCACGGCGCCGATCGCGGTGACCACGACGGCCGCTACCACCAACGCGCGCGCCAGCACGATCAGCGTCTGATCCAGATCCCGGTTCGGCGTGAACTCGAAATACGAACCATCAACCGCCGGCAGCGGCAGTCCCACCGCGACCTGGGGCACCGACGCGAGCTCGGTGTTCTGAGTACCCGCCTCGCCGGCGGCCACCAGCCGTCGGAGCGAGGCCGGGACTTCGGCGCGACTCACCCCGACCGAGGTTCCGAACCATTGACGTCCAACCCGCATGACCACCCGGTTCGATCCGGTGCGCGCCTGCGCGAGCGCAACGCGCACGTCGAGTCGGTTCACTTGCAACGCGTCCCGAACGGCGCGGGCGTTCACGAACGCTTCCTGGCGCGCCGTCGAATCCCGCCGGTCGAGCAGATAGGTGCGGGTCAGCTGGTAGGAGAAGATCGCGAGTCCGGCTGAAATGACGAGCGCGAGAGCGGCGAAGACCAACGTCACCCGCGCGCGCAGTCCCAGGCGATGGGTTTGCGGCAGCAGCGAAGCCATCGGGCTCAACGAACCCGCCTGCGGTCCATCTCGGGCACGGTACCGCGTCGTTCGTACCGCCGGCGACGGAGTCGAGTTCTCAGCGACGCGCCGGCAGCAGGTCGTCCCGCGACGCCGCCACCAGACCGAGCGGCTCCGCGCCCCGCACATCCACGGTGTCTTCGGCGGTGAGGTCGATCTCTGTGAGCGGGCCCGGGAGGAGCAACGCGGCGGCGACACAACCCGCGAGCGTCACGCCCGCGGCGAGCAGACTGCCGGCGGCGAAGCCGTCGAAGAACCCGTCCGTCGCCACGTCCAGGAGCGAGCGTCCACCGGCAAGATTCGTACCCCGCAGCTGCGCAGCCACCGCTTCGGCCGCGCCCAACGAGCCGCGCGCGGCGTCGAGCGCGCTCGCGGGGAACGACCCGGCCGACCCGAGCCGGTCGAACGCCCCCACGTACAACGAGGTGAACACACTGCCGATCACAGCAACCCCGAGGGTTCCGCCGATCTCTCGGGTGGCATCGTTCACGGCCGAACCGATGCCGGCTTGTGCGGCGGGCACCACGTCCATGATGGCTTCGGTGGCCGGCGCCGACGTGAGCCCGATGCCGATGCCGGCGACCACCAGCTGTGCCGCGAGGACGAGATACGACGTGGATCCGGTGTCGGTGGAGAACCAGAGGAACGCGACGCTCATGATCCCGAGCCCCGAGGACACCACGAGCCGATTCCCGAGCCGGATCGCGAGTTGCGTACCCACCAACGCCATGACGCCCACCGAGATCGCGACCGGGAGCATGCGCACCCCGGTGCCCAGCGCGCTGTAGCCCTTCGCGAACTGGAAATACTGCGTGGCCAGGAACAGGAACCCGAAGAGGGAGAAGAACGCAACGGCAACCGCGCCGCTCGCCGCCGAGAACCGAAGATTCCGGAACAGCGAGACGTCGAGCATCGGGAACGGCCGGCGACTCTCCACCACCACGAACACGATGAGCGCCACCGCGGCGAATGCGAATCCGCCGAGGGTGCGCGCGGTCAGCCAACCGTGACCGGGCGCTTCGATGATCGTGTACACAAGCGTGCCGAGGCCGACGATCGAAAGGAAGAAGCCGCGGCGGTCGAGCGGCGGGACCGATGGATCCTTCGATTCCGGCACGACCAGAACGACCAAGCCGAGCGCCACCAGCGCCACCGGCACCAGGGCGAGGAAGATGCTGCCCCACCAGAACCAGTTGAGCAGCGCACCGCCGGTGATCGGACCGACGGCCACCGCGAGACCGGCCGTCGCACCCCACGCGCCGATTGCGGTGGCGCGCTCGGTGCGATCGGTGAACACGTTGGAGATGATCGAGAGCGTCGCTGGGAACACCAGCGCCGCGCCCACGCCCATGACGCTGCGGGCGGCGATCAGTTGGGTGGAGCTACTTGCAAACGCCCCGAGCGCGCTGGCCACGCCGAAGATCGCCAACCCGAGGATCAGCGCTCCCTTTCGGCCGAACCGATCACTCAAGCTCCCGCAGACGAGGACGAGCGCGCCGAACACGAGGTTGTACGAGTCGACGACCCAGAGCAGATCGCGGGTGGACGCATTCAGATCCCGTACGAGCGTGGGCAGCGCCACATTGACAATCGAGGTGTCCACCATCGTGGTGAACACGGCAACGCACAACACGCCGAGAACGAGCCACCGGCTCCGCGGGGACGAACTCATCTGATGTCCTCACCCGTCGGCATAAGCGGCGCACATTAGGTCCTGGGTTGACTCCTGCCCAGCGGGTGGGTCAGGGGTCGAACCACACGACGGCCCGTCTTACCGCAACGACGTCGTGGGCGGTGACGACGTGGCCGCCCTCGATCGCGAGACCGACCGACTTGGGTGGGCTTCCGGCATCGAACAGTTGCCGCAGTACGCGCGCGACCTTGCTCGGGTCGGACTCGAGCGTGCCGATCATCGTTCGAGAAACGCCGCGGTGACGGACCGTTGCCGAGGCGCCGCCGTCGAAGTTCGCCCGCCAACCGGCCGGAGTGACGACGAACCTGCGGCTGTCGAGCTCGTGCCACGCCACCACGACCCGTCGACGGCGCCCAGTGCGTCGGCCCGCGAAATCGAGCAACGCCAGCGGTCGAATCCGAGAGCCGACCGGCGATCGCAACAACGTCCGCACGATCGGGTTCAAGACGCGCACGAGCGGCTCCGGTGGACGCGCATCACGAATCGGACCTGACTTCGTACGGGTCACGATGCGTCGTCCCCGCCCACGAGACGCGCGACTTCGGTGTCGATGCCGCAGGGATCGGCGTCAACGGTTTCGAGGTAGAAGCGAGCGTCGGCGATCTCCTGGTCTCGGACCCCGAAGACGATCACCCCTCGCATGAGATGCGGCTGTCCGTCAGGCCGGGTTCCGCGCATCTCCCATTCGGACCAGACGGAGTCGCCGGCAACGGCGCGCGCGGTGATCGACGCACTGAGGTCCGGCATGGCGCCGAACATTTGCTCCCAGTTGCGCCGTACTTGGGAGCGGCCGACGAAGCTCCGGGTCGGATGGGCAGGGGTCTGATTGCGGTACTCGACTGCGAAACACCGGGTGAGCGCGTCGAGGTCGTGACGGTTCGTGGCGTCGCAAAGCCGATCGACAACGTGCTCGGGAGTGGACATCGAGACCTCAATTTCAATCTAGTAGCATGGAATCAAATGAGTGTCCCGCGAAGTGACGTTCCCGTCAAGCGGCGCCGGTATGACGCGACTGGACGGCAGGTGTCCGCCCATCGGCTGCGCGAGTCGGTGCTCGACGCCGCGTGGACGCGCTTTTCGACCGTCGGATACGCGGCGACAACCGTCGAGGTCATCGCCACCGACGCCAAAGTGTCGACGGCGACGATCTACAAGACCTTCGGCGGGAAGTCGGGCATCGTGCGGACCCTCGTGTCCCGTGCGTTGCAGGGTGATCCCGACGCGCCGGAGCATGCAGAGCACCGGTCCGAGGCGCTGCGCGACGCAGTGTCCGACGGTCGCGGTGTCGTCGCCGCATGGGGCGAACTCATGGTCGAGGTTGCGCCTCGGGTGTCGCCGATTCTCTTGTTGCTCCGCGATGTCTCCGCTCACGATTCCGCCGCGGCGGCGCTTTTCGCCGAGCTCGAGGTCAATCGCCTGTCCCGGATGGCCGAGAACGCTCGAACACTGGACCGCCTGGACGCGCTCCGCCCTGGGGTCTCGCGCGCCGAGGCCAGGGACATCATGTGGACCTACACAGCGCCCGATCTCTACGACGTCCTCGTGCGTCGGCGCGGCTGGTCGGTCCGTCGTTACGCGCGGTTCACCTCGGACGCGATCACGGCTGCGCTGCTCTGACCCACGACACCGGCGACCGTTCTGCGGCTGTGATTGGCGACGGACTTCACGGCGCCGAGTTCGTCGAGGATCTCACGGACAACTCCGACGACGCGTTGCACCCGACCTCGTGGGTAGCGTCGGGACATGACGACGGTGACCGAGCCCGCGCGGCGATGACGCTCCTCGCCGACCTGGTCGCCACGTCCGCGACTCTCACTGCGACGTCGTCACGGCGGGCCAAGGTCGGCAAACTCGCGACCTTTCTCCGCGAGCTCAGTCCCGACGAGATCGTCGTCGTAGTCGCGTCGCTGACGGGGGTGCCCCGCCAGGGCCGGATCGGAGTCGGGTGGGCGCGAGCGTCTGCGCTGACGGGGAGCGCGAGCACACCGACGCTCGGGATCCGAGATTTCGACGAAGCACTCGACCGGCTCGAAGCGTGCGCGGGCCCTGGATCGGAAACTCAGCGCGCCGAAGTCATCGTCGCACTCGACGCCGACCTCACCGCCGAGGAGGCAGCGTTCGTCCGGCAACTCTTGACCGGCGAGCTCCGCCAGGGTGCGCTGGCCGGACTCATGACCGACGCGGTCGCGGTCGCGGCCGAGGTCCCCGCCGCGCTCGTCCGCCGCGCCGCGATGCTGAGTGGCGATCTGCCCGGGACCGCGCACTGCGCACTCACCGACGGTCGCGCTGCACTCGAGCGGGTGCAGCTCCGCGTCGGCGTCGCCGTGCAACCGATGCTGGCCGCCGCCGCAACCGACGTCGCTGACGCGCTCGGCACCACCAGCCTCGCATCAGTCGAGTGGAAGCTCGACGGCGTGCGGATCCAGGCCCACCGACTCGGCCACCGGGTGCACCTCTTCACCCGCAACCTCAACGACGTGACCGATCGCATGCCGTCGGTGGTCGAGGCGCTCCGTTCGCTTCCAGTCGAGTCCGTAGTGCTCGACGGCGAGGTCATGGGCGTGACCGAAGCAGGTCTACCCGAGGCGTTCCAGGACTCGGCGAGCACCTTCGGGCGCCGCAGCGGTCCCGGCCCGGTCACGTTGGACGCATCGTGGTTCGACATCCTCCATCTCGACGGTCGCGATCTCATCGACGAGCCGCTGATCGACCGACTGGCGGCGATGGACACACTCCCCGCCCTACGCCGAGTCCCGTCCGTACACACCGACGACGCCGACGTCGCACAACGCCTGCTCGACGACGCGCTGACGACCGGGCACGAGGGCGCGATGGTCAAGTCGCTCTCGTCCATCTACGCCGCGGGACGGCGGGGCCGCGCCTGGCGCAAGGTGAAACCCGTGCACACGCTCGACCTTGTGGTCCTCGCCGTCGAGTGGGGATCGGGACGGCGGCGCGGGTTGCTGTCGAACCTGCATCTCGGCGCACTCGGGCCAGACGGCGTCCCGGTGATGGTCGGCAAGACGTTCAAGGGCCTCACCGACGAGCTGCTCGCGTGGCAAACCGAGCGATTCCTCAGCCTCGAGACCCACCGAGAGGGACGCTTCGTCTTCGTTCGACATGCGCAGGTCGTCGAGATCGCAGTGGACGGTGCGCAGGTGTCGACGCGATATCCCGGTGGCGTAACCCTCCGCTTCGCCCGCGTTCGTCGCTATCGCGACGATAAGGGTCTCGCCGAGGCCGACACCCTCGACGCCATCCGCGCCCTGCTCCCGCGGGCCCGCAGCTGACCGACCAACGGATCGATCCGATTGGCGAGGGACTTTGGGCTCTACCGAGCGATCAGGGTTCGACCGTAGGTTGAAGCGCGACGGAGGAGAATCTCTCACGAAGGATGCGGAGCGCCGGTGAGAAGCGAAGGAGACGACGATGTTGCATGAGGTCGACGTCGAGGCGCTGGATCCCCACCGCCTCGAGGATCTGATCGGCCCGGAACGGGCCACTCGGTTCGAGTTCGTGGCCGCGAGTGCGCGCGCCAGACTCATGGGCCGTCGGGTCGTGAACGTGAACTCGACCGCGTCGGGTGGCGGAGTCGCCGAGCTGCTCCAGACGTTGCTGGCGTATGTGCGCGGCGTCGGCGTCGACGCGCGGTGGGTGGTGATCGAAGGTGATGGCGCGTTCTTCGATGTGACGAAGCGGATGCATAACCACCTCTACGGGTCTCGCGGCGAC
>JANPMG010000050.1:0-24814 GCA_031422675.1 Acidimicrobiia bacterium | reverse complement strand
CTCGATCGACGCGGCGCGTCCGCACACCGTGCGCACGGTTTCGGCGCGCCGACGCTCCACCCCGCACGCGTGCCACGCGAAGGATGGCAGTACTGCGAGTTCGGCCGGAGTCGGCGCCACCATGAGCGGCCGCGGTCCGGGCGCCGGCCGACCGTGGGCGCGTACCAGGGCGCCGTAGGCGCGGTGCGCCTCCACCGACGTCACCTTCTGCTCGAGGATGGTGGGCACCAAGAGCTCGACGGGATTCGCGGCCGCCGTGAGCCGCAGTCCGCGATAGCGCCGGTGCAGGACCGCGACATGAGGATGCGCGGGTTCGAAGTCCGCGCCGCGGTCGTGCGCGCCGACGAGCGCCGGCGCCCGGTCGAGCAACCACTCGGCGCCGGGACCGAACGCCTCGACCTCCACCCCACCGTCCATCGCAGTCAGGCGCTGCGTACCCGGACCGTCGGGGGTGTGCGTAGCCCGCCACACCTCGCGGCGGCCCCTGACGATCGTCGGGTCGTGCGGTCCGCGCTGGAGCGGCGCCATCGTGGCCGCGAGTTCCTCGGCGAGGTCCAGTGGGACGAATCGCGTGGTCACCGCACGGCTCGATCGACCGTGGCCGTGAAGCTCGCGTCGAACCGCGCGCCGGGCGCCACCACGGGATGCGCGCCGGTCACCAACGCGTTCGTCGGTGCGGTCATCGGTTCGAGGCAACAGAAGTTGCGGCCCGCGGGGGCGAAGACCTGGAGGCACGGATAGCCGGCATCGAGTTGGAGGTGCAGGCCCGCACCCGAGCCGCGCAACACGGCGGTGCGGGACGCGCCCGTCAGCGCGAACAGATCGTCGAACTCACGTCCGGCGAGCGCGGTGGTCTCCGCGGCAACCGCGACTGCGCGGCCGGTGGGAATCCCTCGGCGATCGAGGCGCAAGTGGTCGCGCGCGGGGAGGGTCAACTGCCAGCGGTGGCGCGGCCCGGGCACGCGCCAGTACGGATGCCATCCGAACGACACCGGCACCGCAGCCGGGCCGGCGAGCACGGACGTCTGGATCCGCATTCGTCCCGGCCCCACCGCCACGGTGATCTCGACCACGTGCGGGAACGGGAACGACGCCAGCAGATCGGGGTGCGCGCCGAAGTCGAATCGGGCGCGCAGTTGGCCCGGCGCAACCGACACGCTCTCCCACTCGGGGCGGGCCACCATCGTCCCGTGGATCGCGAGCCCGTTCGGATCCGTGTGGAGCGGGAGTCCGCGCAGCGACACCGCGCGCCCCTCAACGGAATACGACCGGCGCGAGAGTCGATTCGCCCACGGGTAGAGAAGTGGCACTGCGGCGGTGTGACCGGACCGGACGGCGGCCAGCCCGCCGGGGCGAGCGACGAACTCGTGCCCGTCGACGACGAATGACGCGACGAGCATTCCCAGTTCCGGAACCACGACCACGGTGGTGTCGGCGGATCCGAACTCCACGGCACCGACGCCTCGCCACGTGATCACGCGCGCAACTGCGCTCACACCGGCACCCCCGTGAACCGCACCTTCGTGACCGAGTGATCCGGCGCCTTCTCCACCACCACACTCGCCTGCGCCCGCGTGGGCGCGATGTATTCCTCCAGGTTCTGCCGGTTGACCGCCCCCCACACGTGATGGGCGACCACCCGGCGTTCTTCGGTGGGGAGCGCAGCGAAGTTCGCGTAGAAGGTGCCGGGTTCGGCGACGGAACAGAGGTGGAGGAACCGGTCGATATACCAGGATTCGATCACCGGCTCCGGTGCGTCGATGTACACACCGAGGTCCAGTAACTCTGCGAACCGCAGCGTGTTCACCCCCTCGACGATGAGCACCGCGGCGTCGGCCAAGCCGTGTTCAGCGCCGGCGACGACGTCGTAGATCTCGTGGGAATAGACGGGAACCACCACGCCCTCGGTGCCCCGGCGCGCGCTCGTGATGAAGTTTCGGATCGCGTCGTCGTCGTAGGACTCCGGGAATCCCTTGCGCATGAGCAGTCCGCGTCGTTCGAGTTCGGCGGTGGAGTACAGGAACCCGTCCGTGGTCACGATCTCGGTGGTCACCGGTTCGAGCATGTTTCGCAGGCGTTCGCTCGTGGTGGTCTTCCCAACGCACACGGCGCCCGCGACCCCGATCACCACCACGGCGCCGGGGGCGCAGCGCACCAGCTCCCGGATCGCATCGACCACGGGTTCGTACCCCGCGCCGTCACCGGAATCGGTGAGTTCCCGGTCCTCGTGTTGACTCATTCTCCACATGATCCCATCGCGCGGGTGACGGTGGGGGAGAATACGGGCAATGCAGACGGAGACTCGCCGTTCATCGACGCGCCTGGATGTCGACGACATCATGGCGCCGCGCGGGCCCGAGTCGAACGCGCCCGCGAGTACTCGGCTGCGCTATGTGCCCGGCCTCGACGGGTTGCGCGCGCTGAGTGTCACCGCAGTGCTGCTCTACCACGCCGACGTGAGCTGGATGCCCGGAGGGTTTCTCGGCGTCGACGTCTTCTTCGTGATCAGTGGGTACCTGATCACGTCGCTCCTGCTCGCCGAACACCGCAGCCGAGGTGGCCTGAACATCGGTCAGTTCTATCTGCGCCGAGCCCGACGGCTGTTGCCGGCCCTGTTCCTCCTGCTCGGGGTCGTCTCGCTCTTCACCATCATCTTCCTTCCCGACGAGATCCGCTCGCTCCGCGCCGATGTCGTTTCCGCGCTCGCGTACGCCACGAACTGGTGGCAGATCTTCCAGGAACAGTCCTACGTGATCGCGCAGGGGCGGCCGCCGCTGCTGCGTCACCTGTGGTCGCTCGCGGTCGAAGAACAGTTCTATCTGCTGTGGCCGCTCGCGCTCGCCGGCATGCTCAAGCTGTGGAGCGGTCGTCGGCTTCCAATGTTGATCGCGACCGGCGCGGCGATCGCCCTTTCGCTCGGAACGCTCCTGGTCCTGTCGTTCCCCCACGACTACACGCTCGTCGATCCGTCACGCGTGTACTTCGGGACCGACACGCGGATCTTCACGATGTTGATCGGCGCGGCACTGGCGATGGTGTGGTCACCCTGGCGGCTCGACGCGGCCGCGGTCTCTCGCGAGGCTCGGCTCCTGCTCGACAGCGTGGGCATCGGTGCGGCGATCGCGCTCGGGCTCGTGTTCGTCACCGCACACTACGAATCGAATGTGCTGTTCCGCGGCGGGTTCCTCGGCGTCGCACTGTTGGCCGCGATCGTGATCGCCGTCGCCGTCCACCCGGCATCCCGCCTCGGAACCCGGATCCTCGCGCAGCAACCGTTGCGCTGGATCGGAGAGCGTTCCTACGGCATCTATCTCTGGCACTGGCCGATCTACATGATCACCCGTCCCGGCCAGGACATGGCCACCACCGGGGTCCCGAACATGATCGTGCGGTTCGCGCTCACCCTCGTGGCCGCCGAACTGTCCTACCGATTCGTCGAGGAGCCGATCCGCCATGGCTCGCTCGGACGGTGGGCCCGAAGCCTCCGCGCCGCGTCCGGCGCCGACCGCGTGGCTTGGTGGCAGAACACGCTCGCCATCGGCGCCGCGGTGCTCGTCGCGGTCATCGTCGCGGGGATCGGTCTCGCATCGGGCCAGCCGGCCCGCATCGAATCCGGACTCCGATTCCTGACCGTCGAGGAGTCCTCCACCACCACTGCCACCACGGCGGTGCCGGCTCCGGTCCCACCCGGCGCGGTGACCACCACCCCCCCGACCGCGGCGGCACCGCCACCGCCCATGGTCACGGCCATCGGTGATTCGGTGATGAAGGGCGCGGAAGCCGCGCTGAGGGAGAAGATCCCCGGCATCCACGTGGATGCCGCGATCAGCCGCCAGTTCGGCCATTCAATCGACATCATCCGGGCACTGAAGGACGCCGGCCAACTCGGTCAGGTCGTCGTGATCCATCTCGGCACCAACGGCCGCATCACCAACGAACACATGGACGCGTTGAAGCCGTTGCTGGCCGATCGCCAGCGCGTGATCTTTCTCAACGTGAAGGTGCCGCGCTCGTGGGAGGCCTCGGACAACGAGGTGCTCCAGCGCAAGATCCCCGAGTTCGAGAACGCGGTCCTCATCAACTGGAACGGCGAGGCAACGCTCCACCCCGACCTCTTCTACGGCGACCGCATCCACGTCAACGGCACCGGCACGATCCACTACGCGAATCTCGTCGCCGCGCAGATCAACCCTTGAGCGGACGGGCGGTTGATCGAACCTCCGTACCCGAACCTGACGAAAGCGAACCTGCGTGAGTGTGCTGATCCATCCCGTGAACGACGTCGCGTCGCTGCTCGATCTCGAGCGGGTGAAGCCCGATGCGTTCCTCGCCGCGGGACCGAACCTCGGCTGGGGCCGTATCTACGGGGGTCAGGTGGTGGCCCAGGCGCTGCGCGCCGCGGGGCTGACTGTGGACGCACCCCACAACGTGCACTCGTTGCACGCGTACTTCGTGCGCGCCGGTGACGAACGCGAGCCGGTGCTCTACGAGGTGGAACGGGTACGCGACGGCCGGTCGTTCACCACGCGCCAGGTGGTCGCTTACCAGGCGGGCGGCGCGATCCTGAACCTCATCGCGAGCTTCCAGGCCGACGAAGCCGGCGAGGACGCGCAGGCCATCCGCCCGCCCGTGAACATCGGTCCACCGGATGATTATCCCGAAGCACCGACCGACCTGTTCTTCGACCATCGGATCGTGCGCACGCAGAAGAACCCGATGCCCGAGCAGTACACGTGGATGCGGGTCGACGAGGACCTCGGTACCGACCGGATGGTGCATGCGTGCGCGCTCGCGTACATGTCCGACGAAGACCTGCTGGGGGTGGCGGCGCTCCCGCACAGTCACGGCGGCGACTGGGACACGCTGATGTGCGCGAGCCTCGACCACGCGATCTGGTTCCACCGGCCCGCGCCGGCCACCGAGTGGTTGTTGTTCGCGTTGTCCGGTCACGGCGTGGCCAACGCCCGCGGGATGGCGGTGGCGCGGGTGTTCACCGAGTCCGGCGAACACATCGCGACCGTTGCCCAAGAAGGCCTCGTCCGCGTCAGACGGTGACGACCGCGCGCAACCCGGGTTCGGTCGCGGAGATCGCCGCCCGCACCTCGATCGTCCCCGGCTCACGCACCATCGCTCCGGCCACTCGCACGTCGAGCATGCGGAGATCGATCGGAATCTCTCGTTCTGCGGTCCCGCCCGGTTCGAGTTCGACCCGCGCGAAACCGACGAGCCGAGACCGCGGCCGCTCGTACGCCGTTTCCACGTAGCCGGCGTAGATCTGCACCACGGCCGCGGCGGCGCGTCCACCCGAGTTGGTGACGCGAACCTCGGTGCCGCGCGCGTCGGCCGCAACGGTGAACGAATCGAGCGAGAACTCGGTGGTGCTCAATCCGAACCCGAACGGGAACGCGGCCGTCACCCCTTGGTGATCGAGGTGCCACTGTCCGTGGAAGAGGTCGTAGGTCTCGTGGGTGGCGTCCGGGTCGAAGTGCACGAGATCCGCCTCACGCGCCGGAATCGCGAACGGCAACCGACCGCTCGGCGCCACCACACCGAGCAGCACATCGGCGAATGCGTGACCGCCTTCCATCCCCGGATACCAGAGCAGCAGCGTGGCCGCCGGTGCGTCGATCCACGGCATCACGACGGCCGATCCGCTCATCACCGCGACCACCGTGTTCGGATTGGCGGTTGCGGTGGCGCGGATGAGTTCTTCGTCGGCGGGATCGAGGCGCAGCGAGCGGCGATCGCCACCCGTCGCCATCGTGGCTTCGTCACTCGGGAGGGGACTCGCCGGAGGCGCGGGCGGCAACGCCGGCATCGGCGCCCCGCGGCCGACCCTGGGGTCGTCGACGGACGGGAACAGTGCGAACAGCTCCGCGGTTGTGGTCCCGATGTACTCGCCTTCGTCGGCTTTCGTGTATCCGACGACCACGACCGCGAGATCGGCGCCGACCGCAATGGACGCGTCGGTGTCGTCGTGCACCACGTCACTCATCGGCAGCGCCGCCCGGAGGCCGTCGAGCGGCGTGACCACTGCGGGCGGATGGACTGCCGAGGACCCACCGTCGCCGAGGTTGGGGACCGCGGCGAGCCGGCCGAGGACCGCGACCCGGCGCAACGCGGCCGCGTCCGCCGGGATCAGCTCGTCACGGTTGGTCAGCATCACGATCGACTCCTGTGCGGCGCGACGCGCGAGGGCGCGATGCGTGGGCGCGGCCATCACGGAGGTCGGCGGCGGGTCCAGTGCGAGGAGATCCGCATGGCGCAGGAGCGTCGCCACGACGCGCGTCGCCGGGAGATCGATCTCGGCGCGAGTGAGTTCACCGTCGGCGAGGGCCGCGCGTAGTGCGCCGGCGCGTTGTTGCGCGAACGGCATCTCCACGTCGAGTCCGGCGCGCACACTCGCCACCGGATCGCGCAGACCGAAGATGAAATCTGTGATCACGAACCCGTCGAAACCCCACTCGGCTCGCAACACCGCGGTGAGCAGCGCGGGGGACTCGCCGCACCACTCGCCATTCAGTGAGTTGTAGGCGCTCATCATGCTCGCCACCCCCTCCTCGACGACCCGGCGGAAGTGGGGGAGATAGACCTCGTGGAGCGCTCGATCATCGGCGGTGACGTCGACGGTGAACCGCGCGTTCTCCATGGAGTTGCATGCGAAGTGCTTCACGCACGCGAGCACGTGCCGCTGGACGCCGCGCGTGAGCGCGGCGCCGAACTCGCCGAGTTGATACGGGTCCTCGCCGTAGGTTTCCTGAGCGCGCCCCCACGCCGGGTGGCGGAGCAGGTTCACGCACACGCCCGCGAAGTAGGTGGCGCCCGCGGCGCGCGCCTCCAACCCGATGACGTCCCCCACGGCCTCCTCCAGCTCGAGGTCGAAGGACGCGGCGCGCGCCATTGCCACCGGGAAGCAGGTGGCGTTGCCGATCACGACCCCGCGCGGTCCGTCAGTGAAGGCGAACCCGGGGATTCCGAGCCGCTCGTTCCGGGCCGCCGGCCACGCGTGGGTGTAGTAGCCCCCGCTGGTCATATCGGTGATACCCGGCCAGAACGGCACGTCACCGTCGAGCAGGTCGATCACTTCGTCGTCGCTGAGTTGTTCGATCAGGCCCCGGGCCGCGTCGATCGGCGGCTCACCGGCCCGGACCCGCGCCACGGCGGTGTCAAAACTCACCGCTGAACCCTACGAGCCTCGCGGCGGCGTCTCCAGCGCCAACTCGGTTCGCCGTTCGATCTCGTCCATGGTCGAGGCGCCGTAAACCGAACCGGTGGCGGCAAAGCTCCCGAAGCTCGTCACGCCGGTCCCGTCGGGCTGGCCACCGACGACTCCGTCGCCACCCCAGCACGGCGCCACGATGTTTGCGCCGTCGATCTGACCCACGAACACCTGGACCTGCGCGCCGATCGGAGGGGAACTCAGCAGTGGACCCACGACCTTGGCTTCCGCTTCGTCCATCGAGGCGGACGGCTTGCCTTGCCAGACCGGGAGCCTCACCACAACCTCGCTCCCCGGCGCGAAACTCCGACCCGACCGCAGCGACGACGAGCCCGCGGTGACGCGCAGGCCGACCGCAAGTTCGTCGAGCCAGAAGTCCGGCGGTTCGCCATCGGACCCGGTGCCGAGCGGCACGCGCTGCGTGAGGCGCTCGATGCCGGTCACGGTTCCGTTCACGTACCCGTCGCACGGGTGGGTCAGAACGATGTCCTCGATCGAACGCGGCAGGTTCGTGTCGATGAGGTCATAGATCGGTGCGCGCTCGTAGAGCGCGACGAAGCGTCGGAGTCCGACGGCGTCGCCCGAGGCCCCTCGGCCGGAACTGCTCGTCGAAATGTTGCGTTCCACAGTCTTCGAAGCTGCGCTCGCGCCGCACGCGACCGTCCCCGTCGCCACGAGGGTGAGGATCGCTAGTCCGCGCCATTTCCGATTCATCTGTGAATCATCTCCATCCGGGATCAAGAAGGCGCTCTCCTAGGGATGAGCACCATCGCGATATGCCACTTGTGATGATCGTCAGATCACGTGAAGGTGGAGTCGCGTTCCGAGCGTGACGGCAATCGTGCGCATGTCATCCGGGTCACTCGTGACCACGAGGTCAGTGCGCGCGATCGCACCGACGACAACGGATGCGTCGATCGGATCGTTGGTTCCTACCCGAGCACACGCCGCTCCCGATGCCCGGGCCCGCACGTCGGTCAGGTCTTCGACGGAACATCCGTTGAGCAAGCGGGCCAAATTCACCTGGGGACCGCCTCGCCAGGCTTGCGCCAGGACGCCGGCGGGCACGGTCGGGCGCAGCTTGTGTTCGAGCGCGCGCTTGTGAATCGCCCAGAGCGCTCGATCGCCGCGCTCGGCGGCAATGAGCGCGCCCGTGTCGTAGGTCAGGCCGCTCATCGACGGGCTCGTTTCGCCCGCCGGCCGGCGCCCAGGATCTCATCGAGAACCCGGTCGGCATCGGCCAACTCCGCGTCGGTCAACGCACCGTTCTCGGCCTCCCACTGGCGCACGCCGTCGAGTCCGACTTCGATGGCCAGCGCATTTGCGGCGGCTTGGTTCATCCAAGCGGAGAGGCTCAACCCCGATGCTCGCGCGCGAGCCGCGGACGCCGTCGCAATCTCGTCATCCAGCGCAATCGACAGCTTCTTCACGGTCATATCCGAATGGTACTACCAGGTTCCTACCGCACCTGCGGTCTCCGGAGCAGCCCGGGAGCGACGCAGGAGCGATCCGGGGGCGCAGGAGACTCGCCGCGCGGCGGACGCCGCGCAGAAATTCAGTGGGCGAGGGGGGACTTGAACCCCCACCACCTTTCGGACACAGGCACCTGAAGCCTGCGCGTCTGCCAATTCCGCCACTCGCCCGAGTAGAGCGGCCGAGGTTAGCAATCTGCCCACCGGGCACTCCCGACCGACCCGCCAACGCCGCGGATCTGCATGGTGTGGGCCGTACACTCGGCGCCATGGGTGTGCAGGGATTCGAGCGTCGGCTCGAGCGACTCGTCGAAGGCGCATTCGGGAAAGCCTTCCGCAGCGGACTCCAGCCCGTCGAGGTCGCCCGTCGGTTGCTGCGCGAGATGGACGCGAACCGGACGCTGGGTGTGCGGGGCACCGTGGTGCCCAACGACTTCACCGTCGTGCTCTGTACCGAGGATGCGCTGCGCTTCGACGATTACGCCGACGTCCTCGAGACGGAGTTGGCCACCGAGGCGCGTGACCACGCCCGGGCCGAGGACTACCACTTCATCGGGCCGGTGGAGGTCCGGCTCGTGGAAGATCCGAACCTGCGGCGCGGCGATCTCGAGATCGAGGCGCTCCGGAAGGAGGGCGAGGGCGGCCGGGTCGGTGGCTTGGTCCTCACCGACGGCCAGCGGATCCCGCTCACGGACGCCATCTTCTCGATGGGTCGGCTCCCGGAATGCGACCTGAAGATCGACGACGCGCTGGCGTCTCGCCGCCATTGCGAGATCCGACCGGAGCCCGACGGCTACCGAATTGTGGATCTGGGCTCGCTGAACGGCACCACCGTGAACGGCGTCAAGATCAAGGAGCAGCTGCTCACCGACGGCGACCTCATCGGGGTCGCGGCCGTCGCCATCCGTTTCGAAGCGTCCTAGCCCGGAGTCGGCGCGTGGACGAAGGCGTTCTGACGATCCTGAAGTTCTGCTTCCTCGCGCTCGTCTACCTCTTCCTCTTTCGCATCGTGCGGACGGTGCTCGCCGAACTCCGCCCGGCGCGGATCCCGGTGCCCGAAGCGCTGATGGGCGACATGGTGGCGCCGGCGGCGGCAACAGCAGGCCGCCGGGAACGGCCGGGACGGCAGTGGGATCTCGTGATCATCGCACCGCCGAATCGGGTGGGCGAGACCTACACCATCGACGAGGAACTCACCGTCGGCCGGGGCGCGGGATGCGCGGTCGTTCTCCCGGACGACACGTTCGTCTCCCAGGTGCACGCTCGGGTCTTCACGCGCGGAAGCGACCCGTACCTCGAGGATCTCGGTTCCACCAACGGCACCACGTTGAACGGCGAGGCCGTCACGGAACCGACGCGGCTCCGCCGCGGTGACCGGGTGCAGTTCGGCGAGACGGTGATGGAACTCGTCCGATGAAGATCGTCAGCGGCGCGGCCACCGACACCGGCCAGGTACGCGACGGCAACGAGGATTCCTACCTCGTGGATCGCCGCCTCCACCTGTTCGCTATCGCCGACGGCATGGGCGGCCACCGCGCCGGCGAGGTGGCGAGCGCGACCGCGCTCGACGGGCTCCAAGCCGCAGTCGATTCGGGCGTCTCGGTGGCCGACGCGGTGGGGCGGGCCAACACTGCGGTGTGGGACAAGGCCTCGGCGGACACGTCGTTGGCCGGCATGGGCACCACGTTGACCGCCGCCTGGTCCGACGGCAACACCTTGACCGTCGCGCACGTCGGTGACTCGCGTGCGTACCTGCTGCGCGACGACACCCTGCAACGCGTCACCGTCGATCACAGCCTGGTCGAGGAACTGATCCGCGACGGCAAGCTCACCGAGGAACAGGCGTCGGTGCATCCGCAACGGTCGATCATCACGCGCGCGCTCGGCGTCGACTCGACCGTCGACGTCGACGTGTACTCGCTGGTGCTGCAACCCAACGACCGCGTGATGCTCTGCTCGGACGGGCTCACGTCGATGGTGCGCGGCGGCGGTATCGCCGAGATCCTGCGCAACGAACCGGACCCGACCGCCGCCGCCAACGCCCTCGTCGACGCGGCGAACGAAGCCGGGGGCGACGACAACATCACCGTGGTCGTGCTCGACGCGCACGCCGACGGGGTGGACCCGCTCCCGCGTTCGGTGGCCGCAGCCATCGGTGCCGCCACCGGGTCCGGCGGCCCCGGTCACGCCGACGAAGCCGCAGCCGGATCGGGTGATGTGGTGCCCACCGCGCCGATCACCGTGGTTACCCAGAGCACCAGCCTCGACGCAGCCGACGCGCGGTCCGGCGCGCCGTCCGAACCGGACGCGCTCCCGCGCGACACGGCCCGCTTCCGTGCGACCCGCCGGTCGCGGCGAACGGGACGGCGCGCCGGACGCAGCATCGGCCGACTCCTCTTGTTCGCGATACCGATCCTCGTGATCTTTGCCGTCGCGATCGGCGCGATCGGTTGGTACGCGCGGAACTCCTACTTCGTCGACATCAACGCCAAGGGACGCGTCGTCGTGTTCCAGGGCCGCCCGGGCGGGATGTTGTTCTGGGATCCCGAACTCGTACGGACCACCCTCTTCCGAGCGAGCGACCTCACCCCGGTAGGCCGCCGGGCCGTGAAGGCGAAACGAGATGATTTCAACGAGCTGGCCGACGCGGTCGGTTTCATCAAGCGTGAGTCCCGGCCCACCCCTTCGAGCAGCAGTACCACCACCACCACGACGGCACCACTGGCCGTGGGCGCGACCGCGGTTCCGTCCCCCAGCCGGACCGGCGTCTCGAGACCGTGAGCCGCAACCGGTCTGCCCTCGCGCGGTTTCGGCGCACGCGCGAGCTCAGTCTCGGCGTGCTCGCGCTGCTCATCACCGCCGCCGGCTACGTCCTGCTGTCGCTCTCGGAAGCGCCCGCGCTTCCCGCGCACGTCTGGGGATTCCTCGGAACACTCGTCGGACTCTTCGGTTGCGCGCACCTCGCCGTCCGCCGGTTCGCGCCGAGGGCCGACGCCACCCTGCTCCCGATCGCCGCGTTCCTCCTCGGCGTGGGCTTCGTCACCATTTCGCGGCTCGACCTGAACGCCACGCCGGATGACCCTGCGGTGGGTCCCGCCCAAGCGGTCTGGATCGCGGTGGGAATCATCGCGTTCGTCCTGACGCTCGCGGTCGTCCGTCAGGCCCGCTCACTTGCTCGCTACCGGTACACGTTCTTGATGCTCGGCGTCGGCGCGCTGCTCGTTCCGCTCATCCCCGGTCTCGGCACCCAGATCAACGGTGCCCGCCTGTGGGTCCGTCTCGGTGGCTTGACGTTCCAGCCGGGCGAACTCGCGAAGGTGTTGCTCGTCATCTTCTTTGCTGCGTACCTCGTCGAGAAACGGGAGCTGTTGAGCTCCGGCAGTCGCCGGCTCGGGCGGCTCTACCTCCCGGACCCGAAGCACCTGGGGCCGCTCCTCGTGCCGTGGGGAGTGGCGATTCTGATCATGGTGCAGCAGAAGGACCTCGGTTCCTCGTTGCTGTTCTTCGCAGTGTTCGTGGCGATGCTCTACATCGCGACGTTGCGCAGTGCGTATCTGCTCGCGGGCGTGGGGTTGTTCGGCGGCGCGGTGGCCATCGCCTACCAGGCGTTTTCCCACGTGCAGGAACGCGTGAGCACCTGGATCAATCCGTGGGGGGATGCGCAGGGCGCCGGCTTCCAACTCACCCAGAGCTTGTTCGCGTTCGGGAGCGGCGGATTCGACGGGCGCGGGATCGGGCTCGGAAACCCGAACATCATCCCGGTCAACCGATCGGACTTCATCTTCGCCGCCATCGGCGAGGAACTCGGTCTGATCGGCACCGTTGCGGTCATCGGCGCCTTCCTCCTCCTCGTCGGCAGCGCGTTTCGGATCGCCCTCCAATCGGCGCGCCCGTTCTCGCAACTGTTCGCGGCCGGTCTTGCCGTCATCCTCGGCGTCCAGACCTTCGTCATCGTCGGCGGTGTCACCCGGGTCATCCCGCTCACCGGCGTCACTCTCCCGTTCGTGTCCTACGGCGGGTCGTCCCTCGTCGCGAACTTCATCATCTTGGCGTTGCTGCTGCGCATCTCGGATGAGAGCGCGGCCGAGGCGGAAGCCACCGCGGCCGGGGCCGCCCGCCTGCGCGCGATCGAATCGGCACACTCGTGAGCGTGGGTATCCGCCGCGTCGGGATCGCGGTCATCGCCTTGATGTTGCTCCTCGTGGGCCAGCTCACCTACCTCCAGGTGGTCGACGCGAATCAGTTGGCCCACGACCCGCGCAACGGTCGGGACCGGCTAAAGGATTTCCGGTCACCGCGCGGCACGATCATCAGTGCGGACGATCAGATCCTCGCGGTCTCGAAGCCGAGTAACGACGAATACGGCCTCCAACGGGAGTACCCGCTCGGGGCGTTGACCGCCCAGATCGTCGGTTACCAGTCGATCGTGGTCGGCTCTACCGGGCTCGAACGAACGTACAACGACGTGCTGACCGGCGGCAGCCGATCGAAGCTCGGACTCCGGGACGTCGTCGACTTCCTGCGCGGTACCAAGCGGGTCGGCAACCTACGCACGAGTCTGCGGGCCGACGCGCAACTCGTCGCCAAGCAGGCGCTCGCGGAACAGAAGGGTTCGGTCGTCGTGCTCGAACCGTCCACGGGCCAGATCGTGGCGATGTATTCGAACCCCACGTTCGACCCTCAGCCACTGGCCGGCCATTCCACCGACTCGGTCCAGAAGTACTTCGACCTCCTGACCACCACCGAGGGCAACCCGGCGCTGCCGCGCGCATACCGCGAGATCTACCCGCCCGGCTCCACGTTCAAGGTGGTCACCGCAGCCGCGGCACTCGACACGTTGCCGGGCACGGCCGAGCGGCGGTTCCCGACGAATCGGTCGCTGCCGATACCGCAATCGGACCGGCCGATCGCCAACTTCGGTGGCAGTTCGTGCGGCGGTGACTTCACCGCCGTCTTCACTCGGTCGTGCAACACCGCGTTCGCGCAACTCGGCCTGGATCTCGGCAACCAGTTCCCGACGGCGGTCGAGAAGTTCGGCATCTACCAGAGCCCTCCACTCGACATCGCGCCCGGCTCGGTGGCGAGCACCGGGCCCGAGTTCGGCGGCTTCGACCGGAACAAGCCCCGCTACGCGCTCGCCGCGATCGGCCAGGGTGACCTGTTCACGACGCCACTGCAGATGGCGCTCGCCGCGGCCGGGATCGCGAATCGCGGCGTGATCATGAAGCCGCACGTGGGGGTGGCAGTCACCGACGACCAGGGCCGGCTCAGCTCACCCATCAAGGACGAAGTGTGGCGCCAGGCGACATCGGAGACGACGGCCGCCACCGTGCGCGACCTCATGGTCAACGTGGTGGAGCGAGGAACGGGTACTGCGGCGCGGATCCCGGGCATCACCGTCGCCGGCAAGACCGGGACCGCGCAGACCACGACCGATCAGAATCCGCATGCGTGGTTCGTGGCGTTCGCTCCGGCCGACGCCCCTCGCTACGCGATCGCGGTGATCGTGGAGAACGGCGGCAGCCAGGGTGGCGACGCCACCGGCGGCCAACTCGCCGCACCGATCGCGCAACGGATCCTGAAGTACCTCCTGGTCCCGGGGACTCCACCGTGATTTTTCGGCCTGTGATTTTCGGCCGGTGAGATCCGGCCCGGCCGGGGACGGTGCAGCGATCCGAATCGAGCCCCCAACTACCGTGATGAGACCTCATGGCTGATCCCACCGAGTACGCCGACCGTTACGAAATCGTCCGCGAGATCGCACGCGGCGGCATGGCCAACGTGTACCTCGCGCGCGACAAGAAGCTGGACCGCGCGGTGGCGTTGAAAGTGCTGCCGGCCGAACTGTCGCGCGATCCCTCGTTCGTTGAGCGCTTCCGCCTCGAAGCTCAGTCCGCCGCCGGCCTGAACGACCCGAACATCGTCACCGTGTACGACTGGGGCCAGGAAGAGTCCACCAGCTTCATCGTCATGGAGTACGTGGAGGGACGCACGCTCCGGGATGTGATCAACGAGGGACCGGTCGCGCCCGACCAGGCGGCTCAGATCGCCACCGACATCGCCAAGGCACTGGCGGCCGCGCATCGGGCCGGGGTCGTGCATCGCGATATCAAGCCCGGCAACGTCTTGATCACCCCGTCCGGCCAGGTGAAGGTCACCGACTTCGGCATCGCGCGCGCCAACGGGGTGGGCGACGGACTCACCAAGACCGGCGCGGTGATGGGCACCGCCACCTACTTCTCGCCCGAACAGGCACAAGGACTCGCGGTCGACGCGCGCTCGGACGTGTACTCACTCGGCATCGTGCTCTACGAGATGGTCACCGGCGTCGTGCCGTTCGTCGGCGACAGCGCGGTCTCGGTGGCCTACCTCCACGTCCGCGAGCCGGTGAAGGCTCCCTCGCAACGCCGGCGCGATCTGCCGCCCGAGTTCGAGTCGATCATTCTCACCTGTCTGGCCAAGGATCCCGCGGGCCGGTACCAATCCGCCGACGAGCTGCGCGCCGATCTCCTGCGGTTCCGCCGCGGGCAGGCGTTGATCGGCGGACCCACCACCGCCGCGATCGCCACCGTGAGCGATTCCACCGTCGCCATGGCGCGCACCTCGGTGGCGCCGGTCGCAGTGACGACGTCGGGCCCGCCGCGCGGCTCATCACGCGGCCCGGTGGCGCTCGTCGTGGCGTTCCTGATTGCGCTGATCGGAGTCGTTGCGTTCTTGCTGTTCCAGGTCTTCGCCGATGACGGACCCGCGGTGAAAACCGTGACCGTCCAGGGCGTCGAGGGCCTCACCGAGGCGCAGGCCCGCCAGACCCTCGAGGATCAAGGGTTCACCGTGAAGGTCAATCGGGAGGCGAATCAGCGAGAGCCCGGCACGGTCTTCGACCAGGTGCCTGATGAAGGCGAACTCCGCAAGACCGGGACGTCGGTCCGGATCTTCGTGTCCGACGGTGCCCGAAAGGTCAGGGTTCCGAAGGTCGAGGGGCTCGACCAGATGACGGCCACCGCGCGCCTGCTGAGCCGCGACTTCATCGTGACGCCGGTACCCGAGCCGAGCGAAACGGTGAAGGCCGGGATCGTGATCCGCACCGCACCCGAGGCCGGAACGAAGCAGGACCCGGGGAGCAACGTCAACCTCGTCGTCTCGGCCGGTCCCGCGCCGACGCCGGTGCCCGATGTGACCGGACTCGATCAGGTCGACGCCACCCAGCGGCTCATCGCCGCCGGTTTCCGCGTCTCGAAGACCATCGAGGCGAACCGAACGGTGCCGATCAACCGGGTCATCCGCACCGACCCGCCGAGCGGCTTCCTCGCCGCGAAGGACAGTGCGGTCACGATCGTGGTGTCCTCCGGCCCGAAGCAGACGCCGGTCCCCGATGTCGTCGGCATGTCCCAGGCCGCCGCAATCGCAGCCCTGGACGCCGCGGGGTTCACCGCCAATGTGAGCGAGGCCACCGCCACCGGCGCCAACATCGGGAAAGTCATCAGCCAGAGTCCGTCCGCCGGCACCACCGCCAATGACGGCTCGGCGGTCACAATCACGGTGGGTATTGCACCACCGACGACCACTTCGTCATCGTCCTCGACGACGACGACCACTTGACGATGACCGTGACGAGCGCGCCGGGGTGACGCGCGCGCTCGCCGGTTGGTACGAGGAGTCCGGACGCCACGACCTCCCGTGGCGCGCGACGCGCGACCGCTGGACCGTGCTCGTCAGCGAGGTCATGCTGCAACAGACCCAGGTCGGACGCGTGCTCGCGGTCTGGCCCGAGTTCATCGGCCGATTCCCCACCCCGACGGCGATGGCCGACGCGGGGGTGGGCGCCGTGATCACCGCGTGGGGTCGGCTCGGGTACCCGCGCCGCGCGCTCCGTCTCTGGGAAGCGGCCGTGCAGATCTCGGGCCACGGCTGGCCGACCGAACTCACCGAACTCCCCGGTGTCGGTCGCTACACCGCCTCAGCCGTCCGAGCCCAGGCCGACGGCCTCGACGTTCCTGCCGTCGAAGTGAACATCCGCCGGGTCGTGCAGCGCGTGGAGGGCGCACTGCTCACCGATCGCGGCGCCGAAGGTGCGAGTGTGCGCGTTGGCGGCGGCTTGGCCGACCGAGATCGGCTCCTCGCGCTGATGGACCTGGGCGCAACGGTGTGCACTTCCCGTGATCCGGCCTGTCCGCGTTGCCCGCTCCGACGCCGCTGCGCGACTCGCGGGCCGCTCCCCCACGAGGTCCGCACCCGGCAGCCGAAGTTCGAAGGCTCGTTCCGGCAACGCCGGGGTGTCGTGATGGCGCGTCTGCGCACCGAGCCCGGCGTGCCGATCGACGAGTTGGACGTTGACGCCCTCGCGTCTCTGGTCCTCGACGGGCTCGCCGCCAGAAACGGCACTCGGGCGTGCCTGCCCTGAGCCCCACTCGGGGCGAGGTTGAACTCAGCGGCGGCTCTCCGACGGCACGAGCTCCAAGAAGTTGCGCATGATCGCGTGGCCGCCGACGGTCAGCACGGCTTCGGGGTGGAACTGCACACCGTGGATCGGAAGCTCCCGATGGCGCAGCCCCATGACAATGCCGTCCATTGTCGTGGCGCTGACCTCGAGGCAATCCGGAATCGAAGCCGCGTCGACAACCAACGAGTGATACCGGGTCGCGGTGAACGGATCGGGCAGACCGGCGAAGACGCCCCGGCCGTCGTGGCTGACTTCGGAGGTCTTGCCGTGCATGACCCGCTCGGCCCGCACGACGTCGCCGCCGAAATGGTCGCCGATGCACTGGTGGCCGAGACACACGCCGAGGACGGGAACTCCGGCGCCGCCGAATGCGGCGATCGCGGCAATGGACACCCCCGCGTCTTCGGGCCGACCCGGGCCCGGAGAGATGAGTACTGCGTTGGGTTCCAACGCCCGGAGCTCGTCGACGCTCAGCGCGTCGTGGCGATGGACGATCGGCTCCGCTCCGAGCTCGCCGAGGTATTGCACGAGGTTGTAGACGAACGAGTCGTAGTTGTCGATCACCAGCACCCGGGCACCCATTGCTCGGACCGTACTGGACCGCCGCCGCGTGGCCCCGGTCGATTTCCCACCCGCCGGCCCGGGGCGCAGGATCTCGGGGCGCGGGATCTCGGGGCGCGGGCCGATCGGCGCACCCTCTATCCTCTGGCCGTGCCGCAATCCAAGACGACCCGCCGCCGGGTCACGCCGCCGAAACCGAAGACCGCGCCACCGAGCAAGCTCTGGATACCGGCGCTGATGTTCGCGTTGCTCGGGATCGGCATTGTGCTCATCGTCTCGAACTACTTCGGGATGCTTCCCGGCGGCGCCAACAACAAGTTCCTCCTGATCGGCATCATCGAGGTCACCGGCGGCTTCATCGTCGCCACCATGCTCCGGTAGCCGTTCGCTGGCCCGCCCGCCACCGTATCGGTGGCTCCGGGGCCAGTGAACCCGGTGAGCGGCAGGTCCCGGTAGTTACATCCATGTCGTTCCCCACAGAGTGGGGACAAACCTGGGGATAACTCGGCCGGCATGTTCACGAGCGGCCCTATCCACGAGCGGCCTGTCCACGAGCGGGCAAGCACGGGGTCGTGCGGGATCAGGGGTGGGACGAGGTCCCGAGCAGCGCCATGTCTTCCCGGCAGTGGCGGGGCGCGTCGGGCGCGTCGGCCTCGGGGGAGGCGGTCATCGTGACCTCGGTACCGCACACCATGCAGCGGTAGCGGTAATCCACCGGCTCGAGGAGGCTGAGGTCGGGCTCGTCGGGTGGTGGCGGGACCATCATGACCCGCACGATTCTCACCGCGATCAGATAGAGGATCAGCGCAACGGCCAGCGCGATGAAGAGGCGAACGGCGAAGTCCATTACGTCAGCCGAGCCGTTCGATGATCATGGCGTTCGCCATCCCGCCGGCCCAAGGGGGTGCGCACGGCATCGACGACGACGGCAGTGGGCATCGGTGGCTCCAGCAGCAAGAGGGAGAGGACGTTCCAGTGTACGCAGCGACCCCTGACTATCGTCAGCCGCCGTGCGGAACATGGACAAGGCCCTCGGCGACGGCGGGATGGCGCTGCTCGGCCAGCTCGGCGTGGACTTCCGCAGTTATGGCGAGGGCTGGGTCGAGGCCGGGTGGACACCCACCGAGTCCGCCTGCAATCCGGTCGGCGGTGTCCACGGTGGCGTGTACGCCGTGGTGCACGACGCCGCGATGAACTTCGCCACGAACAGTGCGCTCGAACGCGGTGAGAGCGGCGCGACGATCTCGATCACGTACTCCGCGATGCGCGGCGCGAAGGCCGGCGACGAACTCACCGTGCGCGGCGAGGTCGTGCGCCTCGCCCGCCAGATCGCGTACCTCGAGACCACCATCGCCAACGCCGACGGCCACGTCGTGTCGAAGGCGTCGGGGACCTTCATCCTCCGCCGACGCGATGGCACCTCACCGAGCGGCTCCACGTCGAACGCCGGTCCGAACGAACGCGGGTCCAAAACCCCCGCCCCGTGAGCCGGCGCGTCCGCCACGGCGGGCTGATCGAAGTCGCGCTCGGGATCGTCCTCTACCTCGGATACGACGAGCTGCGATCGCGCGCCGCAGGGTCCGCGACCGTCGCCCTGGCGCACGCACATGACATCGTGCGCATCGAGCGCGCCGCTGGCCTCTTCCAAGAACACCGCATCCAACAGGCGTTCATCGGCTGGCCCGCGTTCGTGTCGTTCTGGAACATCTACTACGGCACCATCCACTTCGTGCTGCCGGTGGTGGCGCTGGTGACACTTTGGCGCCGCGCCCCGGCGCGCTACCGCCGATGGCGCAACGTCTTGCTCCTCATGCTCGCGTTCGGTCTCGCGGGCTTTTGGCTGTACCCGCTGACGCCACCGCGGCTCATGCCGCCCCGGTTCGGATTCGTCGACACCGCCGCCGAGTTCTTCAACTTCGGGCCCCAACAAGGCGTGACCATGCGCGACGGCATCCCCGCCGCCGCGTCTCGGGCGGCGTTCGGGAATCTGTTTGCCGCCATGCCGTCCTTGCACGCCGGCTGGTCGGCGTGGTCTGCGCTGGCGCTGGCGCCGGTGCTGCGTCGGCGATGGGTCCGAGCGCTGGTGCTGCTCTCTCCGCTGGCCACCGCGTTCGCGGTCGTCGTGACCGCCAACCACTGGATCCTGGACGCCGTGGCCGGCTGGGCGGCGCTCGGGTTGGCGTGGCTCATCGTGGTGGGAGTGGAACACCTCCGCGCACCATCTGACCCGCGGCCAACTCGATCGCCCGGCCGGTGACGGACTCGGCTTCACCGACATCGTGGGTGACGAGCAACGTCATGGCGCCGAGCTCGGCGAGCCGGGCCAGGATCCGGCCCCGTACCTCGGGCCGTGCGGCGGCGTCGATCGCGGTGAACGGTTCGTCGAGGAGTGCCACCGCCGGCTCGGTCACCAGTGTGCGCACCAACGCGACGCGTTGCGCCTGACCCCCGGAGAGATCTCGCGGCCGAAGGTGCGCGAATCCGCCGGCGTCCAGCACTTCGAGTTCCGCGTGGGCGCGCTCGCGCGCCGCAGCGGTGCGGACACCGCGTGCGCGCAAACCGAAGGCGACGTTGTCAAGCGCGCTGAGGTGAGGAAACAATCGCGTGGATTGGAACACGTAGCCGACGGACCGGGTCTCGGGCAGTCGGTAGACGCCCGCGGCGTCGTCCCACGGCACGCCGTCACACTCGATGCAGCCACGATCGATCGGCACGAGCCCGGCGATCGCGTGCAGCAGCGTGGACTTGCCCGCGCCGTTCGCGCCGAGCACCGCGAGGACTTCCCCGGGCGCCACCGCGAGGGTCGCCGCCAGTTCGAACGAACCGCGCCGCACCACGACGTCGGCCACCAACCCCGACCGGTCGGCACGCGCCGCGCTCACCGGATCAACCAGCGGCCGCGCAGCGCGGTCAGGATCGCCACCGAGATCGCAACGAGCACCAGGCTCAACGCGATCGCGACCTCAGGATCCGATTCCAAGAGCAGGTACACCGCCAGCGGGATCGTGCGCGTCCGGCCGCGGACGTTGCCGGCAAAGGTGATGGTGGCGCCGAACTCACCCAGGGCACGCGCCCACGCGAGCGCGATTCCCGCCGCGATCGCCGGTGCCACCGCCGGGAGGGTCACCCGTCGCAACACGGTGGCGCGGCGCGCGCCGAGCGTGGCGGCCGCCTCCTCGAGTTCACGGTCGAGACCCCGGATCGCCGCCTCTACCGTGATCACGAGAAACGGCAGCGCGACGAACGTCTCCGCGAGAATCACTCCGGGCGTGGAGAACGTGAGTTGCAGGCCGAACCACTGGTCGAGCCATTCGCCGACGAACCCGGTGCGGCCGAACACGTACAGGAGTCCCACGCCTCCCACCACCGGCGGCAACACCATCGGGAGCAGCGTGAAGGCCCGCACCGCGCTCCGGCCCGGGAAGTCGACGCGCGCGAGAACCCACGCCAACGGCAGGCCGAGCACGCACCCGAGCGCGGCGGCTGCGATCGAACTCTGGAACGAGAGCCGCAGCGCGTCGACGGCTTCGGTGGTGGTGAGGTCCTCCCACAGTCGACCCCACGCCACTTGACTGACCAGGCCGACGAGCGGCAGCACGATGAACGTGAACGCGATCACCGCCATCACGCTCGCGGTTCGGGAGCTCCGCCGGCCCCGCCGCATCCGCATCACTGGCCGCATCACCTTCGGCTCCAGGGGCCGCGCCACGGGCCGCATCATTGCGGCGGGAGGAACCCGAAACGCGCCAACTGCGTCCGGGCGGAACTCGAGGTCAAGAAGCGCACGAAGGCACGGGCGACCCGCGGCGCGGCGCTGGACTTCAGCGCGATCGCGGGATAGATGGCGATCACGTTCTGCGCGGGCGGAATGGCCACGGTGGCAACCGAGTCTCCGGCCGCGCGCGCGTCGGTGACGTACACGATCGCCGCGTCGGCGTCCCCGTTCGCCACGGCGCCGAGCGTCGCCCGCGCATCCGGTTCGCGAGTGATCGACGACTCGGGAATGGTGATGCCAGCGCGATCGAGGGCACGCGCCGCGTAGCCGCCACACGGCACGGTCGCCGCGCACAACGCCACCACGGAGCCGTTGACCAGATCAGCAAGCGTTTTGATGCGCGCCGGATTCCCGGGCTTCGTCACGATCGTCAACCGGTTGCGCGCGATCTCGACCGGCGGGCCCACGGTGCGCCGCGCGCGAACCAGCGTCCGCATGGTCTCCGAGTCGGCGGGCGCGAACACGTCGGCGGGCGCGCCCAGTTCGATCTGGGCCACCAACGCGGTCGACGAACCGGGGTTGACCTCGACGGCGGTCCCGGGATGACGGCGCGCGAACTCGCGGCTGAGTTCCTCGAAGGCCCCACCGAGTGACGATGCGGCGGACACCGTGATCGTCCCTCGCAGTGAGCCGGCTGACGCGCCCGGCCGGGTCCCGCCGGCGCCGCTCCCACACGCGGCCAGCGCGGTCGTCGTGACCAGCGCGACGAGTACCGCCCCGCCTCGGAACGCGCCGGTACCCAAGGCGCCGGTTCGCATCCTCACCCCTCCGGCGGAATCTCGACGGCGATGTTGGTGGCCTTCACCGAGGCGGTCGCCAGATCGCCGACCTGGAGGGCGAGCTCGTCGGCCGCGTCGCGCGTCATCAACGACACGATCCGGTGTGAACCCGCTTGGATCTCGACGATGGCGGTGAGTCCATCCCGCTCGACCCGCACGACCAACCCGGTGAAACGATTCCGCGCCGACCGCACGATGCCGTCGGAAACTGCGACCGGCTGCTCGGCCAGGAATCGGGCGAGTTCTCGCCCCTCGATCTCGCGATGACCGCCCGCAGTGCGGGATGTGGCCAGGCGTCCGTCGTCCGCCCAGCGCCGTACCGTGTCCACGCTCATACCCAGCAGATCCGCAGCTTTGCTCATTCGAAACCTGGCCACACCCGGATTCTAACGAGAAACCCTTGGATTTGCGGTGTTCAGTACGGACGATCAGTACCGGCGCCGGTCAGGCGCTGGTTCAGGCGTAGGTGCGAACGAGGTGGAGCACGGCATCGGCGTCGGGCCCGGACCCGACGAGTGCGGTGTCCTCCGGGGATCGGCGGCGTCCGGCCACCTCGCACAACTCGACCCCACTGCCTCGGATCACGGTGACCGGATCGTCGTCGAGCCCGAACTCCCACCGGGAGCCGGTGGGCCCGACCAGATCGAGCCCGACCGGACCGGTGAGATCCCGGCCCGCGCGGGCGAAGGCGTAGGGCAGCGTGCGCCACGCGAGCCGCGCGACGTGGCGGAGCCGGTCGGTTGGTGCCACCACCACTCCGAGGGCCGCGGTGACATCGCCGGTGTGAATCCAACATTCGGACAACCGGGTGGCTGCGAGGGTGCGCGCGCTCAACCGCCCGACGACCCACTGCACTCGCGTGCTCGGGTCGAGCGTCGTGAAGGCGGCTCGCAACTGCTCGGCGGACACCCGCCAGTCTTCGCCCGTCTCGATCCCGGACCGGCCCCGACCGCCCGCCACGCTCGCCGCCGCCGCGTCGTCCACCGATGAGTCGCCACCGGCCCGCATGAACTCCTCGATGTCGGCCTCGAGTTCGCCTCGCAGGCTCGCCGTCGCGAGCTCATCGGTCTGGCGGAGATGCAAGACGACGTCGGCGACGTTCCAACCGGCACAGGGTGACGGCCGCGTCCACGCCATCTCGTCGAGCGGTTGGATCAGACTCCAGAGTTGTGCGTGTTGGGCGGCGAGGTCATCGAGCAGCTCGTACGTCATCGCGTCATTCTCGCCGGGCGCTCCACCGTCGGGTCAAGACCCCCGGATCGAACCCGCCGCTCAAAACCCCCGGATCAGGAGGGTGGATCGAGGCGGCGGAGCAGATGCCGCCGGGCCGCACGGTCGCCCGGCCCGTCGCGGGCTTCGAGCCGTTCCGCCACCGCCAACCGATGGGCCCGATCGACGTTCCCGCCGTACTTGAACTTGGCCCGCACCTCGCGGACCGCGATCCGCAAGGCCCGAATCGCGCGCAGCTTCGCTCCGTGCTCGGCCGGGTCGACGGCTTCCACGGTCGGCTGCACCGCCGCCAGTTGTTCTCGCAAGACCTTGCTCACGTCCTCCGCGCCGTCGAGCACGTGCGCTTCACCGATGAGTTGTACTCCGGCGTAATACGTGGTGGGAATGCCGGCGCGCGGGTCTTCGCTCCCGATGGTCTTCCAGTTCGACGGGATGTAGGACCAGTCACCGGCGACGCTCACCATCACGGTCGGGTTCTCGGCCACGGCTTCCCAAACGGGATTGGGACGGGCCAAGTGCAGGACGATCTCGTCGCCCCGAAGCAGGTACTGCGTGGGCACCACGATCGGAACGTCGCGACTGCGACCCGCAGCGATGAGCTGCCCGAACGGATGAGCCGCGAGGAACGCTCGCCATTCGGATTCCGAACCTCGATCCACACCGTGAATGAGCACGCCGGGAATCATTGCCGCGGCGCACCGCACCGTAGGGTTTCGGCGTGGAACAGGAGCACGAGTCGTTCTGTCGCATCTGCGCGGCGGCGTGCGGAATCGTGGTCACCGTCGACGACCAACGGGTGATCCGAGTGCGCGGCAACCCCGAGCATCCGGCGTCCCGGGGCTACACCTGTTCGAAGGGCCGCGCGCTCCCGGAGTGGCACCACTCGGACACCCGTCTCGATCGACCACGACTGCGCGGCTCGGACACCACCTGGGGTCCCGTTCTCGGCGATCTGTCGGCTGCGCTCGGCGGGATCTCGGCGAGTCACGGCCCCGACGCGATCGGCCTCTACCTCGCGACCGGACTTGCGTACGACGCCGCCGGACAGGTGGCCGCCGCGCAGTGGCTCCCGGCGATCGGCAGCCGATCGTTCTTCACCGCGGTCACCGTCGACAACGCGCCGGTGCTGGTGGCTGCGGAACTGGTGACCGGTCACCCGATGCTCAACCCGGTCTGGGACCCCGATCACCCCGGCCTGCTCGTCCTGATCGGTACGAACCCGGTGGTGTCCCACGGATACGGGACCGCGTTCGCCGATCCCATCCGCCGCCTGCGCCACTACCAGCAACTCGGAGGGAAGATCTGGGTGCTCGATCCGCGCCGGAGCGAGACCGCGGC
>JANPMG010000049.1:0-19103 GCA_031422675.1 Acidimicrobiia bacterium | reverse complement strand
CGGTGACGAATCGACCCAACCTCGATGTCCGGACGCGCGCCCTCACCACGGCCATCGTGTTCGAGGGAACGCGCGCGGTCGGCGTGGAGGTGGCGAAGCGTGGCGGCGGTACCGAACGCATCCGGGGCGGCGAGGTGATCCTCTGCGGAGGCTCGTTGAACTCGCCGCAGCTCCTGCAGCTCTCGGGGGTGGGGAACGCCGACGAGCTGCGCGCACTCGGCGTCGACGTCGTCCACGACCTTCCTGCCGTCGGCGAGAACCTCCAGGACCATCTCGAGGTGTACATACAACACGCGTGTGCGCAGCCGGTGTCGATGGTGCCGATGCTGAAGTGGTGGCGGCGCCCGATCATCGGCATGGAGTGGCTCGCCCGCCGCGGCCCGGGCGCCACCAACCACTTCGAGGCCGGCGGATTCGTGCGCAGCAATGAAGCGGTTGCGTATCCGAACGTGATGTTCCACTTCCTGCCGATTGCGATTCGTTACGACGGCTCGGTGCCCGAAGGTGGGAGCGGACACGGGTACCAGGTGCACGTCGGTCCGATGTACTCCGACGCGCGAGGTTCGGTGAAGGTCACCACGCGTGACCCGCGCGTGAAGCCCGCGCTGCGCTTCAACTATCTCTCCACCGAAACCGACCGCACCGAGTGGGTCGAGACGATCCGTGCCGCACGCTCGATCTTGGCCCAACCCGCGTTCGGTCCGTTTGACGGTGGTGAGCTGTCGCCCGGTACCGAAGTGGAGACCGACGAACAGATCCTGGACTGGGTAGCCAAGGACGGCGAGACCGCGCTCCACCCGTCGTGCACGGCACGGCTTGGCACGGACGACACCTCGGTCATCCATCCCGACACGTTCCGGGTCCACGGTGTCGATGGCTTGCGGGTGGTGGACGCGAGCTCGATGCGCTACGTCACCAACGCCAACATCTACGCGCCGGTGATGATGCTGGCCGAAAAGGCGGCCGACGCGATCCTCGGCAACGAGATGCTCGCCCCGGAGACCGTCCCGTTCTTCCGCCACGATCGAGGAGACGAACAGTGAGCACCGTCGGTCTGTTCATCGGGGGAGTCGAAGTTGCCGCCGGATCCGGCGAGACGTTCACCACGGTCAACCCGGTGACCCAAGCGACGTTGGCCACCGTTGCCCACGCCGACCCAGCCGACGTCGACCGCGCGGTGGTGAGCGCACGGGCCGGATTCGCGGGGTGGTCCGCGATGACGGGTGCCGCGCGCGGCCGCATCCTGATGCGCGCCGCCGCGATCCTGCGCGAACGCAACGACGAGCTCGCCCACCTGGAAGTGCTCGACACCGGCAAGCCCATCGCGGAGGCGTCCACGGTCGACGTCCTCTCCGGCGCGGAATGCATCGAGTACTTCGCCGGCGCCGCCGCCACGATCCACGGTGAGTACTTCGACCTCGGTGGGCCGTTCGCCTACACCCGCCGTGAGCCACTCGGCGTGTGTGTCGGCATCGGCGCCTGGAACTACCCGATCCAGATCGCGTGTTGGAAGTCTGCGCCCGCCTTGGCGTGCGGCAACGCGATGGTGTTCAAGCCGTCGGAGCTCACGCCGCTGACGGCGATGAAGCTCGCCGAGATCTACACCGAGGCGGGGGTGCCGGCCGGTGTATTCAACGTCGTTCACGGTGATCGCCGGACCGGTGACGCGCTGGTTCGGCATCCCGATGTCGCCAAGGTCTCGCTCACGGGTTCGGTCCCCACCGGCAAGGCGATCATGGCTGCGGCGGCGGAGACGTTGAAGGCGGTCACGCTGGAGCTCGGAGGAAAGTCGCCGCTCGTCGTCTTCGACGACGCCGATCTGGACCAGGCGGTCTCGGCCGCGCTGCTCGCGAACTTCTACACCCAGGGTGAGATCTGCTCGAACGGCACCCGCGTGTTCGTCCACCGTGACATCCACGACGAGTTCGTCGCCGCGCTCCGCGCTCGGGCCGAGAAGATGGTGATCGGCGATCCTCTGGACCCGGCGACGGACGTCGGCGCCCTGATCTCCGAGGCGCACCTCGCGAAGGTGCTCGGCTTCATCGACGCCGGGATCGCAGCGGGAGCGCACGTGGTGTGTGGTGGCCGGCGCGCGGGTGGATCGGAGTTGCTCGACCGCGGCAACTTCGTGGAACCCACCGTCTTCACCGGGTGCACCGACAGCATGAGCATCGTGCGGGACGAGATCTTCGGTCCGGTGATGAGTGTTCTCACCTTCGCCGACGAAGCCGACGTGGTGGCGCGCGCCAATCACACCGAGTTCGGACTCGCCGCCGGGGTGTTCACGAAGGATCTCGCGCGTGGGCATCGGGTCGCCGCGGCGCTCGAAGCGGGGATCGTGTGGATCAACACCTACAACATCACGCCGATCGAGGTGCCCTTCGGCGGCGTGAAGCAGTCGGGTGTCGGCCGGGAGAACTCCCTCGCCGCGATCGAGCACTACACCCAACGCAAGACGGTCTACGTCGAGACCGGAGGAGTCGACGCGCCGTATTGATACCGCTCGGCTCCGGTCGGCTCCGCTGCCAGCGCCCGTGACGGTTCAGACGCGAGTCGGGCGGGGCTCGTGGCCCCGCCCGCTCGCGTTCGTCATACGGAAGCGACTACGTGAACCACGGCTCCCACGTTGCCTTGTTGTCCTTGATCCACTCGGCCGCGATCTCTTCGGCCGGCTGCTTGTCGATCTCGACCGCCGGAAGCATCCCGAGCTGATCGTCGTTCGTGAGTTGGAACTTCTCGAGGAACGAGAACACCTTCGGATCCTTGGTCTCGAGTTTGGCCGAGGCGGCCTTGAACAGGACATCCTCGGGGTACGCGCAGTCCACGGTCTCCGGATCGGCGTAGCACTCCTCGGTGTACGCCGGGAGTTCGACGGCCTTCAGCTTGTACTTGGCGTAGGCCGCAGTCGGCGTCCACCAGTACATGATCACCGGTTCCTTGGCGGCGACCTTGCTGTCGAGTTCGGCCACCGTGGCCGCCTCCGAACCCGAGTACTTCACCTCGAACGGCAGGTCGAGCGCCTTGACGATCGACTCGTCGTACTGCGAGTAGGACGGATCGGTCGCAAGGAAGCGACCCTTGTCGCCGGTCTCGGCCGTCGCGAACAACTTGGCTGTCTCCGCGTCCTTCAACCCTTCCCACGTCGCGAGTTCCGGGTGATCCTTCACGACGTAGTCGGGGACGTACCAGCCGATCTGACCGACCGCGCCGAGGTCGCCGAGTTTCACGACCGTGCCGTCGTCGATGAAGGCCTGCTCCTCCTCGACGACCCCTGACGGCCACACTTCGAGTGTGGCGTCGATGTCGCCGGACTCCATCCCTGCGAACTGTGCGTTCTCGTCGATGTCGAGCAGCTTGACGGTGTTGCCCAGCTGTTTCTCGATGAGCTGCTTGGCGATCTCGACGTTGACTGCCGATGCCGTCCACGAGTTTCTGGCCAAGGTGATCTCCGGCGTGTCGCCGCCGCCATCACCCGAGCCCGAGTCCTTCGATGTGCTGCTGCCGCACGCCGTGACGACCAGCGCGAGCGCGGCGATGACACCGGTCGCGAGTACACGCTTGGATCGCATGCTCCCCCTCAAAATCTCCGGACGGTCGGACCTCTCCGACGACAAGTACCGGAGCTGGTCGAACCCTATCCGCCGGTCCCGTCGAGTGCTCCCGACCACTAGGGTCGCCGCCCGTCGATCACGGAGGTGCGCGACCGGTGGACCGAGGCGATGACATGACGGACCGACCCATGCTCGAGATCGAGTCGCTGTGGAAGGTGTTCGGCCCGGGGAAGCCGGCCGCGGCGATCGCGGCGGCGGAGTCGGGCGCGAGCCGGGCCGAGATTCTCGCGCAGAGCGGCCAGACCGTCGCCGTGAGAGACGTCTCGTTCTCGGTGGGGCGGGGCGAGACCTTCGTGGTGATGGGCCTCTCCGGTTCGGGAAAGTCAACCCTGATACGAGGCATCGCTCGGCTCGTCGAACCGACCCGGGGTCGCGTGATGCTCGACGGTGAGCCGCTGCTTGAGGCCGACGACGCCCGGCTCCGTGAGCTCCGGCGCACGAAGATGGCGATGGTCTTCCAACACTTCGGCCTCTTCCCCCACAAACGGGTGATCGACAACGCGGCGTACGGATTGGAAGTGCAAGGGATCAAGAAGGTCGAGCGCCGCCGCCGGGCCGGCGAGGTGCTCGAGATCGTGGGTCTCAGTGCGTGGGCAGATCACTACCCCCAGCAACTCTCGGGCGGGATGCAGCAGCGGGTCGGTCTCGCGCGCGCCCTCGCGCTCGATCCGGAGATCTTGTTCTTCGACGAGCCGTTCTCCGCCCTCGATCCGCTGATCCGTAAAGAGATGCAAGACGAGCTCTGCCGGCTCCAGAACGAGATGCCACGGTGCATCGTCTTCATCACTCACGACTTCGCCGAAGCGCTGCGGCTCGGAGATCGGATCGCGGTCATGAAGGACGGATCCATCGATCAGGTGGGAACACCGGAGGAGATCGTGGCGCATCCGGCCACCGAGTACGTGCGGGAGTTCACCAACGACGTCCCGAAGTCCAAGGTGTTGACCGCGCACGCGGTCATGTGCGCGGTGGGGAACCCGGCGCCGTCTCGGCGCGTGGCCGCGACAACCACGATCGGTGCCCTGATCGCGCCGTTGCTCGACGGTGAGAACGCGATCGGCATCGAAGACGCCGACGGCGCGCTCATCGGCGAAGTTGATCGCGCCTTGGTGGCGCGGCTGTTGGACAGCGAATCCGCTTGAGCGAAACGGTGGCGGCCGGTCGCGCGCCCACCAGGCCGCGGCTGGGGTACCTCGTGCGGGGGTGGCCGATTGCCGCCGCGCTTGCGATCGTGGTCGCGTTCCAGGTGGCCCGTCCGAGCAGCCACGTGTTCCCCGACGCATGGAATCTGGGACTCCGGGACCCGATCAAGGAATTCCAGACGTGGGTCGCGCGCAACCGCTCGTCGCACGTCCTGTGGTCGACGGTCTTCAATCCCGTCGCCGACGCGATGCAGTGGGCCTTGGACGAGGTACTGAATCTGCTCACGTGGTTGCCCTGGTTCAGTCTGCCGGTCATTGCCTTCGTGATCGTGGCGCGCCACGGGCGCTGGATCACCGGCCTGATCGCGGCGGCCTGCGTCCTGTATCCCGGTTTCGTCGGCCTGTGGGAACCGAGTCTCGAGACGTTGGCGTTGACCATCGTGTCGGTGTCGGTCGCGGTCGCGATCGGTGTCCCGCTGGGGATCGGGGGTGCACTAAGCGATCGGTTTGAACGCGTGCTGCGGCCCGCGCTCGACGCCATGCAGACGGTCCCGTCCACTGTGTATCTGATCCCCGCCGTGTTGTTCTTCGGCATCGGCGTCGTGCCGGCCGCGATCGCAACCGTGGTGTTCGCGTTGCCGCCGATCGTGCGCCTGACCACGCTGGGCATCGCCCAGGTCCCCACGGCCACGGTCGAAGCCGGGACGATGCACGGCTCCACGCGCCGCCAGTTGCTCGCCAAGGTGCAGTTGCCGCTCGCGGTGCCGTCGATCGCAGCCGGGGTGAATCAGACGATCAACATGGCACTCGGCATCGTGGTGATCGCCGCGCTCGTCGGTGCCGGTGGGCTGGGTCAGGTCGTCATCTCGACATTGCGATTACGGGCGCCGGGGCGGGGCATGGTGGCGGGCCTCGCCATCGTGGCGATCGCAATCCTGCTCGACCGGATCAGCCGCTCTTTCGTAGAGCGGCCTCCAGTGGAGCAACGAGTGCGCCGGGCCCGATGGGTGAGAATCGCCGTGGTGGTGGGGATCGTGGCCGCGATCGCCGTCGGACGCGCCGGTGGGTGGACCGAGTTCCCGGGCGGCTTCGATGCGACGTTTGCGGATCCGCTCGACGATTTCATCATCTGGGTGCGGAACACGTTCGGTGACCAGACGCGCTGGCTCAACGACTTCGTCGTGGTGCAGTTCTTGCTGCGCGGCAAAGAGTGGATGATCGAGACCGCGGTATGGCCGACGCTCGTGGTGCTGACCGCCGCGATCGGGTATTGGTTGCGCGGCTGGTGGTTGGCGCTGCTGGGCACGGTTTCGCTGATCGCGATCGGGCTGGTCGGGATGTGGGCCTTCGCAGCCGAGACGTTTGTGCAGGTGTTGGTGGCCGTGGTCATCGCCGTGGTGATCTCCGTGCCGGTCGGGATCGGGATGGGCCGATCGCGTCGAACGGAGGTCGTGCTCTCGCCGATCCTCGATGCGCTCCAGACCGTCCCGTCGCTGATCTACGCCGTTCCGTTCGTCATGATCTTTGCGGTCAGCCCGGTGCCGGGGATCATCGCGTCGGTCCTCTACGCCATTCCGGTCGGGATCCGCCTGACCGCGCTGGGAATCGCGCAGACGTCGGGCCCGGCGGTCGAAGCCGCGACGACCTTCGGCGCGACGCGCCGGCAGGTACTCCTCGGGGTTCGGGTCCCGCTGGCCCTGCCGAGCATCGTGTTGGCGGTGAACCAGGTGATCATGATGGTGCTGGCGATGATCATCATCGTCGGGTTGGTCGGCGGCGGGGCGCTGGGATTCCAAGCCGTCAGCGCGCTCACCAAACCCGATACGGGGCTCGGAGTCGAGGTCGGCGTCGCCATCGTGGCCATGGCGACCGTGCTCGATCGGTACAGCCAGGCCCTCGCGGACCGGTTCCGTCCGCCCGTCGGCACCTGACGCCTCGCCTGATCGCAAGCGGGGAGTCAGCGCACCACCACGGTGCGGTTGCCGTTGACGAGCACGCGGTGTTCCGAGTGCCACTTCACGGCCCGGGCCAACACCTGCGCCTCCACGTCGCGGCCCGCCGCGGCGAGTGCCTCGGGCCCCATGGCGTGGTCGACCCGAGCGATGTCCTGTTCGATGATGGGACCCTCGTCGAGTGCCGCGGTGACGTAGTGCGCGGTGGCCCCGATGAGCTTCACGCCGCGCTCGTGGGCTTGGTGATACGGACGCGCGCCCGAGAACGCGGGCAGGAACGAATGGTGAATGTTGATCGCCTGGCCGGTGAGTCGGGCGCACGCGTCGTTCGACAACACCTGCATGTAACGCGCCAGCACCACGAGTTCGATGTCGAGGGCATCGATCAGCTCGAACATCTGCTGCTCCGCGCTCGCCTTCGAGCCCGGCGCCACCGGGATGTGATGGAACGCGATTCCTGCGGCCTCGGCGAGCGGCCGCAGGTCCTCGTGGTTCGAGACCACCGCGGGGATCTCGATGTTGAGCGCGCCGGTCCGAGCGCGGAACAGGAGGTCGTTCAGGCAATGGCCGAACCGAGACACGAGCACCAAGGTGCGCGTCGGCGCGTCGGCCGCCGCGAGGGCCCACTCCATCCCGTACGCCGCCGCGATGGCGTGGAATCCCGAGCGCACCGTCTTGAGATCGGGCGCGCCATCGAGCAGGTCGAATCGGATCCGCATGAAGAACCGGCGCGCGTCGACGGCTTCGAACTGGTGGCTCTCGACGATGTTGGCGTTGATCTCCACGAGGTATCCGCTCACCGCGTGGACCAGGCCCGGCCGATCAGCACAGGAGAGGGTGAGGATCCCGGCGGCGCGCATGCGGGTCAGTCTCGGCGAGTGCGTCGACGCGCTCGGGGCTCGGCGTCGGGCCGGGGCGCCGCGTTCGCGAGCGGGCCGATGGTCTCGACGATCGTCTCGATCGTGGGCCGCGGCAGCGCCCCATCGAGTGCGCGATCCTCCAGCGCGCTGTCGAGCGCTTCTCGCATCGACGCCAAGTGGTCCGGTGACGTTCCGCAGCAGCCGCCCACGATGCGCGCGCCGGCCGAGACGGCGAGTCGCACGTAGTGGGCCATGAGCTCCGGTGTGCCCGAGTAGTGGATCTCGGCGCCCCGAAACTCGGGGATACCGCAGTTGCCCTTGGAGACGAACGCGGTGTCTTGATCGTGCTCGGTCATCGCGAGCAGTGAGACGAGAATGTCGGAGGCGCCGACGCCGCAGTTCGCCCCGGTGGCGAGGGGTGCACGCGCGAGGCCGCTGAATACCGCGGTGAGTTCGCCGGGCATCAGCCCCATCATCGTGCGGCCGGCGGTGTCGAACGAGCAGGTCACAACGTAGGGAACCCCGACGTTGATCGCGGCGATCGACGCGGCGCGGACTTCCTCGATCGCCGACATCGTTTCGATCCACGCCACGTCGGCGCCCCCGGCGACCAGGCCTTCCATCTCCTCGGTGAAGGTCTCGATCGCGTCGGCCTCGGTGAGCTCGCCGAGCGGGGTGAACAACGAACCGGTCGGCCCCACCGAGCCCGCCACGATCACCGGACGGTCGGCGGCGTCGGCCACCGCACGCGCGAGCTCTGCGGCACGCTGCGCGAGTCCTCGCACCCGGGCCTGCGCTCCGTGCAGTGCGAGGCGGTGCCGGTTGCAGCCGAAGGTGTTGGTGAGAATGATGTCGGCACCGGCGTCGACGAAACGTCGATGGAGATCCGTCACCTTTGCGGGCTGATCCACGTTCCAGAGTTCGGGCGCGTCGCCGGACGTGAGGCCCATCTGGAAGTAGTTCGTGCCGGTCGCCCCGTCGGCGAGCAACACGCCTCGGGTAGCCAAGAGGTCGGCGAGCGCGGAAGCCATCACTGAGGACGGTACCGGAGACGGCAGGGACTACCGTCCACCCGCGTGACTGACGACGTGCTGGACGAGTTGTTCTCTATTCGCGGGAAGACCGCGCTGATCACGGGCGGGACGCGAGGGATCGGCCTGATGATCGCCGAGGCGTATGTGCGCGCCGGGGTGAAGGTCTACGTCTCGTCACGGAAGGCCGACGTGTGTGCCGAGGTCGCGGCCGCGCTCTCGGTGCATGGTGAGTGCATCGGATTGCCGGCCGACCTCTCCACCGAGGCCGAATGCCGGCGCCTGGCCGACGAGATCGGGGACCGTGAGGACCGGCTCCACATCCTCGTCAACAACGCGGGGGCCACGTGGGGCGCGCCGCTCGCCGATCACGACGCCGCCGCGTGGGACCGGGTGTTCGCCATCAACGTCAAGGGCCCGTTTCACCTCACGCGATTCCTGCGGCCACTCCTCGACGCGGCGGCCACCGACGGCGATCCTTCCCGCGTCATCAACGTCGGCTCGATCGACGGCATTCAGGTACCGATGATGGAGACCTACTCGTACTCCACGGCGAAAGCGGGTGTGCATCAACTGACGCGTCACCTCGCGAAGCACCTGGCGCCGAAGATCACGGTGAACGCGATCGCTCCGGGTCCGTTCGAATCCAAAATGATGGCCGCAACCCTCGAAGCGTTCGGCGACGCCATCGCCGCGAGTGCGCCGATGAAACGCATCGGCAAGCCCGCGGACATGGCCGGGATCGCCGTCTACTTGGCCGGTCCGGCCGCCACGTACGTGACCGGCGCCGTGGTCCCGGTCGACGGTGGCATCGCCACCACGAAGTGACCGCGCCGATCACGCGTCACAACTGGCCGGTGCGCACGAGGTAGTTGGTCGCGAACCAGCCGGGAACCGCGGGGAGGTAACTCACCACCAGCGTGTTCGTGACCACTGCCGCGGCCGCGGCGGGCGCGTCGATCCCGACCGCCACGAGCGCACCCGACATGCCGAGCGTGGACGCCGCAGTGTCGAGTCCCGGGACCGGGACCAATCCCGCGACCACCGAGATGCCCACCTGGAGTGCGAGCAGGGTCCAGAACGATGCTCCGCTCCCGAAGGCGCGCAGACAGCAGAGCAGCGCCGTTGCGTACATCGCCTGGGCGACGACGTTGCCGCCGACGAGGAGCGCGATCCGACGGGGCGAACGCATCGCGTCGAGGGTGCTGCGCCCGGCCCGGGTGAGGTGGGGGACGATCCGCACGCGAATGTGGCGGATTCCGAGGGCCACCGCCGCCGCGATGCCGAGCCCGACCACGATCGCGATCGCGACGGCGATCACACTCCCGACCGGCACCTGTCCGACCTTGATCGCGGTCGGCGCCAACAGGACTGCAACGCCGAAGATCGCGGCTTGAACCACGAACTCGGACACCGTGCTGTAAACGCCGCCCACCGCGACTGCGGACGCGAGGTCGACGCCGTGCTTCTGGAGGTAGCGCACCTGCACCGCGCTCTCGGCCCCGGCCGGCAACGTGACGTTGGAGAATCCCATCGCCACCTGGAGCCCGACCACCGGCCAGAACGCAAGCGGGTGGGGCACCGTGCCGATGAACGCGACCGCGAACGGGATGCTCGTGAGTAGGGACAGGACCAGTGCGAGCGTCGCCCAACCCCATTGGCCGCGGTAGACCGTGTCCCACAGGTCGGCGGGGCTGCCGATGCGCAGGAAGATGATGACCACCGCGGCGAGACCGCCGACCGCCATGACGGCCGTTCGCAGCCCCGGACGGCTCCACCGGCGGCTCACCCGCGGACCTGCGCGGTCGGTCAGACGAACTCCGCCTTCTTGTACATGGCCACCACGCAGGCGCCACCCAAGCCGAGGTTGTGCTGGAGCGCGAGTTCGGCCCCGTCCACCTGACGGGCGTCCGCGGTGCCCCGCAGTTGCCACGTGAGCTCCGAGCACTGCGCGAGACCGGTGGCGCCGAGCGGATGACCCTTGGAGATGAGGCCGCCCGACGGATTCACGACCCAGTCGCCGCCGTAGGTGACGGCGCCGGAGTCGATCAACTCTCCGGCTCCGCCATCCGCGCAGAGGCCGAGACCTTCGTAGGTGATCATCTCGTTCGCCGAGAAGCAGTCGTGGAGCTCGATGACATCGACGTCGGTCGGTCCGTAGCCGGACTGCTCGTACACCTCCTGCGCCGCCGCGCGCGTCATGTCGAACCCGACGAACTTCATGTCCGAGCCCGAATCGAAGCTCGACGGGAAGTCGGTCTTCATCGACATGCCGATGATCTCCACGGCCTGGTCTTCCAGGCCGTGTGACCGGACGAAGTCCTCGGACGCGAGGATCGCGGCGGCGGAACCGTCCGAGGTGGGACAGCACTGCAGCTTGGTCAGCGGCTCGTGCACCATCGGCGACGCGAGGATCTCGTCGAGCGTGTAAATGTCGCGGAACTGCGAGTACGGGTTGTTGGCGGAATGACGGTGGTTCTTCTCCGCGATCCGCGCAAACGACTCGGCCTTCACGCCGTAGCGCTCCATGTACTCACGCCCGGCGTTGCCGAACATCTGCGGCGCGGGCGGGGCCTGGGTGAACCCACGCTTGTCGTTCATCGCCTCGAACGTGCGCTGCATCGGCATCGCGCGATCCATGTACTTGATGCCGAGCGAACCCTTCTCCATCTTCTCGAACCCGAGTGCGAGCGTGCAGTCCGCCAGCCCACCCTCGATGAATCGCTTCGCCAGATACAGCGCGCTCGAACCCGTGGCGCAGTTGTTGTTCACGTTGACGACGGGAACGCCGCTCACACCGATCTCGTAGAGCGCGCGCTGACCGGCGGTGGAATCGCCGTAGCAGTATCCGACCGCAACCTGTTCGATCTCGTCGTAGGAGATGCCGGCGTCGGTGAGGGCGTTGGTGCCGGCCTCCTTGGCCATGTCGGGGTAGTCCCAGTCCTTGCTGCCGGGCTTCTCGAACTTCGTCATGCCGACACCGACCACGAACACCTTGCGACCCATGACCAGCTCCTTCGATGCGAATTCGTGCGAATGCGTTGCGTTGCGAATGAGGACTCGGGGCGTTGCTTCCGAAGCCGGTCGCAGGGTACGGGGAGAGCCGCCGCACGTGCGATTCGGCCGGGGTTTCTCGGCGGTGGGCTCGTATCCTTCCCGGATGCCTCGGATCCGGGTTGCGGCCGCGCAACTGAACCTCGTCGTCGGCGACCTCGCCGGGAACGAGACGCGCATCCTGGCCGCGTACGAACGGGCCCAGGCGTTCGACGCGGATCTCGTCGCCTTCCCCGAGCTTGCGATCACGGGCTATCCACCCGAAGACCTGCTCCACCGCTCGGCGTTCATCGCCGAGTCGGCCGAGCTGCTCGAGAAGCTGGCAGCCCGAACCACGAACACCGCCGCGGTCATCGGCTTCCCCGAGCTCCTGGCCGACGGTCGGCTCGCGAACTCGGCGGCCCTGTGTGCGCAGGGCCGCATCCACGGCGTCTACCGCAAGCACCTGCTGCCCAACTACGCCGTGTTCGACGAGGAGCGGTACTTCGAACCGTCCGTCGTCGACGGTCCACTGTTCGTGGTGGCCGGGCTGCGCGTCGGCCTGACGGTGTGTGAAGACGCGTGGAGTCCGAGCGGGCCGATCATCACCCAATCCGACGGCGGTGCGGAAGTCATCGTCAACATCAACGCGTCGCCGTACTTCGCCGGGCGCGTCCGCGAGCGCGAGACGATGCTTTCCACTCGCGCGATCGACGCGCAGGCTCCGATCGTCTACGTCAACCTCGTCGGTGGTCAGGACGAGTTGGTGTTCGACGGCGCGTCGATGGTGATCGACCAACACGGTGTGCTCGTCGCGCGCGCGAAGCAGTTCGAGGAAGACCTGCTGATCGTGGATCTCGACGTGCGCAAGAGTGTGCACCGTCGTGCACCGGCCGGTCGGGCGAAGGTCGCGGCCTTGCCGGAGGTCATGATCAGTGAGGGTCACCTCGGTCTGCCCACGCAACGGCCGCGACTCGAGGCGCTCCTCGATCCGGTCCACGAGGTGTACGCCGCGCTCGTCCTCGGCACGCGCGACTACATGGTGAAGAACGGCTTCACGCACGTGCTGCTCGGGTTGTCGGGCGGGATCGACTCGTCGCTGGTGGCCGCGATCGCGGCCGATGCGCTGGGTCCGGAGCAGGTGACCGGGGTGATGATGCCGTCTCGGTTCTCGAGCGCGGGCAGCATCACTGATTCCGAGCTCCTCGCGGCGAATCTCGGTATCGCCACCCACACGATTCCGATCGAAGCCGCGCATGAGGCGTTCACCGGGATGCTCGCCGAGGTGTTCGACGGCACCGAGCCCGGTGTCGCCGAGGAGAACCTGCAAGCGCGCATCCGCGGGACGATCCTCATGACCATCTCCAACCAGTTCGGCTGGCTCGTCCTCACCACCGGCAACAAGAGCGAAATGGCCACCGGCTACAGCACCCTCTACGGCGACATGGCCGGCGGCTTCGCGGTCATCAAGGACGTGCCCAAGATGTTGGTGTACGCGCTGTGCGAAGACCTCAACCGGCGGCTCGACCGCGAGGTCGTTCCCCGCACCGTGATCGAGAAACCGCCGAGCGCGGAGCTGCGTCCCGATCAGACGGACCAGGACTCACTGCCGCCGTACCCGGTCCTCGACGCGATTCTCGAGGGCTACGTCGAGGACGATCGATCCATCGCCGATCTCGTCGCCGACGGATTCGATCGGGAGACGGTCGTGCGGATCGCGCGTCTCGTCGATCGCAGCGAATACAAGCGCCGTCAGGCGCCACCCGGCGTCCGGGTCTCGCCCAAGGCATTCGGAAAAGACCGCCGGTTGCCGCTCACCAATCGCTGGCCCGGGTAACGGTGCTCGGGCGGATCCGCCCGTACCTGCCGGAACTCGCGCTCGTCACCGCGGCCGTGCTGTACGGGTCGACCTTCGTGTTGGTGCAGAAGTCGCTGCTGCACGTCTCGCCGAGCGCGTTCAACGTGCTGCGGTTCGCGCTCGCGTCGCTGGTGCTCGTCCCGTTCGTGGCTCGGCGGGGGTGGCGCGGTCCCGAGCCGCGTGTCACCGATTCGTGGCGCACGCTCGTGGCCGCCGGCGGCGCGCTCGGCGCCGTGAGCTTGGTGGCGTACCAGACCCAGAACGTCGGCATCCAACACACCTCGACGTCGAACGCGAGTTTCATCACCGGCTTGTTCGTCGTCTTCACCCCGCTGATCGCGGCGGTCCGGTACCGGCGTCGGCCGCGCGATCGCGTCGTGGTGGCGGTGGGCTGCGCGGCGCTCGGTCTGTTGCTGCTGACCGGAGCGCGGCTCGACGTGGCCTTCGGAGACGCGATCACCGTGGTGACCGCCCTGGCGTGGGCGGTCTGGTTGATCGGCACCGGCGAGGTCACGCGTCGGTTCGACACGCTCGGGCTGGTGCTCGTGCAAGTGGCCACGATCGCAGCCGGCTCGGCGGTGATCGCGGCCGTCGAAGGGTTCGGTCGCGTCACGGGCATCGTCGTGGTCGCAACCGTGGTGACCGGGGTCGGCTGTTCGGCGGTTGCGTTCAGCCTGAGCGCCTGGGCCCAACGGGTCATCGATGCCGAACGGGCCGGGGTGATCAACCTCCTCGAACCGATCGTGGCCGGCGTCATCGGGTACTTCGTCGGCGAACGGCTCGGGGTGCTCGGATACATCGGCGCGGCCCTGATCCTCGTCGGCATCGTTGTCGTCGAGCGCGGCACGCATGAGCAGCCCGAGCCGGGCAACCCAGACGAGCCGGCGCGCGTGACGAGCACCTGACCGGAACCGCCTGGCCGCGGCGATCAACCCAGCCCACGTGACCCCAGACCAACCGAGAGCGCGGTGGTCGAGATGACCGCCGGGCGAAACGACCTCGCCGGCGCCCGAACGTGACGTGACTCCCGTCACTGTCGACGGATGATCTTGACCCCGGAGGCGGTGAGGACGAAGAATGCCCGGACTGCCCGTTTCTCGGGCCCACGAATGACCGGAGCAACCTCTCATGTCCGACCCGTTCAAGCCGCGCGCGGCGTTCGCACCGTGGGATCGACGGGAGCTGCCCGGCCTGTTCACCGTCGAAGAATCCGCGCGCCGGGTCGGGACGTACAAGTGGCTCGAGATGCGTCTCTTCGAAGCGCTCGGCGGCTGGGTCGCCACCGTGCCCGAACTCGATGTGAAGCTGGTCCTCGGGCGCCACTGTTACCACCACGCCTGGCACGCCGAGCTGATGGACAAGCGGCTCCCCGAACTGCGGGAGATGAACACCGATCGGCTGTGTGAGCCCGCGAATCCCGAGATGGTGACCTTCGTCGACGCGTTGCGCGACCCCGAGGCGCCCGAACACACCATCGAGAAGCTGGTCGGCGTCTTTCGCGTCCTGATCCCGCACAAGATCGCGGCATTCACCTACCACATGAACGCCACGAGTCGAATCACCGATTCCCCCACTCAACGCTCCCTGGGTTTCATGCTCCAGGACGAGTTCGAAGATTGGCGGGAAGGCGAAATGTTGCTTCAGTCCCTCATCGAAACACCCGAGGACGTGGAGCGGGCCGCCCGTCGTCAAGCCGAGCTGGAAACCCTCGTGCTGGCGGCCGGAGGTATAGCGGGGCCCGGTACCCTGGGATCCGTCGTTGCAACCGAAGGAGCCTCAGTATGAGGAAGCAGCTTCCCCCCGAGATGTTGGCGCGCGATTCGCGTTTCGTCCGCACCTCGATCATGGATCAGGTCATGGACCCCCGCAACGCCAAGATGGGCGAACGGGATCTGGGATCGGCTCGGCTCCAACCCGAACGGCCGGCGGCCGCGGACCGCGCTCGGAACCTGATGCACGGCATCTTCACCGGTGAGATCCAGGCGCTCGAGGGCGCGGGTCGCACCACCTTCGACTTCGACGACGACGAAGCACCGTTCGCACTGAAGCTGGACATGGCCCGCCAGTGCTGGGACGAGAGCCGTCACGTCGAGATCTCGGTGAAGCTCGGTGACTGGATGGGCACCGAGATCGGTGAATACTCCGAAGCCACTTTCCTCTATGAGGCGGCGTGCGCACCGGACCCGATCCTTCGTCTCTGCGGCGTGAACCGTGCACTCGAAGGACTCGCGATCGACGTCTTCAACACGATGCGCGAGTTCGGCGACATCTCCGGTGACCCGGTGCTCGAGTTCTGCGAGGACTGGATGCTCGCCGACGAAGTCACCCACGTGAAGATGGGCTCGGACTGGTTGCGCCGCCTCACCGACGACGACCCGGAGCGTCGCGAGCGGGCCCTCGATTTCCAGCGGACGGTCGACAAGCTCTTCAGCCTCGGTGGTTTCCGTGGCGAGAGCGAAGAGAACCCGATCCAGCTGGCGCGCAACTTCCGGTCGATGGCCGGATTCTCGACCGACGAGATCGACGAGTTGGCCGAGATCGCGGCGCAAGCGCAGATCGATGCCCGCGCGATGGTCGCCGGCGGATCGTGACCGCGTGAGCACGGTCACCCTGAGCCCGGCCGAGTTCACGCTGGTGAAGTTCGAGGCCAACCAGGTACGGGCGCTCGTCGAACAGACGATGGCCGAGGTCGGGTTTCCAGCCGACGTGGACGTGTCCATCGAGGTTGACGAGGTCCTGCCGCACCCGCTGACCGCCTCGTCCGTCGAGATCGTCGACGGTCAGGCGAGACTCTGGTACACCGGCGGGTGTTTCGAGAGTCCGAAGCGCCAGACCGGCCTTTCGGTTGATCACACGCGGGTCGAACTCGGCGTGGGATTGCTGCGGGCGATGGACCGGCTCGTCGGTGGCTTCGCCGCTGCGCCCGCGGATGACGAGCTCAACGATCGTGAGCGCACCATCTGGGACGCCTACGCCGAGGGCCGACTCATCCAGCTCGGGTTCCCGGTGCGGATGCCGCGTCGCCGATATACCTTCCGGCTCTACGGCGGGTTCAACGACGTTTCCGACGCAGCGTTCGAGCGGGTGTGGACCGGAGACCCGATGACGTGGGCTGAGCTGTCCGCGATGGCCGACGAACTCGCCGCCGCGGACACCCGACCGGAACGCAGGAAGTCACTCCGCAAAGAGTCATTGCGCCAAGCGCCCGCGGCCTGAACAGCTGAACTGCCTGGACGGTCGGAGCCCGTTTTCGGGCTCGGCCTATTCAAGGTCGTGAGCGGAGATCACGTCGTAGAGCTCGAGGTCGGGTGGCTCGGTCAGCAGCGGGCCCGCCTGGGTCGCCATGGTGACCATGGCATCGGCGTCCAGATGCTCGCGCTGCGCGCCAGCATCGTCCCATTTCTCCACGACGAGAAACCGGCCCGGCGTCGAAGCCGAAATGACGAGATCGACGTTGCGACACCCGGTGACCGATCGGGTCAATACGACGTAGCGGGCGAGTACCGCGGCGAGTTCTGCTTCTTTTCCGCTGCGAGCTTGGAACAGACCGGCGACTACGCTGATCTCCACTTCCGACACGGATTCTCCTCTGGTCGACAGTTATCCACAACAGTCTGTGGATAAGCGTCCTTGACGGGGTCTGTATCGTACAAGGACCCACTGCGGGTGGTTCGGGAACACTTTCACCACCGCCTGCGTTGTTTCTTATCCACAGTTTCGATTTTCGGAGACCGATTTTCTTGGCGAAAGAACGTGTCGAGCGGGACGAAGAAGACCTCGTTCGCCTCTATTTGACTGATATCGGGCAATACCCGCTCCTGACCAAGGACGACGAGGTACGCCTGGCACAGCAGATCGAGGTCGGCAAGGAAGCCGTCGCCGAACTCGAAGCCGGCGGCAAGGGCGTCACGCCCACGAAGAAGCGTGAGCTGCGCAAAAACGTCCGGCTCGGCGATGACGCCGAGCGCACCTTCGTGCAGTCGAACCTCCGCCTCGTCGTCTCGATCGCCAAGAAGTACCAGGCCTCGGGACTCCCGCTGTTGGACCTGATCCAGGAGGGCAACCTCGGCCTGATGCACGCAGTCGAGAAGTTCGACTGGCGCAAGGGATTCAAGTTCTCAACGTACGCCACGTGGTGGATTCGCCAGGCCATCACCCGCGGTATCGCGAACACCGGGCGCACCATCCGCCTGCCCGTACACGCGGGAGACACGCTCGCGCGGTTGCAGAAGGCGCGGTCGCGGCTGGAGCTCAAGCTCGGCCGTCCCGCGACGCTGGCTGAGCTGTCCACCGAAGTGGAGATGCCCGAAGACAAGGTCACCGAGGCACTGCGCTTCGCCGCGGAGCCGCTCTCGCTCAGCGAGCCGCTGCGCGAAGACGGCGACGCCGAACTCGGCGACATCGTTGAAGACCGCTCGGCCGAATCCCCGTTCGAAGTGGCGGCCACCGCGCTGTTGCCGGCCGAGATCGAGAAGTTGCTGTCGCCCCTGGACGAGCGCGAGCGCCAGATCCTGGCGTTGCGGTTCGGTCTCGATCGCGGCGAGCCGCGCACCCTCGAAGAGGTCGGGGAGTACTTCAACCTGACTCGGGAGCGCAGCCGTCAGATCGAAGCCCGTGCGATGAGCAAGCTGCGCCACCCGTCGGCCGACACCGGCGCCCGCGACCTCCTCGCCGTCTAACCCCCGCTCTCACTTCGGCGCCCCCCCATCGGCTTTGCGCGCGTCATCCGCGCCGTAAACAGCGCGTTTCGCGCGTTAGAACGCACCGGGGACGGGTTCGACCAGGTCGCCGACGCGCACTGCGCCGGGTGTCCGGACGAGCGCGCCGATGCCGAGGTTGTTCGCACGCTCACGACTGATCGTGCGTAGGACGTCGACGTTGCGTTCGATGCCGCCCGGCTGAGCTCGCGTGGTCATGACACACCGGTCGATCTGCTTCACCACGTCGACCACCGCATCGCCGAGGCGGAGCCGACTGCCCACCCAGTCGTCCTCACCCGTCCCGTCGATCACGACGTTCGGTCGGAACCGGCGCATGTCCCAATCGCCGATGGTGTCGGACCCGATGATCGACACCTGGGTGCGGGTCGAGTCGTGGAACCGACCGACTGGCCCTTCCCACTGCACCCAGGGTGCAGCCGGGTCGTGGTCGGCGTCGTCGTCGGCGGCGAGACCGATCTCGAACGTGGCCGAGGTGGTCGGCGTCGCATGGGCGAGCGTCACGGGGCGGCCGAGCCACGCTGAGAGCGCCGTGTCGTCGGTCGCGATCGAACCGTCGGGGAGGGTGATGCGGACGCCGTCATCGATCAGCGCGGCGTGGGCGAACAGCAACTCAGGGGCTCGCCGGCCGGTGAGCCCGAGGCCGGTAGCGGTGTCGACGACGGCCCACATGCGATCTCCGTCGATCCCGTTCGCGCCGACGTGAGCTTCGGTGACCCGCTCACCCTGCATCGACTTCACCGGATAACGCCAGAGCGTCGTCACTCGTGTTGTCGCCAAGGCGGCGCTCACCTCGTGTCCTCGTGCTCCTGCGGAGCGGGCCGGACGGGCCCCGCTTCGCCGGGTGGCTGGCGGTGCGTCATCGCCAAGGCGGCGCTCACCTCGTGTGGATCCAGTC
>JANPMG010000048.1:0-48136 GCA_031422675.1 Acidimicrobiia bacterium | reverse complement strand
TCTCGGGTTCCCGAACGCGCGATCTGGCGCGTGACGCCCACAGGTTGAATCTGGCCGGTTGAATCTGGCCGGCTGACCCGGCCCGTCCCGTTGCGCCGGCTCAGTTCAGCTCAGGCGCTCGACGATCATCGCCATGCCCTGACCGCCGCCGACGCACATGGTCTCGAGACCGAAGGTCGCATCGGCGTCCTCGAGGCCGTTCAGCATCGTGGTCATGATGCGCGCGCCGGTCATGCCGAACGGGTGGCCGAGTGCGATGGCGCCGCCGTTGACGTTGAGCTTGTCCATCGGGATTCCGAGCGCTTTGGCCGACGGCAGGACCTGCGCGGCGAAGGCTTCGTTGATCTCGACCAGGTCGATGTCGGCGATGGTCAACCCCGCGAACGCGAGCGCCTGGCGGCTCGCCTCGATCGGACCGAGACCCATGATCTCGGGATCGAGGCCGGTGACGCCGGATGAGACGATGCGCGCCAGCGGCGTGATGCCGAGATCGCGCGCCTTCGTGTCGCTCATCACGACCACGGCGGCGGCACCGTCGTTCAACGGACACGCGTTGCCGGCGGTGACCCGGCCGGTGGGGCGAAATGCCGGCGCCAACGAGCCCAGCTTCTCGCGCTCGGTGGTGGGGCGCGGGCAGTCGTCGGCGCTGACGACGGTACCGGCGGCGGTGATGTACGGCGTGATCTCGCGCTCGAAGAATCCGCGCTCGATCGCCGCGCCGCACCGCTGCTGGGACTGGAACGCGTAGTCGTCCATCTCCTCGCGGCTCACGTTCTCGACCTCGGCCACGTTCTCGGCGGTCTCCCCCATTGCGATGTAGACGTCGGGGAGGCCCGAGGGTGGCGTCCAGGTCCCTTGGTCACCCGCGGCGCGCGCCGCGGTTCGTTCTGCGGGTCCGTCGAACTTGTGGTTCTGCGTGCCGGGCGTGTGATCCGAGCTGCCGCCCACCATGAAGCGGCTCACGCCCTCCACTCCCGCGGCGATGAACACGTCACCCTCGCCCGCCTTGATCGCATGCGACGCCATCCGCAGCGTCTGCAGCGACGACGAGCAGTACCGCGTGATAGTGCAGCCGGGGACCGTCGGCATGCCCGCCATGATCGCGACGACCCGCCCCATGTTGAATCCCTGCTCGCCACCGGGCAGGCCGCAACCGAGCATCAAATCGTTGACGAGGCTGCGGTCCAGCTCGGGCACCTTGTTGAGCGCGGCGTCCACGATGAAGGCGGCGAGGTCGTCGGCGCGCTCGTCGACGAGGGAACCTTTGAACGCCCGCCCGATCGGGGTGCGGGCGGTGGCGACGATCACGGCTTCGGGCATGAAGAAACTCCTGTGTGGATCCGGCGGTGCCGGGAGACTATTCGGCTCCGGAACCGGAGTCGGGGTCGATGCGGCGCAGGCCCGCCCGGTAGCGCGCGCCATTCTCGACGTACTGATTCGCACCGAGCGCAATCATCAGCTCCGGTTCGACGGCGTCCAGCTTGATCTTGGCGGGGACCCCGAGCGCCATGGCCCGGGCCGGGACCTCCATGTCGTTCGGGACCAAGGCGGCCGCGCCCACCAGGGCCTGCTCCCGCACCACGGCCCGATGCAACACGATCGAACCCGAACCCACGAGGGCGCCGTTCTCGATGGTGCAGCACTCCATGTGGACGAGATGGCCGATCACGCAGTCGTCACCGATCACGGTGGGATGGATCAGGGTCGAATGGATGACGCTGCCGTCCTGGATGCTCGTGCGCGCACCCACGGTGATGCGGCCGTAGTCGCCGCGCAGCACGGCCTGGGGCCAGACCGTGGAGTCCGGCCCGATGATCACGTCACCGATCACCGTGGCGTCCGGATGGACGAACGCCGTGGGATCGATCTGGGGCACGAGATCACCCAGCGCATAGATGGCCATGATCGGCTCCTTGGTCGAGAGAGCCGCCGATCATAGAAACCCACTCCGCTACCGTGGCGAGATGTCGGATCCCGCCGCCGGGCGGTCGCGCGCCCCCGCAGAATCCAACCGAGGCTCCGCCGCGGCGGCCGCCGTTCATGTGGAGGCAGTGGCTCAGGACGGATACACCATCATCCCCAACGCGATCCAGCCCGACCTGCTCGACGCGCTGGACGAGGATCTCGAGCGCCTCGAGCGGATCTATGAGATCGAGCCATCCTCCAATGTCTTCGAAGGCAGCGCCACCCGTCGCGTGTACAACCTGCTCGCGTTGTCGCCGATCTGGCAGTCGGTTCCGGTCCACGGGCGCGTGCTTCCCGTCGTCGAAGGCGTGCTGGATGCCGGCTGTCTCGTCTCGTCGTTGTCCTCGATTCGGATCATGCCGGGCGAGACCGCACAACCGATCCACGCCGACGACCAACTCATGCCGCTCGCCAAACCCCACGTCCCCACGGTGTGCAACACGATGTGGGCGCTCACGGACTTCACTGCCGTCAACGGCGCCACCCGCATCATTCCCGGCTCTCACCAGTTGGATCACTCGCCGAACTACGGCGAGGACTATCCGTCGATCCCCGCGGAGATGGAACGCGGCAGTGTGCTCGTCTGGCACGGGAGTCTTTGGCACGGAGGCGGCGCCAACACCACTGATCGTGATCGCATCGGCGTCGCGATGAACTACTGCGCCGGGTGGGTGCGTCAACAGGAGAACCAGCAACTCGGTATCCCGGCCGATGCGGCGAGGACGTTCTCACCGCGGCTGCGCGAACTCGTGGGTTACGGCGTGTACAACATGCTGATCGGCCACATCAACAAACGGAGTCCCGTGGAAATCCTCGACGCCCAACCCGGTTCCGGTCGCATGATCTGGGACGTCTGAGGTATGCAGGACGGCTCGAAGAAAGCGATCCTGGCGGCCCTCGTCGCCAACCTCTGCATCGCGGTCGCCAAGTTGACCGCGGCCATCATCACCGGCTCGGCCTCCATGCTCGCCGAGACCATCCATTCGGTGGCCGACGCCGGCAATCAGGGTCTCCTGTTCCTGGGCGGCCGCCGGGCGGCGCGTCCGGCGAGCGCCCGCCACTCGTTCGGGTACGGTGCCGAGCGCTATTTCTGGTCCTTCGTCGTGGCGCTGGTGCTCTTCTCGATGGGCGCGCTCTTCTCCATCTACGAGGGCATCAGCAAACTCTCGGACCCGCACGACGTCGAGAGTCCCACCGTCGCCTTCGTCGTCCTCGGGATCGCGGTGTTACTCGAGATCTACTCGACCCGGACCGCGATCCAGGCGGCCCGCCCGTACCTGAACGGCCGGTCGTGGTTCACCTTCATCCGCACCACCAAGAATCCCGAACTGCCGGTCGTCCTGCTCGAAGACATCGGCGCGCTGTTCGGCCTGGTGTTCGCGCTCGCCGGCCTGGCGCTCACGGTGGCCACCGGTGACCCTCGGTTCGATGCGTACGGGTCGCTCGCCATCGGCACGCTGCTCGGCGTGATCGCCTCGATCCTCGCGGTCGAGATGAAGAGCCTGCTCATCGGTGAGAGTGCACTCGAATCGAACGAAGCCGGCATGCGCACCACGATCGAGTCCAGCCCCGAGGTGCGCAGCATCATCCACCTGCGGACGCGTCATCTCGGACCCGAGGAGATCCTGCTCGCCGCCAAGGTGGACTTCGCGGTGACGGAGGTGGCGGCCCTCGCCCGGGCGATCGATGCCGTGGAGACGCGCGTGCGAGCCGAGTATCCCGAGGTGACCGTGATCTACCTGGAGCCCGACCTGGACCGCAGCCGCCCGCCACGCGAACGCTGATCCCTGAGCCTGAACTCTGAGCCCGATCTACTCCGGGACGAAGTCCACCAGCGCCACGGAGTCGGACCGCCGATCGAGTTGCACCCGGACCGCCAGATCCAACCGGAGTTCGCTCGGATCCAGCCCGACCAGATTGCCGACGACGCGCGGCCCTTCTTCGAGTTCCACCACCAGCACGGCGTAGGGCAGGTGCTCGGCGAACGCCGGATCGGTGGGGCGATGGGTGACCGTCCACGTGTACACCCGACCCCGGCCTGCGGTCGGCGCCCAGCTCCACTCGCGAGCGCCGCACGCCGCGCACAGGATCCGGGGTGGATGGCGCCAGGTATCGCAGCGGTCACAACGTTGGAGGTGCAGGATCCCGGTGGCCGCCGCCCGCGCGTAGAACTCCGCGCCGAGCCCGTCCGGCCCGGGGAGCCCGCGCCCGATCGGCCCGTTCGTCGGCCTGTCCTTCATCGGCCTGTTCATCGGTCCGTCCCGAGGATCGCGATACTGCCGTCGCCGAAATCGCCCCACCCGGTCACGAGACCGATCTGCGCGCCCGGCACCGGAAGCGCCGCGTCGCCCCGCACCTGACGGACGGCCTCGACCACGTGGTTCATCCCCCACATGTGACCCTGGGACAGCAGCCCGCCGTGCGTGTTGGTGGGCAGGACGCCGTCGATCCCGAGCGCGCCGTCCCGCACGAACTCGCCCGCACCGCCCCGATCACAGAATCCCATCGCCTCGAGTTGCAGCAACACCACGTAGGTGAAGCAGTCGTAGATCTGGGCGAAGTCCACGTCGGTCGGCGAGATGCCCGCCATGGCGAATGCGCGGGGCGCGGCATCGGTGAGTCCGATGTGGAACATGTCGGCGCGGTTGGCGATGTCATCCGCCGGCGACGGGTGACCCTCGCCCACCCCGAGAATCACCGCGGGTGGCCGCGCCAGATCGCGCGCCCGCTCGATGCTCGACACCACCACCGCGGCCGCGCAATCGGTCTCCACGCAACAGTCGAACCGGCGGAACGGCTCACTCACCCACGGACTCGCGAGATAGTCGTCCATCGTCATCTCGCGGCCGCGCATCAACGCCTTCGGGTGATGGTGCGCGTGGCGGCGAAACGCGACTGCCACCGCGCCGAGGTCAGTGGCCTCCGTGCCGTAGAGCTGCTGATGACGGGTGGCGATCCAGCCGTAGAACTGCGCGGCGGAACGCGCGCCGTAGGGGAGGTAGAAGTCGACGAGAACGTCGGCGAGCGCATTGGCGTCCATGCCCCGTCGCGGCCGGCGGGCCCCCGGGCGATCCCGAAACACCGAGTAACCGTTCCACCCCACCACCACCAGCACGTTCTCGGCGACTCCCGACGCGACGGCCATCGCCGCGTCCTGGATCGCCGCCACCGAGGACGCACCGCCCATGTGGACGGTGGCCGAGAACCCAACCGACGGAATCCCGAGGTTCGCCGCGAGCTCCTCCACCGTCGTGTAGCCCGGCGGCGGCATCACACCGTCGATATCCTCGACGCGCAGACCCGCGTCCGCGATCGCCTCCTGCGCGACCCGCAACATCATCTCGACCGGGAGTTCGTCCGCGCCTCGGAGGTACTCGGTCTCCGCGATCCCGACGATCGCCGCGGCCCCGGACAGGTTGCCCCGCGTCACGTCCCCGCCCCGTGACCGGCCCACCCGTGACTGGCCCGTGGGCTCACAGTTCGATCAGCTCGAACTCGACGGCGTATTCAACACCGAGCCTCGATCCGGCCCGCCGCGCGTTGTCCCGGAGGAACGAATCGGGATCCGTCCCGGCGTCGCCCAGTCCGGCGAGGTACGCGCGATGTTCCGCCAGCGACTCCACGCCCGGCCCGATGGTCTCGGTCACGTCGACGGCGTGGGTGGGGTTCGGACTCGCGCCGACCGCGGCCCACCGCACTCCCGGCCACGGGTCGAGCCCGTCGTCGAGCAACTCGGGGAACACCCACCGGTTCCCGGCGTCGCGGGCGCCGTCCAGAGCCGAAAGACCCACCGCGCGGTGATCGGCCATGTTCATCGGACCGAAGCCCCAGCGTTCCGCGTAGTTCATGAGGATGAGGACCTCGGGCCGATGGCGACGGATCGCGCGCGCCACATCGCGCCGCAGCTCCAGGCCCGCTTCGATCACCCCGTCACGATGGCCGAGGAACTCCACCGTCTCGACCCCCACCCGCGCCGCGCCCGCCCGTTCCTCCTGCTCCCGGAGCGGCCCGGCCTGGGCCGGATTCAGGCCGTCGATGCCGGCCTCCCCCGAACTCGCGAGGACGTACCCGATCCACTTGCCCTGGCTCGTCCACCGCGCGATCGCAGCGGCGGCTCCGTATTCGAGGTCGTCGGGATGGGCCACGATCGCCACCGCCCGGTCCCAATCCTCGGGCAACGCCGGCAACTTCGGAGCTTCCGACACCGAACTCATCCTGCCGCCGCGACGGCGGCCACCAGCCGCGCCCGCCAGTCGAAGAGTTCGCGGCCGTGCGACGCGTCGGTCCGCCCGATGCGCACGCACACGAGATCGGTTCCGGGCGAGACCAGGATCGACTGGCCTTCGTAACCGTTGGCCCAGAACGAACCGTGGTCGTCACCGGTCACCCACCACTGCCATCCGTAGCCGCGGCCGTCATCCGGATCGACGGATCGGACGCGCCGGCCGTCGTCGACCCAACCCTCGGGCAGGATCCGGGTGCCGTCCCACACGCCATCGCGTAGGTACAGATATCCGAAGCGCGCGAAGTCTTCGGCGATCGCGTTCACGTACGACGACGCCACCCAGAGTCCGGTGGGGTCCAGGCTCGGCTCGGCGGTGTTCATCCCGATCGGGACGAACAGGCGATCCCGGAGGAAGGTCCGATACGCATCGCCCCGCCCGACGATGTCGGCCACGATGCCCGAGATCACGTTGGTGGTACCGCTCGAGTAGTTGAACCGCGTCCCCGGCTCGTACGCGAGTTCACGGGACCGAGCGAACGCACCGACATCCGCGTTGCCTTCGCCGAACAGCATGTCGATGACCTGGGAACCACCGGCGTCCACGTAGTCCTCGTTCCAGGCGAGGCCGTCCCGCATGGCGAGCAGGTCCGGGAGGGTGATCGCGTGGCGCGGATCGGGGGCGCGCCATTCGGGGACCAGGCGGTCGTCGTCGAGGCGGAGCCGCCCGTCACCGACGAGGATTCCCACCGCCGCATGCAACATGGACTTCGCCATCGACCACGACAGCAGTGGCGTGTCTCGCGCCACCGGGAGCGGGTCCCCTACCCAGTTGGGCAGCGAGTTGGCGTAACGCTGCGCCACGATCTCGCCGTGGTGGACCACCACGACCGCGTACGTGGACTCGAACGCGGTGCGGTTCGTGAACATCTCCTCCACGACCGTGTCCACCGGCGCCAGGGCCGAACCGATCGGCCACGAGGTCGTGGGCCACGCGCGTCCGTCCGGCTGCCGAGGCAGCGGAACCAGCGGCGTGTTGAAATCGATCATGGCGCCACCTTGGCACGTGGTCACAACGCCGGTCATCTCCGGTTCCCGCGGCCGGCACCGGCGCGCCGAGGGTGGCCCTCTAACCTGAGCGGACTCGAAGATGGAGGGTCCAAGCCATGACGGAACCGGTCGGCGAACCGCTTGCCGCGACAATCGCGGGGAAGGTGCGCGGCATCACCCGAGACGGCGTGCACCAGTTCCGTTCGATCCCCTACGCCGCGCCACCGATCGGCGCCCGCCGATTCCGGCCACCGGTCCCGGCGGAGTCGTGGGACGGCGTCCGGGACTGCACGCAGTTCGGTCCGGTCTCGCCGCAGCTCCCCTCACCGCTCGAATCGATGCTGGGTGCCTCCGACCCGGTGTGCGACGAAGCCGCGAGCCTCACGCTCACCGTGTACACCCCCGGGCTCGACGACGCGCGGCGACCGGTCATGTTCTGGATTCACGGCGGCGCGTTCGTCAACGGGACCGGCGCGTCACCCATCTATGACGGCCGTCGATTCGTCCAGCACGGCGACGTGGTCGTCGTGAGCATCAACTACCGCCTCGGCGCCTTCGGATTCCTCCACCTCGACGACATCTTCGGCGCCGACTTCACCGGATCCGGCAACGCCGGGATCCTGGATCAGGTCCTCGCCCTCGAATGGGTCCGGGACAACATCGGAGAGTTCGGCGGTGATCCGGACCGGGTCACCATCTTCGGTCAGTCCGCGGGCGGGATGAGCGTGGGGACGCTGCTCGGACTCCCGCGCGCCGACGGCTTGTTCGCGCAGGCGATCGTGCAGTCCGGCGGCAGCTCGTTCTGCACCGACCCGGTCACCGCCACCGCCACCGCACGCACGGTCCTCGCCGCGGCGGGCGTCACCACGGTGGCCGAACTCGAGGCCGCACCGATGGACGCGATTCTCGCCGGCCAACGCACCGTATTCGAAGGCGGCCTGCGTTCGGACCTGCCGTTCATGCCGGTCCACGACGGCATCGTGTTGCCGCAACGCCCGATCGACGCCGTCCGCGTCGGGCTCGGCGCCGTCCCCACCGTGATCGGGACCACCCAGGACGAGATGACGATGTTCACCGCCTTGGACCTCGGCACCGGCACCATCGACGATGCGCTGATCACCAACGCGTTGGCCGAGACCTTCGGCGACGCCGGTCCCAACGTGGAGGCCACCTACCGGGATCAATTCCGCGACGCCGCGGCCGCCGACCTCGTGAGCGTCATCGCCACCGACCGCGTTTTCCGGACCCCGGCGCTGCGTCTGGCCGAAGCCGCGGTCGACACGCGCCCCACTTACATGTACCTCTTCACCTGGGAATCCCCGGTGTTCGGCGGCATCCTCAAGAGCACCCACGCGCTGGAGCTGCCCTTTGTGTGGGACGCGCTCGACAAGCCGGGGCTGTCCATGCTCACCGGCGACGGGCCCGACCTCCAACCCATTGCCGACGCGATGCACGCGGCGTGGATCGCGTTCGCCCGGACCGGGGATCCCGGTTGGCCGCGCTATGACCTCGACCGCCGGCTGACCCAACGGTTCGACACCGCGATCGAGGTGGTCGAAGACCCGATGGCAGACCAACGCGAGCTGTGGGCCGACATCGGCTGAGCCCGGTTACTGGACGGTCGCGCCGCCGTCGACCACCAAGGCGTGGCCCACGAGATAGCTGGCCGCGTCCGAACAGAGCCACGCGATCGAATCCGCGATCTCCTCCGGGGTGCCGAGCCGACCCATCGGAACGCCCGCCGTCATTGCGCGCTCCACCCGCTCGTCGCCACCCATGAAGCCTTCGAGCATCGGGGTACGCACGCTGCCTGGACACACACAGTTGATCCGCACGCCGCGGCTCGCGACCTCGAGCGCGGCCGACTTCGTGAGCCCCACAACACCGTGCTTGCTGGCCACGTAGGCCGGGAGTCCCGCGAAGCCCACCAGCCCCGCGCCGGACGCCACGTTCACGATCGCGCCCCGGCCGGCCTCGAGCATGGCCGGCAGCTCGGCCCGCATGGCGAAGAACACACCGTCGAGGTTCACCGCCATCGTGGCGCGCCACGCGTCGAGCGGATAATCCGCCACGCTGCCCGGGGTGCCGGTGGTTCCTGCGTTGTTGACCGCGAAGTCCAGGGCACCGAACTCGTCCCGACATCGCGCCACGAGCCGTTCGCTCGCCGCCGGATCGGTGACATCGGTGGCCAGGAAGATCGCAGCACCGCCCGCCGCCTGCACCTCGGCCACCACGGACTCGCCGCGCGCCACCGCGATGTCGGCGACGACGACGCGCGCACCGGCGGCCGCGAACGTGAGGGCCGTGGCCCGCCCGAGGCCCGAACCCGCGCCGGTCACGATCCCGGCGCGCCCCCGAAGGGATTCGATCACCTCTCCCCCTCATGGCCCTGCGGGCCGGGCCGGTCAGGCCCCGCTCGACGACACCGACGCCCCCACGAGCGCGGTAACGTCTCGCTCACCCGAAGTACTCCCCACCGTTGACGTCGAGCGTCTGGCCGGTGATCATCCGCGACATCCCCGACGCGAAGAAGACGATCGATTCCGCGATGTCCTCCTGCGGCGGAATCTCCCCGAGCGGGATCTCCTCGGTGATCTCGGCGATGACCTCGTCACGCGTGATCCCGCGCGCCTGAACCTGCCAGTCCACGTACATCTGGACGTTCGGACCCCAGATCCAACCCGGCACCACCGCGTTGACCCGGATTCGATCCGGCGCGAGTTCGGTGGCCAACGACCGGGTGAGCGTGATCAACGCACCTTTGCTCGCCGCGTATCCCGCCTCGTTGGGTCGGATCTTGCGAGCACTCTGGGACGCGACCATCACCACGCTGCCGCCACCCCGGGAGCGCATCGCTCCCATGCAGGCGCGAGTCATGTTGGCCGGGCCGAAGAAGTTCACCTCGAAGATCTTTCGCCACACGTCGAGGTCCGCATCGGCGACGGCCTGGAACGCGTCACCCCGGAAGGCGCTGTTGACCACGACGTCGATGCCACCGAACGCATCGACCGCCGCCGCGGCCACCCGCTCACAATCCTCGGGTTTGGTGACGTTGCCGGCGACGGCGACCGCGCGTCCGCCCCCATCGGTGATCTCACGGGCGACTTCGCCGAGGCGCTCCTCGTTGCGGGCCACGAGCACGACCGCGCCGCCTTCACGCGCCAACGCGAGCGCACTCGCCCGGCCCAAGCCCGGCCCCACGCCGGTCACGACCGCGACCTGGTCGGTCATCAGCCCCGGGCCGCTCACTGCGATGACCCGTCGCTGCCACCGCTCTCGCTGGAACGCGTCCGGGCCGAGCGCCGCAGACCCGCCACGATCTCGGACGAGCCGTAGAGGATCGCGGCCGAGATGAAACTGGGCCCGGCAACCAAGATCGTGAACAACCAGTTGAAACTGCCGTTGCCGCCATCGGTCGTGCTCGTGTACGACGTGATGTTCGTCAGCCCGACAGGCACCTTCGTGACCTGGGCCGGGAATGCCGCGCCCACGAGAAATCCCAATGCAATGCCGGCCACCACCACGATCAACGCGGTGGCGCGCAACCGACTCGCCCGCCCCTTACTCTCGGACAACGCCCATCCCCTTCGTGCGGAATCGGGCAGCTACTCGCCCGCGAAGGCGACAGGCTGCCAGGATCACCCGCCGATCGGCAACCCGGAGGATTCATGATCAAACGCATCGCGTTCGTCGCCCGCCATCCGAGCCTCACGGCGGACGAGTTCCACGACCGTTGGCGCGGACCCCATGCGGAGCTCGTGACGGCGAGTCCGGCGGCCGCCGAGCATCTCGTCCGCTACGAGCAGAACCGGAGAACGGCGCGCGACTACGAACGTCCCGAGTGTCCGTACGACGGCGTCTCGGTCCAGTGGTACGACTCGCTCGCCGGGTTCACCGCGATGCGCGCGGACCCGCGCCACGCAGCGGTGATCGCGGATTCGGCCGATCTGTTCGGCGAGGTCCTCGAGATCTTGACCGAGACCGAGATGGAGGTGATCGCCGGTCCGGACGACCGCGGTGAACCGATCACCAAACTCGTCTGCGGTGTTCGCCACCGGGCCGGCATGGACCGCGACGCGTTCCACGACTACTGGTGGAACGTGCACGGCCCGCTCAACCGCGACACTCCGGCGGTGCGGAAGTACTTCATCCGCTACGAACAGAATCACCGGCTCGCGGCCGACTACGACCGGGCCGCCTGTGACCTGGATGGCGTCACCATCGAGTGGTTCCGCACGGCGCGCGATTTCTTCGGCATGGCCATCGACCCCGAGAGCCGCGACGTCATCCGCGCCGACGAAGAGAACTTCCTCGACACCGACCGCCTGCTCTGGATGCTCACCGGCCCCGAACACCTGGTAACTGCTTGATGGCTCTCCGCTTGATGGCTCGTACGGGCGCCCGGCGAGATCCTTCATGTGCTGCGGCGGCGCCCTCCCTCGCTGCGGCTCGGGAGTGCGAGCGGAGAGCCCGATCGAGTCCGAGGCGCAGCTTGCGGAGCCGAGCAGGCACGGAGCGAGCCCGCTTCACCCACCTCCGTCAGGAGTGCGAGCGGAGAGCCAGAGTTATAGGCAGAGTTCGGCCATGGTGCGGAGGGTGGTGGCGTCGCCGTAGAGGAGGATCTGGGTGACGCACGATTCTCGCCACTGCTCGAGATCGTCGCGGATCTTCTCCTTCGGGCCGATGAGCGCGGTCTCCTCGATGAGTGACAACGGCACTTTCGCCGCGGCTTCGGCCTTCTTGCCCGCGAGGTAGAGGTCCTGGATCTCCTGCGCCTCGGCCTCGTAGCCCATGCGACCGAAGACGTTGGCGTGGAAGTTGACCTCGCGTGCGCCCATGCCACCGATGTAGAGCGCGAGCACCGGCCGGAGCATGTCGGCTGCTTCCTCGACGTTGGGATGCACGATGACCGGCACGGTCGCGGCGACGGTGAAGTCGGCGAAGGAACGGCGCGCGCCCGGGCGCGCGAATCCCTCGGCCAGCGCGTTGCGGTAGAACCCGTCGATCTTGGGTGAGTAGTAGATCGCGAGCCAGCCATCGGCGATCTCGGCGGTCAACGCAACGTTCTTCGGGCCTTCGGACGCCAGGTAGATCGGCAGGTCTTCCCGGAGCGGGTGGGTGATCGAGCGCACCGCCTTCCCGAGCCCGGTTCCACCGGGGTACGGCAGTCGGTAGTGCTCGCCGGCGTAGGTCACCGGCTCCTTACGGGCCAGGATCGTGCGGATGATCTCCACGTACTCACGCGTGCGCGCCAGCGGCTTCGCGTACGGCTGGCCGTACCAGCCCTCCACCACCTGCGGGCCCGAGGCACCGAGTCCGAGGATGAACCGCCCGTTGGTCAGGTGGTCCATCGTGATCGCAGCCATCGCCGTGGCCGTGGGGGTCCGCGCGGACATCTGCACGATCGACGTGCCGAGCTGGATCGTGGACGTCCCCGACCCGTACCACGCGAGCGGCGTGAGCGCGTCCGAGCCGTAGGCCTCCGCGGTCCAGGCCGTCGAGTAGCCGAGGCGTTCGGCCTCGAGGAGTAGGTCCGCCGCGCCCACCGGCGGTGCCGCGCCCCAGTAGCCGATCATGAATCCGAGTTCGAGCTGCTTCGTCATGGCGAGGGACCCTAGAGGGCGAGCGGCCTGCTACACCGTGCTCCCGCGAACTCCGCTCGCCCGTGGCCCGAGCGGCCCGTGAACGAAGTGAACACGAGCGGAAAGCTAGAGGGCGAGCGGCCGGCTACACAGTGGGCATGTCGATCTCGGCGCGTACAGACGCGCGGACGTCGTCGCCCACCATGAACCACATCGCGAGTTCGTCGCCGCTCACGTCCGTGACGAGATCGCACTGCTCACCGGGATCGATGCCGCCGCCGAACTCGATGGTGGCGCGGGTCAAGCGCGGGTCGGACTCCACCGCTTCGACGTGGTCCTCGATCGGCACCCAGTAGATCGCGTTGTTCACATGACCGAACACGTCGATGTCGGTGCTGCGAATCGGCCAGCCCGCTCGCGACGCGCCGGCGGGCGGCGCGGGATGGGTGAGGCGCGCACTGACCTTGTGGGCACGCACCGCATCGCCGTACGCGGCGAAGAACTCGGGCGTCAATGCCTGCGGCGCGCCCGTCGCCAGATCGATCGACACCCAGATTGCCCGCACCGTGATCAGGGTTCCGTGGGCCAATCCGGACCAGTCTTCTTTGAGACCGTCGACGCCGGCGATCGTGGTCGTGCGTTCGGCCCAGCGTCCGCCGATCCCGGTGCAGCGGGTGACGATCTCGAGGTCTTCATAGATCGTGGGGAACCGCCCGATGTCCCAGTCCATCCGCCGCAAGACCCACCCTCGGTCCCGGGGCATATCCGCCTCGGCGGTGTCTTCGGTGGCCGCATCCTGGAGGTATCGCGCCAGCGCGTCGAGCCGAACCCGGCCGTGACGGTTGGCATCGCCGAGCCGAACCTGCTGACGCATCGTGTACGTGCGCCCGTCGCCGTGAATGCTCATGCGGCCAGTTCCACGAGCCCGCGGACCAGCGCGTCCAGGTACGCCGACTCACCGCGCGGGCCGAGTCCGCGCACGCGTGGGGGAAGCTCCAACTGGACACCGCCACCGTCCGGCAGGTTCACGGGATTCCGCGGATGTAGGCCCCGGAGTTCGCGCGGGATCTCGTCGATGGCGTCCACCAGCTCGAACCCGTCGAGATGGGGACGGATCACCTCGGCGGCGGCGCCGGCGAAGTCCCGATTGGCACCGCCGAGGAGGAGCCGGGTCCAGAAACCCTCGCGGCCGTACCCGTGCACCGAGATCACCACGTCGACGTGATCGAGGAACGCGGCCAGGTTCGGCGCGACCGCCGGGTCATAGAGATGCGACGGCACGTGCCACTGAAACGTCTCGGGCTGTTCGACTGCGTACAACGACGCCCCCGAACCCGTGGCAGCTCGGCGCGCCACTTCGGCCGTCCCGCGTTCGAGCGATCCGCCGTGGAGGGCCATGAACCCGATGCGGCCGCGCAGTTCTACGGTTTCACGCACGCCGGGGTGCGCGAGGAGGTCGGCCAGCACCCCGGAGAAGCTACCGGTGGATCAGCCGAGGGCCGTGATCAACCGGTCCAGTTCCGCCGGATCGTCGGTCGTGGGAACGAAGACGAACTCGTCACAGCCGGTTGCCTCCACCGCCGCAATGACTTCGCGGATCACCCCGGCGTCGTTGAACCGACACCGCGACGCCATCGCGTTCGCGGCCGCGTCACCGAACGTACTGAGGTAGTTCCGGGCGTACGCCGCCAAGCGCTCGGACGCACCGTCACCGAGTCCGAACCACGTTGAGGTGCTCAGCCACGGTCGCTCGGTCCGCCCCGCGTCGGTCCACGCGGCCCGCACCGCATCGAAGGTCCGCGCCACGCTGGCCGGGTCGGGGGCGAGATCGAAACCCGACAGGCCGTCGGCCCACACCGCCGACCGGGCGAGCGACTTCGGGCCCATGGCCGCGGTCAGCACCGGCGGTCCACCGGTTTGCACTGGTGTCGGTCCGATCGGGGGAACTCCGTCGACGACCGCTTCGCCGCGCCAGACCGCGCGCATGGTGGCCACCTGGCCGTCGAGTCGGGCGAATCGCGCCGTCAGCGATGCCCCGACGGCGAGGTAATCCTGATCACGTCCGCCCACCCCCACACCCAGCGTGAGCCGACCGTCGGACAACACGTCGATCGTGGCCGCTTGCTTGGCCACGCGCACCGCATCGTGGCTCGGCAACACGACGATCGTGGAGACCAGGCGCACGCGGCGAGTCGCCGCGGCGGCGAAGGCCAACGACGAGAGCAGATCGTGGCTCGGATACGCCACCCGCTCCCCGACGGCCACGCACGAGAACGGCCCGTCGTCGATCCGGGCACACCACTCCCTGATCGCCGGTCCGTCCACCCCCACCACGAACGACGGCAACGTCATCCCGAGTTTCATCCCGACCTCATCCCCGCCCACGCCCCCGCCCACGCCCGAGCACCGCCGACCTCAAGTTCATCGAAAGTGTCCAACAACCGGGCACAGCCCGCCCGACGTTCGACCGATTGCGAGCCCCGCGAGCCATCGGCGCGAACGCCGTCGACCCCCGCAGCGCAGCGAGGACCGGGTCGACGGAACAGCGTCGGGCGCCGAAGGCGCTCCACAGAGCCCGAGCACCACCGACTTCAAGTATTCGAACCATGCCGGCCCGGTGGGCGCAGCCGTCACGTGTTCTTCGGGATGTCCTTGAAGGGGGCACCCTTGTTCGGGTCCGGCTCCTTGGGAAGACCGAGGGCACGCTCGCCGATGATGTTGCGCTGCACCTGATCGGTGCCGCCATAGATGGACGGGCCGGGCGAGAACAGCACCATCTCCTGCTGCATCCCGCCGCTCATGCTCTCCTTGCCCATGACCGCGATCTCCGGGCCGAGCACGCCCGTTGCGACCTCCCGGTTCAGGCGCAGCATGTCGCTCATCATGAGCTTGGCCAGGTTCGGTGCCGCCGCACTCGCACCGCCGCTGCGCATCCGCAGCGACGAGTACTTGCCGATCTGCTGGAGCGACCACAGCTTGGCGATGCCCTGACGGATCACCGGCTCGGCGATCGTCCCGTTCTCCTGGGCGAGCATGATCAGCCGCTCGGCCATGCCGCCACCGCCGCCGCCGGTCCCGCCGGTGCGTTCCTGGCCGACGGTGTCGCCGACCCGGAGCCCGAGCTGATTCGAGATCGGGCCCGGGAACGCAGAGCCCGCCGCGCCGCTGCCGCCGCTGCCGAGACCGGCCCGCTCCGCCGCGAGCGTGGTGTTGGCGACCGCCCACCCGTTGTTCAACCCGCCGATGATGTTGGCGTCAGGAACGCGCGCGCCGTCGAGAAACACCTCGTTGAACATGGCCCGCCCGGTCATCTCCTTGAGCGGCCGGATCTCGATACCCGGCTGATCCATGTCGATGCCGAAGTAGGTGATCCCCGTGTGCTTCGGCGCATCGGGATCGGTCCGGGCGATGAGCATTCCCATGTTGCAGAGCTGAGCGGTCGAGGTCCAGACTTTCTGGCCGGTGATGATCCACTCGTCGCCGTCACGTTCGGCTTTGCACTGGAGCCCGGCCAGGTCCGAGCCCGCGCCCGGTTCGCTGAACAACTGACACCACGCGTCGCTGCCGTCGAGAATGCGACGCAACCAATGTTGCTTCTGCTCCGGTTCGGAGTGCGTGGCGATGGTGGGCGCGGCGAGGAGATATCCGAGACCCGCAGGCGGGCCGACGGCCTTCGCCTTCGCCAGTTCGTCCGTGACCACGTTGGCCAGCGCCCGGCTGTATCCCCGGCCGAAGGAGTCCTCGGGGAAGGTCGGCGCGGCGTACCCGGACTCGGTGAGGCGTTCCCACCATTCGCCCACCGTGAGATCCGGACTCCAGTTCGTGGCGATCCACTCGCGCACTTCTTCGCGCACGGACTCAGGCGATGCTGTTCCCATTGCAGACAACCTTTCGATTCAGCCGAGAAGATCGAGCAGTTTTTCCGGTGGCCGAGCGATCACTCCACGATCGCCGACGATGACGACCGGGCGTTCCATCAGCTCCGGATGCGCGAGGAGGAGATCGACGACGTCGTCGCGGGTCGTGTAGTCCGCGGCCGCCAGACCGAGGGCCTTGAACCGCGCGTCCTTGCGGACGAGTTCCGCCGGCATTTCCGCGATCGTGTCGACGATTCGTTCGAGGACCGCGCGCTCCGGTGGTGCCTTGAGATATTCGGTGACGTCGGCGTCCAGACCGCGATCCGCCACGATCTGCAGGGCGCCGCGCGACTTCGAGCACGCCGGGTTGTGGAAGATCTCGAGCTCGGACACGGCCGGTGAGGCTACTGCCGGTCGCCGCGTACGAGCCCGTCGAGCAGGCCGCCCAGCCGCGCCACCTCGGCCTCGAGTTCCGCGACCCGGTCCGCCAAGGACGCCGGACCGGCGCCATCACCTCGCGGTGTGACGCCCGCCACGTCGTCCGGCCCCACGTCACCCGGCCCCACGTCACCCGGCCCCACATCGGCCGCGGCGCGCACCCCGCCGTCCTCGGGCGCGCTCAGCAACTCCATCCAGCGCGCTTCCTTCCGGCCGGGTTCGCGGGCCAGCAACCGCACGAACGGACCGTCCTCGTGATCGACGAGCCGGGTCAGCGCCGCGTCCACCGAGCCGAGATCGGCGAACGCATGCAGTCGTTCGGTGCGGGCCTTCAGCTCGCCGGGGGTCTGCGGGCCACGCAGGAGCAAGACCGCCACGAGTGCGAGCTCCGGCTCCGCCATCGGAACCACGCGGGGCAGGAGTTGGGAGAACTTGATCGCCCGGCCACCGTGCGGCTTCTCGCGCCGCACGAGTTCCTGCTCCCGGAGTTCGTCCAGGCCGGCCTGCACCGTTGCTTCGTCGTAGCGAACCACCGGCCACCGGTTCGTGGTCTGGTTACAAGCGCCGACGAGCGCGTTGACGCTCAAGGGGTAGAGGTCGGGGGTCGTGCGCTGCTTCTCCACCAGGCAACCCAGGACTCGAGCGGCCACCGGCGAGAGCTCCACCCCGTCGAAGTTAGCCAGCCCGCGGTATATTTGCACGATGAGTGAAACCATTTCTCAACCGTTCCTCGGCCGGGACGACGTCAACGACATCGAGTCCATCATCCGGGATGACGCCCGGGACTTCGGTGCCGACTCCCACGCCACGCCCGCTCGTGGCGACGCCATCTTCACCTGGGACTACCGCCGCACCCGGGACGGGCTGGCCAAGTTGTACGAGAAGGCGAAGACCTCGCAGTGGAACGGTTCCACCGATCTCGACTGGTCGATCGACGTAGACATCGAGCAGGTCGCCCGCGAGATGTCGGGGGCGGTGAACTTCTTCCAGCAGCGCATGACCGACGTCGAGGGTTCACCGGTCAAGACGTGGGGCGACAAGGAATGGCTCCAGTTCCAGATGGAGGCGTTCAACTGGCGGATGAGCCAGTTCCTCCACGGCGAGCAGGGGGCCCTGCTGTGCACCGGCAAGATCGTGGTCACCACGCCGTGGATCGACGCCAAGTACTACGCCGCGTCGCAGGTGATGGACGAGGCCCGTCACGTCGAAGTCTTCGCCCGGTACTTGGACACGAAGCTCGACGGCCACTACCCGGTGAACGCGAACCTGCAACTCCTCATCAACGACGTGCTCGGCGACTCCCGCTGGGACATGACCTACATGGGCATGCAGATCATGATCGAGGGACTCGCGCTCGCGGCCTTCGGTTTCATGCACCACATCACTCAGGAACCGCTCCTGAAGCAGCTCCTCCGCTACGTGATGAGCGACGAAGCGCGCCACGTCGCCTTCGGAGTGCTCTCGCTCCAGGAGTACTACCAAGGCCTGTCGTCGGCCGAACTCCGTGAGCGTCAGGAGTTCGCATTCGAAGCCGCGATCCGCATGCGCGACCGCCTCATGATGCAGGCGGTCTGGGAGCGGATGGGCATCGACCGCAAGACCATCACCGAGACCATGTTCCGGCTGCGCGCCGAGGGTGGCAACCCGTTCCAAAGCGCGCTGTTCTCCAAGATCGTGCCGAACTGCAAGAAGCTCGGCCTGCTCGACGCCGGCGACGGGTGGTTGCGCGATCGCTTCACCGAGATCGGCGTGATCGAGTACGAGGATGCCCTCGACACCGGTGAGGAATACGAGATGCTCGACCTGGTCGCCGCCGACCGCGCGTCCTAGTTCCGCGGTCACCAAGACGGGTCGACGGTGAGCGCAGCGGCCAACAACCCCGCGTAGTCACTTCGGGGGATCTCGACGGCGCCGAGGGACTCGAGGTGGGGGGTGCGCCATTGCACGTCGAGCAGCGTGGCGCCGATCGCCTGCAACCTTTCCACCAGCCCCATCAAGGCCACCTTCGACGCGTCCCGCGCGTGATGGAACATCGACTCACCGGCGAACAGTCCGTTGATCGCCACGCCGTAGAGCCCCCCGACCAACTCGTCGCCCTGCCAGGCCTCCACACTGTGCGCCCATCCGAGATCGTGGAGGCGGCCGTATGCGGTCACGAACTCGTCGTCGATCCAACCGTGCGGACGACCCGGATCGGCACAGGCCCGCATGACCGCTTCGAACTCGGTGTCGAACCGCACCTCGAACCGAGCCCGGCTGCGGCGGAGTGAGCTGCTCACCCGGAGCCCGTCGAGCGGGATAATGCCGCGGGGGTCGGGCGCCCACCACCCGAGGTGACCCCGCCGGCCCACCCGCATCGGGAACAGCCCACGGCGGTACGCGGCCAGCAGAGTCCCCGGTTCGAGGTCGGCCCCGATGCCGGCCACCTCGCCGTCGCCCGCGTCATCCGGATGCGGCAGTTCCCATTCCGTCGGTGGCGGTTCGATCGGAGCGTTCACCCACCGAGTCTCGCCGGTCACGCAGCTTCGGAATGCGCAACATCCGGCTGACCGGCGCGTGCGCGTGCGCCATCGCGGTTTCTGATCAGACTTCGAGTCCGACGTCCGCTCCCCCAACTCGGGATCCGTCCGGCCGCCGCCCAGACGACCGTCTGGACCACCACACAAGCGGTGAGCTGGCGATAGCCGACGAGATGCAATGGGTAGGCACGCAACCACCGCAACGACTGACCCTCGATCCGGAGCGCGATCGCCGCAGCCCCGAGTTGGGCGACGCCGAACCCGAGCCACACCACGACGGGTGTGCGCGCACCCGCGGTCAGCGCCCATATCGCGGCCACGTCGAAGAGCGGTGCCATGAGTGGCAGCAGCACCTGCGAGACAAACGCGAACAGCCACGTCGCAGCCGCGCGCGGTCGGAGTCGAGGGTGTGCGACCATCGATCGGCGTTGCCACACCGCCTGAGCAATGCCGAACGACCATCGCGACCGCTGCCGCCACAGCGCCCGGAGTGTTTGCGGTGTCGACGTCAGCGCGAGCGCGTCGGGCGCAAACCGCACCTGCCATCCGGCCGCCACCAGCGCCAGCGTCATGTCGGTGTCCTCGGCGAGAGTCGCATCGTCGAATCCACCCACCGAATCGAGGGCGCTCCGCCGGTAGGCGCCGGCCGCACCGGGGATCGTGACCTGCGTAGCGATCAGATCCAGCGCCCGCCGATCGAACGCGTTCCCGATCATGTACTCGAGCTGCTGTGTGACGCCGAGGACACCCTGCGGATCGGAAACCCGCAGATTGCCACTGACCCCCCCGACGCGATCGTCGGCGAGCGGACCGACCAGTGCCCGCAACGCCGCGGGATCCAGCCGAGTGTCGGCATCGACAGTGACCACTATCTCAGCGGCGCAGCGGGCCAGCCCTTCGGCCAGCGCCTGCGCCTTCCCCCCGTGCTCCAACGGGACCAGCACGATTCGCGAATCGGGAAACGCAGCGACGACCCGCGCCGTCTGGTCGGTCGATCCGTCGTCGACCACCACGATCTGCAAACTGTCACTGCTCGTCGCACTCAATGAGCGCAGCGTCGCGGTGATGGAGTCTTCCTCGTTGTACGCAGCGATGATGACGCTGACGGGCGGAAGATCCGCGTCCATCAGCGTCGAACGATCTCGGCGACGATGCCGTACCGCGCCGACGAGGACGAGCGTCAGGCGCGCCAACGACATCGCGGCGAACGCGATGACCAGAACGACGAACCATTTCGCGATGGTCTCCGACATGCGCATCGCCGCGACGAAGGCGCGACCCCACGTGTACACGATGCCGTCACGCTCCGGCATCACCCGCGCCGCCGACAGCTGAGCCATCGAACTCACGGTCTCGAACTGGTACCCGGAACTGCGCAGCGCCCGGATCAGGAGTGGGAGCGCGGCGACGGTTTGCGACCGGTCGCCACCGCCGTCATGAAGCTCGATGATTCCCCCACCACCTGCGACAGGCATGGCTCGCAATGCAATGACCGCTACTCCCGGTCGGCTCCAGTCGGTGGAGTCCTGGTCAGCCAAGACCGTGAGGTACCCGTCCTCAGCCGCAATCGCCAGCGCGCCGTACTGGTGCAGGCCCACATTGGACCGATCCGTGATGAACGGCGGACGGAACAGCGCGGTGCCGCGTCCGGTCGCGCCGATGATTGCAAGCTGCGTGAGCCGGAGATCGCGCTCCAGCTCCGAACGCGACTGCATCGTCGTCTCCCGATGCCGATAAGTGTGCACTCCGATCTCACCACCCTGGCCGAGGATGCGGCGGGCGAGGTCGGGATTGTCGACGACGTGTTGACCCACCACGAAGAACGTCGCTGGTACGTGCTCTCGCGCCAAGACATCGAGGATCTGAGGAGTCCATCGGGGATCCGGACCATCGTCGAAGGTGAGCGCAACGATCTTCGGACGCCGGTGTGCAGACCGCACGGCGTGACGGCCGATCTCCAGAATCGAACCCGTGTCCGGACCCAACGCGACGAGTCCATCGTCGACGTGGTCGTCCTCCACGATCGGGCCACCGGTGTAGTGCTGCGCCACCAACGCCACCGTGATCGTGGCGAGGACCAACGCCAGAAGTCCCGGCCACCACCGGCCGGGAAGACGGGTTTGGCGGGCCGTCCGACGGGCTCGCCGGTCACCAGACGGCGGCCCGAACTCACGCCCGGAGGTCGAAGCCGCAACCGGCCGCCACTCTCGGCGACCCCGCCACCGATCCATCGCGAACGCCCCCGCCACCACCACGGTTCCAAGCAGCGCAACTGCGGGCAGGAACCGGTCGGGACCACCGCCACGCGAATCGAGTTGACTCGCCTCGACCCGCGGTTTGTCGAAGCGCTCGATGGCAGGAAGGTGGACCTCGGGCGCGCCGGGCGCCGACCACCATGCGGCCGCCAACGGTACGACGAACAGCGCGATCGCCAACGCTCCCACCATGACCACCCCGGCCACGACGCGAGGGCGACGACGGTCTGCGGCGGCAAACACGAGCCGTGGCGGCACGGCTCGACGAGCGGAGTTCGATACTCCCTTGGCTGCCCCTCGCACGTGTGCCCCCTGCCGATGGAGTGGAGCACTGTACTGAGGCCTGAACGCGACCTCAAGGGGGCGGTCGAACCTCTACCGCACCCCGATCGGCGCGGCATCGGGGGTGATCGGGGACGGCAGGTCGGTCTCGCCCATCAGCACACGGTCGACGGCCGCCGCGCACGAACGGCCTTCGGCGATCGCCCACACGATGAGACTCTGACCCCGGCCCATGTCGCCACAGACGAAGACACCGTCGACGTTCGTGTGCCACTGATCGGTGCGCGCGACGTTGCCACGCTCGTTGAACTCGACGCCGAACTGTTCGAGCATCCCCGCGCGTTGGGGCCCGACGAAACCCATCGACAACAAGGCGAGATCGCACGGCAACTCGAAGTCCGAGCCCTCGACCTTCTCGAAACTCATCCGCCCGTCCACGAACTTCTGCTCCACCTCGTGGGCGCGCAGCGCGCGCACGTTCCCACGATCGTCGCCGAGGAAGCACTCGGTGTTGACGGCGAAGACGCGCTCGCCGCCTTCCTCGTGCGCGGAGGCGACGCGATAGATCATCGGCCAGGTGGGCCACGGATTGACGTCGGGACGGGCGTCCGGCGGCCGCGGCATGATCTCGAACTGATGGATCGTGGCGGCGCCGTGGCGATGAGACGTGCCGAGGCAGTCGGCGCCGGTGTCGCCCCCGCCGATGATGACCACGTGCTTGCCGGCGGCGGAGAACGGATGCTCGTCGAGGTCGCCGGCCTGCACCCGGTTGGCGGGCAGCAGGAACTCCATCGCCTGGTAGACGCCGGTCAGTTCCCGCCCGGGGATCGGCAGGTCACGCGCCGCGGTGGCGCCCCCGGCGAGGACGATCGCGTCGAAGTCGCGTTGCAGTTCCTCGACCGCGACGTTCTCGCCGACGTTGGCGTTGACCCGGAACTCGGTGCCCTCGGCCTCCATTTGCGCCAGCCGGCGATCCAGGATCCGCTTCTCCATCTTGAACTCGGGGATGCCGTAACGCAGGAGGCCACCGATACGGTCCGCGCGTTCGAACACCGTGACCGCATGCCCGGCGCGGGTGAGTTGTTGCGCGGCGGCGAGGCCGGCCGGTCCGCTCCCGACGACGGCCACCCGCTTGCCGGTGACCACACTCGGCATGACCGGCGCGATCGCACCCCCTTGTTCGGACGTGGCCACGAAGCCGCGCTCCACGATGCCGACCTCCACCTGCTTGATCGTCACCGGGTCTTCGTTGATGCCGAGCACACAGGACGTCTCGCACGGTGCCGGACACAACCGGCCGGTGAACTCGGGGAAGTTGTTGGTGGCGTGCAGGCGGTCGAGCGCCTCCGGCCAGTTGTCCCGGTAGACGAGGTCGTTCCACTCCGGGATGAGGTTTCCCAGCGGACATCCGACGTGACAGAACGGGATACCACAGTCCATGCAGCGCGCCGCTTGGCGTTGCAGAAGCGGATCGGGAAAGGGCTCGTAGACCTCTTTCCAGTCCCGGAGCCGAACCGGGACCGGCCGGCGGGCCGGGAGTTCGCGCTCGTACTTCATGAATCCGGTGGGCTCACCCATGGGATGCCGCCATGATCGCTTCATCAACGTTGATGCCGCGCTCTTCCGCCACCCGAGCCGCCTCGAGGACGCGCTTGTAGTCCTGGGGCATGACCTTGCGGAACCGGGTCAGCTCGTCGTGCCATCCGGCCAGGATCCGCTCGGCCACCGTGGAACCCGTCTCGCGTTGATGGGTCCGGATGGTGGCGCGCAACCATTCCTGGTCGTCCTCGTCGAGCTCGTCGAGATCCACCATCTCGCGGTTGAGGCGAGTGAAGAACATCCCGTCGGCGTCATGGACGTACGCGACCCCACCGGACATGCCGGCACCGAAGTTGCGTCCGGTCGGGCCGAGCACCACCACCTTGCCCCCGGTCATGTACTCGCACCCGTGGTCGCCCACTCCTTCGACGACGGCCGTGGCGCCCGAGTTGCGCACGCAGAACCGTTCGCCGACCAACCCGCGGATGTACGCCTCGCCGCCGGTCGCGCCGTAGAGGATCACGTTGCCCGCCACCACGTTCTCCTCGGGCACGAAGGGCGCCTCGGGCGCGGGTCGCACCACGATCCGTCCGCCGGAGAGACCCTTGCCGAGATAGTCGTTGGAGTCACCGACGAGCCGCAGCGTGATGCCCTTCGGAACGAACGCGCCGAAGCTCTGACCACCGGAACCGGTCAGCGTGATGGTGATCGTGTCGTCGGGAAGACCGGCACCGCCGTAGCGGCGGGTCAGCTCGGAACCGAGCATCGTGCCCACCGTCCGGTTGACGTTGCGCACCGGCAGTTCGATCGTCACGGCCTCACCACGTTCCAGCGCAGGCGCGGCCAGCCGGATGAGCTCCTGGTCCAGCGCACGGTCCAGGCCGTGGTCTTGGGTCTTCGTGCAGTAACGGTCCTGCGCGTCGGCGTCGAAGTCCGGCACGTGCAGGATCGGAGAGAGGTCCAGGCCCGAGGCCTTCCAGTGGTCGATCGCCGCCCGCGTGTCGAGCCTCTCGGCGTGGCCGATCGCCTCGGCCAGCGTCCGGAAACCGAGCTCGGCGAGTAGCTCGCGCACTTCCTCGGCCACGAACTCGAAGAAGTTGACGACGAACTCCGGCTGGCCCGTGAACTTGGCGCGCAGCTCGGGGTTCTGCGTGGCGACGCCGACGGGACAGGTGTCCAAGTGGCAGACCCGCATCATGATGCAGCCGCTCACCACCAGCGGCGCCGACGCGAAACCGAACTCCTCCGCGCCGAGCAGCGCGGCGATCACGACGTCACGACCAGTTTTCAGCTGCCCGTCGGTCTGCACGACGATCCGGTCCCGGAGGCCGTTGAGCAGCAGCGTCTGCTGCGTCTCGGCCAGGCCCAACTCCCACGGCGCGCCGGCGTGCTTCAAGGACGTGAGCGGCGACGCGCCGGTACCGCCGTCGTGACCGGAGATGAGCACCACATCCGCGTGCGCTTTTGCCACCCCCGCGGCGACGGTCCCCACCCCCACTTCGGCCACGAGTTTCACGTGCACCCGCGCGCGCGGGTTGGCGTTCTTGAGATCGTGGATGAGTTGGGCGAGATCCTCGATCGAATAGATGTCGTGATGCGGCGGTGGACTGATCAGGCCGACGCCGGGCGTGGAGTGCCGCGTGCGCGCGATCCACGGGTACACCTTGTGGCCGGGGAGCTGACCGCCTTCACCCGGTTTCGCACCCTGAGCCATCTTGATCTGGATGTCGTCGGCGTTCACGAGGTACTCGCTCGTCACCCCGAACCGGCCGCTCGCCACCTGCTTGATCGCGCTGCGCCGCAGGTCGCCGTTGGCGTCCGGCGTGAACCGGTCTGCGTCTTCGCCGCCCTCGCCGGTGTTGGACTTCCCGCCGATGCGGTTCATCGCGATCGCCAGCGTCTGGTGGGCTTCGGCCGAGATCGAGCCGTAGCTCATCGCGCCGGTGGAGAACCGTTTCACGATCTCACTCACCGGCTCGACTTCGTCGATCGAGATTGGGCTACCGGTCCCGTCCTTGAACGCGAACAGCCCCCGCAAGGTGGCGAGTTGGCTCGCCTGACCGTCGACCATGGCGGTGTACTGCTTGAAGATCTCGTAACGACCGGACCGGGTGGCGTGCTGGAGCTTGAAGACGGTGTCCGGGTTGAAGAGGTGGTACTCCCCTTCACGACGCCACTGGTACTCGCCGCCGATCGCGAGCTCCCGATGGGCAAGTTCGCTCGGCCGGTCCGGGTACGCGAACTCGTGCCGGCGCGCCACCTCGATGGCGATGACGTCCAGCCCCACGCCCCCGAGCCGGCTCGTGGTCCCGGTGAAGTACTCGGCCACCACGTCCTGGCCGAGCCCGATCGCCTCGAACACCTGGGCGCCGGTGTAGGACGCCACCGTCGAGATGCCCATCTTCGACATCACCTTCAGCACACCCTTGCCGCACGCCTTCACGAAATTCTTCGTCGCCTGGCGCGCCGTGATCGCCAGCGCGCCCTCGCGGGCGAGGTCCCGCAGCACGTCGAACGCGAGGTACGGGTTCACCGCCGCAGCTCCATAGCCCAACAGGAGCGCGATGTGATGAACCTCGCGCGCTTCACCCGTCTCCACCACCAACCCCACCTGGGTCCGCGTCTTTTCGCGGATCAGGTGATGGTGAACCGCCGCGGTGATGAGCAGGCTCGGAATCGGCGCGAGCGTGTCCGTTGCGTAGCGGTCCGAGAGGATCACGAGGTTCACTCCACCGGCGATCGCCGCACTCACCTCACTCCGGATGGTCTCGATCGCGCGCGCCAGCCCGTCGCCACCATCTCCCACCGGGTACAGCGCGTCGATCGTGATCGGGCGGTAGCCGTCGGCGCCGCCCGCTTCGTCGATGTAGCGGAGCTTCGCGAGGTCGTCGTTGTCGATGACCGGGAACGGCAGCACGATCTGGCGGCACGACTCGGGACCCGGCGCGAGCAGGTTGGCCTCGGGACCGATGGTGCCACCGAGACTCGTGACCAGCTCCTCGCGGATCGCGTCGAGCGGCGGGTTCGTGACCTGCGCGAACAGTTGCGAGAAATAGTCGAACAACATCCGCGGGCGGCTCGAGAGCACCGCGATCGGCGTGTCCGTCCCCATCGAGCCGATCGGCTCCGCGCCGGCACGAGCCATCGGCATCACCAGGATGCGGACTTCCTCTTCGGTCCAACCGAACAGCCGCTGCTGCTGCACCTGCGACGCGTGGACCGGCGAGAGGACATCGCGTGCCGGAAGGTCTTCGAGGTGGATGAGACCGTCGGCCAGCCACTCGCGGTACGGCTCGGCTGCCGCGAGTTCGGTCTTGATCTCCTCGTCGTCCACGATCCGGCCCTGCGCCGTGTCCACCAAGAACATCCGGCCCGGTTCGAGGCGACCCTTGCGCACCACCTGCGCCGGGTCCACCGCAAGCACCCCGGCCTCACTGGCCATGATCACGAGACCGTCCGCGGTGACCCAGTACCGGCTCGGCCGCAGGCCGTTGCGGTCCAGAACCGCGCCCATGACGGTGCCGTCGGTGAACGCAATCGACGCGGGGCCGTCCCACGGCTCCATCAGCGACGAGTGGAACCGGTAGAACGCGCGCTTCTCCGGGCTCATGGACTCGTGGTTCTCCCACGCTTCCGGGATCATCATCAGCACCGCGTGCGGGAGTGACCGACCGCCGAGGTGGAGCAACTCCAACACCTCGTCGAAACTCGCGGTGTCGGACGCGTCCGGCGTACAGATCGGGAAGATGCGACCGAGATCGCCGGGGATCACGTCGGACGTGAGCAGCGCCTCCCGCGCCTGCATCCAGTTGCGGTTCCCCCGCACCGTGTTGATCTCGCCGTTGTGGGCGATGTAGCGGTACGGGTGCGCGAGCGGCCAGCTGGGAAACGTGTTCGTGCTGAACCGGGAGTGCACCAACGCGAGCGCCGACTCCACGCGCTCGTCCCGGAGGTCCGGATAGAACTCGTCGAGCTGGCGGGTGGTGAGCATGCCCTTGTAGACGACGGTGCGGGCCGAGAGCGACGGGAAGTACACGTCGACCTCGTGCTCCACGCGCTTGCGCGCCACGAACGCCCACCGGTCGAGTTCGACGCCGCTGAGTCCGTCCCGAGCGAGGAACCACTGCCGGAAACTCGGCATCGCACTGATTGCGGTCGAACCGACGCTCGACGCGTCGGTGGGGACGTCGCGCCACCCGAGGACGGTGAGTCCTTCCTCGGCTGCGATGTCGTCCATCCGGCTGACGGCCTTCGCCGCGTCGTCGGGATCGGCGGGTAGAAACGCGATACCGGTGGCGTAGGCGCCGGCCGGCGGGAGGTCGAACTCCACGACCGCGCGCAGGAACCGATCCGGGATCTGGATGGTGATGCCGGCGCCATCACCGGTGTTGACCTCACAGCCCGACGCGCCGCGGTGTTCGAGGTTGCACAGGGCGGTGATCCCCTGCTGGACCCGCTCGTGGGTGGCCCGACCGTGGAGGTCGACCACGAACGCCACGCCGCACGAGTCGTGCTCGAACGCGGGGTCGTAGAGCCCCTGGGGGGACGGCAGGTCAGGATTCGTCAACGTCGTCGTCACTTTCGGGTCTGGGCGTGCTGTTTGGGTGTCGAGACACCCGAATCTTTCGTTCCACCCCGGGACGACGTTGGCCCGAACCCCCCACGCTACACCGCTTTGCGCGCCCCACCCCAACCGCTTTGCGCGCGTCAAGCGCGTTGGGAACAGCGCGTTTCGCGCGTGGGAACGTCAGGCGAGGAGGTTGCGGGCGATCTGGCTGATTTGGATCTCGTCGGTGCCCGCGTAGATCTGGAGCACCTTGGCGTCTCGGGCGAGCTGCTCCACCTCGAACTCGGCCATGTAACCGTTGCCACCGTGGAGCTGCACCGCTTCGAGGGCCACTTCCATCGCGGCGCGGGCCGAGTAGAGCTTCATGACCGACGCCTCACTCAGCGTCATCGGCGCACCCGCCGACGCCTTCTCAATCGTGCGAAACACCATGTTCTCCACGTTGAGTCGATGCATCTCCATCCGGGCAAGCTTTTCCTGGATGAGTTGGTGCTCGCCGATCGGCTTGCCGAACCGCACGCACGTCTTCGCGTATTCGAGCGACAGTTCGAGGCAGCGCTCGATGATGCCGAGGCTCATCGCGGCCACGCCCACGCGCTCGATCGAGAAGGCTTCCTTCGCGCCTTCGCGATACGGGACGTCCTCGGTCTCGCCGAGCAGCCGGTCCTTGCCCACCCGCACGTCGGTGAGGAACAACATGCCGGTCGGCGACGAGTGCATGCCCATCTTGCGCATCGGCTTGGTCTGCTCGAACCCGGGCATGCCTTGGTCCAACACGAAGCTCAGGATCTTGCGCTCGGCCGGGGGGTTGCCTTCGTCGAGCTTGCAGATGAAGACCGTGGTGTCCGCGTACGGGCCATTGGTGATGAAGGTTTTCGAGCCGTTCAGCAGGTATTCGTCACCGTCGCGTTTGGCACTGGCCTGCATTCGGCCGAACGCGTCCGAGCCGCTGTCGGCTTCGGTGATGGCCCACGCGCCGACCTTGTCGAACGTGAGCAGATCGAGCGCCCACCGCTCCTTCTGCGCGACGGTGCCCCGGCTCATGATCGTGCTCGCGGCCAATCCCGTCGACACGCCCATCGCCGTGACCAAGCCGGGTGAGCATCGACACAACTCGATGATCGGCATGAGCATGAACCCGGCGTTGCCGCCGCCCTGTTCGCGTTCGGTCCGGGCCGCTTCGGTCTGGGCCGCGGCTTCCGCGGCCACGGGCCGCTCGGCCGGCTCGACGGCTTCTCCGCGATCTTTCGCTATCCGCTTGGCGAACGACGCGCGCGCCATCTCGTCCATGCCGAAGGTCGTGTACAGCTTTCGGATCACGTCGTACGGCGGCGTGTCGCCGAACTCGAGTTCCTCACGACGAGGTCGGACTTCCTTCTCCACGAAGTCCCTCACCGCGTCGCGGATCATCGTGTGTTCTTCGGACCATTCGTACATGACTTCCGCTCCTACGACTCCGTCGTGGGCCGCTCGGGCCCCGCCTCGGGCGCAGCGTGATCGTCACGCCGCCGTGGGCCCTCGGCTTGCTGGGCGGGACTCTAGATTCCGGGGATGACGGCGAACGAAGGCAGATTGTCCGGAAAGATCGCCCTGATCACGGGAGCGGCACGGGGCCTCGGCGCGCAAATGGCGCGCCGCTTCCGCGACGAGGGCGCGACGCCCATCATCACCGACCTCTCCGAGTCCGATTGTCGCAAGCTCGCCGACGAGCTCGGTGGCGACGCGTATGCCCTGGACGTGACCAACAGCGCCGCGGTCGCCGAAGTGTTCGCCGAGGTCGCGGCCAACCACGGCCGGCTCGACATCCTCGTAAACAACGCCGGCATCAGTGGCGTCGAGGATCGGCCCGAAGATGTACAGCGGGCCTACGACATCACCATGGCGCAGATGGCCGACTCCATGGCGGGCAACCCACCGTCGCTCTTCAACGACGTCACGCTACGCAGCACCGACGACGACTGGCACCGAGTGCTCGCCGTCCACCTCGATGGCACGTTCTTCTGCACCCGCGAGGCGATGCGCATCATGGGACCGCAGCGGTCCGGCGTAATCATCAACCTCGGCTCGATCATGGGCACCGCCGGCGGCGCGGGTTCCCCGGCGTACTGCGCCGCGAAGGCGGGCATCTTGGGACTCACCCGGTCCCACGCCCGCGAGTTCGTGGCCCAGGGGATCCGGGTGAATGCCATCGCGCCGGGTTGGATCGACACCGCGATGACCGACGCGCTCGGGCCGATGAAGCCCCTCATCGCGATGCAGACGCCGATGGGTCGCATGGGCGACACCGACGACATCGCCTGGGCCGCGGTCTATCTCGCCTCCGAGGAGGCCAAGTTCGTCACCGGCCAAGTCCTCGCCCCCAACGGCGGCTGGTACATGAGCCAGTAGTCCCCCTGGTTCGACGGCCGCGCTCCACCCGTGTTCACTGGCTCCACCCGTGTTCATGGCCCCGCAGCCACCCATACGGTGGCCCCGGGGCCAGCGGACGCCGTGTCACCCGGATGGGGGTGCAGTGACGACTGAAGATCCGATGGAGCTCGACACTCGGTCCGACGCGGCGATCTATGAGGCCTATGCCCCGGAACTCGTACGGTTTGCGACGGGCTTGATCGGGCCGACGGACGCGGCCGACGTGGTCGCGGATGCGTTCGTCGCTCTGCTCGGGGCGCCGGTCTGGCCGCAGGCGATGAACCATCGAGCGTTGCTCTACCGCCGGGTGCTCTTCGAGGCCCGGTCCCGGGTGCGTTCCACGCAGCGACGACGGGCGCGGGAGGACCGCGCCGAGCGCGTCGAGCGCGTCGCCACGGTCGAGTTCCCCGACTTGCGACCCGACATTGGCATCGCGGTGCTCGGCCTCAGCCCGCAGCAACGCGCCGTCGTGGTTTTGACCTACTGGCAAGACCTGACCCCGGCCGGGGTCGCCGATCTACTCGACATTTCCGATGGCGCGGTGCGCAAGCACTTGGCCCGCGCCCGCACCCACCTGAGGAGGGTCCTCGCATGAACACTCTCGATGATCGCATCCACCAGACCGTCACCACCATGCTCCGCGCCGCGCCCGATCCTCTTCCGTTCGAGCAGCTGAGCGCGCCGCGAGTTGTTCGCGAGGCGCGTCCACTCGGTCTTCGTCGCCGGAACCTCGTCGCCGCCGTGGGCGCGCTCGGCGTCGTCGCTGCGATCGTTGGTATCGCTGTCCTCGTCAGCTACGGCGAAACCACTGGAACACCGACGTCCACGAGTTCGGGGCTCCCCACGTACCAGAGAACCGAGTACTCACAGTCCATCGGTGCGAGTTGCAACGACGACGCGCCTCCGCTCTCGAGCGGTGAGTTCGACGCCATGACGTTCGAGAGCTGGGCCGATCACGACGGGCGTCGGTACCGGATGCGGGTGACGTATCCGGACGGATCGACGCGCGACGTCGTCGCCCTCGGCGACCCATGGTCGCCGACCGAACTCTACGTCCGTGGTGAAGCAAGGGGGCGACGGGTCCTCTGCTCGGACCACCGATCGACCGGCGGTGAACCCGGCGACGCTGCCTTCTGGTCCCTGTCGCCAATGGCAGAGATCCCGCGGCGACCGGACGGTGTTCCCCAGGTCCTGCAGTATTCGGACCTGGGGGTACGCGAGCCGGGGCGCACCGAGGACTCCCGCGGCCGTGCGGCAGACCTGTGGCGCAGCGCGGTCAGCGGCACCCACGAGTCATCGGCCGGAGACGTTCGAGCGCTCCGGCAGGAGAACAATTGGTTCGTGGATCCGGCGACCGGCCTGGTGCTCGAGCGCAACTGGAGCGAGGACATCGAAGGTGCGAGTTCTTTCTCGTCACGTGAGGTGCTCGTGCTGTCGGACCATCGCGCTGCGAGCGACGCGATGTTCGCCACCGACGGATACGGCCTCGTTCGCGCGCAACCGAACCCGGCCACGCCTTCGTCGACCGGCAGCCCGACCACGCTCGGATCGTGATGCGACCTCAGAACATCAGGCAGAACTCGTTACCCTCGGGATCGGCGAGGGTGACCCAGTGTTCGGTCGTGCGCCGGTCGACCACCACGGTCGCGCCAAGGGAAAGCACGCGCACCAACTCCGCGTCGGGATCGTCCGCGTCCAGATCCAGATGCAGTCGATTCTTCGCGGCCTTCAGTTCGTCGACTCGTTGGAAGAAGATTCGCGGCAGCACGCCAGGTGCCTCGACCAACACCGTCGGATCGTCTTCGACGTCATCGACCCCGATCGAGCGCAGCCGCGCCAACTCGGCGTCGTCGTATGGCGCCACCTCATACCCGTCGAGCACGGCCGCCCAGAAGCGCGCCAACGATGCCGGATACCGGCAGTCGATCACCAGATCCTTGATCCGCGCCATCTGGTTACCGGCCGGCGTCGAGGGGTTCGGTGCCGATGACGTGGTCGGTGCGCAGTCGAGCGAGATCGGCGTCGGTGACACCGATCTCGCGCAGGACCTCATCGGTGTGTTGGCCGAGCGTGGGGCACGGCCCCCGCCAAGCCAACGTGGGCCCGCCGGAAAGTTTCATCGGCCACCCGGGATACTCCTGCGTCCCCACATCAGCGTGGTCGACCGCCTGAAAGAAGTCACGGGCACGGAGTTGGCGGTCATCGAGAACTGCGTAGGCCGGCACCACCGCCGCCGCCGGAACACCGAGCTCCATCAGCTGGGACGCCGCAACCTCGGCCGTCCGCACACGACACCAATCCGCACGCGCCGCGTGCGCCATCGGGTCGACAGTGTCGTCGACCGCCACCCAAGCATCAGCCCCGTCGCACGCGTAGACGCCATGGGCACCGCGACGATCGCGCAGAGTCCCGTGGACGGAATAGTCGATCACCTGTTCCGCGGTCACTGCGGCTGCCACCTCGATCATCGCCATCTCGACGAGCTGACCTTCGCCCGTGCGTTCGCGGTGGTCCAGCGCCGCCACCAGCGCGAGCGCCGTGTGCGTCCCGACCATCGGATCCACGACCCCGCCGGGGATGATTGGCGGGCCGCCCTCGTACCCGGTAAGCCACGCCATGCCCGTGATCTGTTCCATCGTCTGTGCAAAACCGCCACGCGCGCGCCACGGTCCGTCGAGGCCGAACGCGGGGAGCCGCAGCATGACGACCGACGGGTTGATCGCGCGCACGTCGTCGTACGCGAGACCGAAGCCTTCCATCACCGGTGGCGTGAAGTTCTCGGTGACCACATCGGCCGTGGCGATCAACCGCTTCGCCAACGCGAGTCCGTCGGCACTCCCGAGGTCGAGGGTGATGCCCCGCTTCCCGAGGTTGGTGGAGTGCCACAGCGCCGACATCTCGTAGAAGCGAGGGGCATCCTTCGCGCGGATCGTCGCGTTGAAGCGCAGGCCGTCGGGGCGTTGCACGGACTCGACCTTGATGACGTCGGCGCCCATCGAGCCGAGCCAGGCAGTGGAGTACGGACCGGACCAGAACGCCGTGAAATCCAGGACCCGCAACCCCTCGAACGGCCGCTCCCCCGGCACCCGCGCTGGCTCCGATCCCTCCCCTGACCCTGACTTTCGTGCACTTTGAGGATCCCGGGACCCGAAAAGTGCACGAAAGTCAGGAGGAGGAGGAGGAGGAGGAGGAGGAGGAGGAGGAGGAGGAGCCGCCGCGGCGAGTGCACGAAAGTCGGAGGGAGAAGCCGCGGTCGCGACCGGCGGGGTCAGCACCCGGTCGGGGACGGCGGAGAAACGGAACGGCGCGCGCGGTCGGATCCAGGCCTCGCCCGGTTGGGTCACGAACGACCCCCGCGCGCGCGGCTGTTCGAACTCCGGCAGGAGCGCACCGTTGCCCACCACCGCGGCCGGAACTCGGGCGGCGGCGCACGCGTCCACCACCTCGGCGGCCGTATGACGCATCGTGTACTCCGCCAGGATCTCGCGCACCTCCTCCGCGCGCATGAACCGGCCGAGGAACGAGATCAGCTCGTCGTCGGCACAGAGGTCTTCGCGCCCGATCGCCTTCAATAGCGCGAGCCACTGCGGGATCGTCACGGTCGTGATGCCCACGTATTTCCCATCGGCGCACGGCTCGTTGCCCGGACTCATCACGAACCGGAAACTCGCTTTGCGGCCGCCCGGGAATCGGGCCATCAGCGTGGGGACCGGGGCGAGCGTGAGCTGCATCGCTTCCAACATCGAGACGTCGACGGTCTCCGCCACGCCGGTCCGTGACGCGCGGTACCACGCCGTCGCGGCGCCCAACGCAGCGAACGCGCCAGTCACGTACTCGCCCAACTCACCGGCGACGGTCAAGGGCGCGTCGGTGAGATGGCCATGGGTGGACAGGGAACCGGATCGGGCTTGGAGCACTGGCTCGGGCAACTCGACCCCGGAGTCCGGACCGCCCGCACCGAACGACGAGATCGAGACCCGCACCAACGGCCCGGGGCGATCGTCGGACAACACCGAGAGATCGCCGAGCACGATGTCCGCGTCCTCCCAGCCGTCGGACGCCGAGCCGGCCCCCACCACCTGGGACGTCCGCAAGTACGTGAACAGCTCGCGTCGGGCCGACGGCAGCGGTGCGACGGCCACCACCGACGCACCCAAGTCCGTCAACAGCTTGGAGCAGTACGCGCCCGCGATCCCGCTGGTCGCGTCGAGCACGCTCACCCCGTGATAGACGCCGTTCCCGGTCATCGCTTGCGTCCGATCGGGCGGAACATCGGCACCACGACCTCGCGGTCGGGCACCGTCGGGAACCGCAACGGATGGAACACGGCTTCCACGGGCATCTCCGCCACCAACGCATCGGACGAGACGTCGACGATCATCGTCACCAGTCGCACGGCCGGATCCTCCTCCAAGGAGACGAGCGCGGTCACGAACGGGACGATGTCGGCGAAGGCCGGCAAGAACGCCCGCCACACCACGGCCCACGAGAACAACGTCCCCCCTCCGGACGTGGCGGTCCACGCCAACCCGTTGCCACACGCGGGGCATGCGGACTCCGGATACCAACACCACCGATCGCAGGAGACGCAGCGAGGGATCCGCACCTCACCGGCCGCGGCACCGGCGAAGTATCCGGCCACCAGTTCGTCCGTCACGTCGGGCAACGGGAAATCGGCGCGCGTGATCGCCACGGCTACCGGTCCACCGTGAGGACGAGGGTGCTCGCGTGCATGCCGGTGTAGCCGCCGTACGCCGCCACCTCGCAGTCGTACACCTGAGCCGGTGACGTGCCCCGCAGCTGCTTGACCAACTCGACGACATGGGCGATACCGAGTACGTACGCGTGTGACAACAAGCCGCCGTGCGTATTGCACGGCAAACCCTCACCGTTGAACCACAGGCTCACTTCCTCGACGAACGGGCCGCCCTCGCCCTTGCGACAGAAGCCCATGTCTTCGATCTGCATCAGCGCGACGATGGTGAACGGGTCGTAGACCGCCAGGACTTCGACGTCACGCGGCCGGAGCCCCGCCATGACGAACGCGGGCGGCGCGCTGAACACTTGCGGCGTCGTGGTGAAGGCCGGCTGCTGACTCCAGTGCTGCCCGCTCCCGGATATTCCTTCACCCACCCCCTGGACGACCACCGGAGGACGCGGGAGGTCACGAGCGCGCGTCAACGACGTCGTGATGTACGCGGCGGCACCGTCCGAGATCAGGCACGAGTCGAACAGTCGCAAGGGTTCGGCCAACATCGGCGACGCCGCGTAGTCGTCGAGGTTCATCTTCTTCCCGTGCATAACGGCGTCCGGGTTCCGGTTCGCATTCCAGCGCGCCCCGACCGCGACCGCTCCGAACTGCTCCTCCGTGGTGCCGAACTCGATCATGTGCCGGCGCATGATCGAGGCGAAGTAGACCGGCTGGGGGAACCAGCCGAACGGCACTTCGAGGTTCTGCTTCAACGACTGCTCGGCGTGAACTTCCCCCGGCCCGCCCGTCATCTCACCGCGCCGGCTCGCCCACGCCACCGGGAACACGTTGAGCACGTGCCGGGCGTCGCCGCGCTCGATGGCCTTCGCCGCCAGGTACGGCGCCGTCCCGGCCCAGCTCATCCCACCGCCCCACGGCGACGACCAGATGTCGTGGCTCGTCCCGAAGTAGTCGTGGAACGCGGCAACATCGAAGTCCGCGAACGCTCCGCTGTAGGTGAGACCATCGATGTCGGCGGGCTCCAACCCGCAATCGACGATCGCCCGTTCGGCCGCGTCCGCACCCATCCGGCGGGCGGTGCGAGCCGAAGCCTTCGTGTACGCGGTCTCGCCTATGCCCACGATCGCCACCGCGCCGGCGATGTCGTCGAACTCGGTTGCATGACCCCAATCCGGCCCGTCGTCCACGATCGCGGAGGCTACCGTCGCCGTGCATGTCGGGACACGACGAGATCGAGCTGGGCCAGCTCAATGTGCTCGAACTCACCCGGGAGGATGCCCGGTGGCAGCAGCCGCACGAGATCGTCGAGCGTGACGGCGTGCTGCTGTTCGCGGGCGCATCGGATTTCCCCGGATTCTGCAACGGCGTGCGCCGGGTGGACGATGCCGTGCCGGGCGCGACGGTCGTCGAGATGGCCCTCGAGTTCTTCCGCACGCGCGAGCACGGGTTCTCGTTGTTCTCGCGCGCACTGCCCGTGGACGACGACCTGTTCCACGCGGCCGAAGCCGCGGGGATTGCGGTGTTCGGCGACTCGCCCCAGATGATTTGTCGATCACGCATCCCGGACCGGGACGTGCCGGCGGGCGTGACCATCGACCTCGTGTCCGATCGTGAGGACGTCGACCACTTTGCGCGCATCGGTGGTGATTCCTACGCGGTCTACGGCGCGCCGGCCGCGGCCACGGCGTCGCACTTCAACGGCCCGCTCGCACTCGCCGGTCCGAACGTGCGGGCGGCACTCGCCCGGTTGGACGGCCAGCCCGTCGGCGCGGCGCTCATCCTCCTGAGTCATGGGATCGCCGGCGTGTACTGGGTGGCGGTGACGGAACCGGCGCGCGGTCGCGGCATCGCGTTCGCGATCACGCAGTACGTCACGAACCTCGCGTTCGATCTCGGCGTGGCGAACGTGCAACTGCAAGCGTCCGCGATGGGCGAACCCGTCTACCGTCGCATGGGCTACGAGGAACTCCACCGCACCCGCCTCCACATTGGCGCGCCGTGAACCCACCGTCGCGACGCGCGCTCTGGGCATCCGTGGCACTGCTGGTTGCGGCCGCGATCGTCGCCGGCGTTCTCGCCGTCACTCGCCTCGGTTCCGGTGACTCCCCCGCCGATCCACGCCCCACTGCCCTGCGATTCCTCGAACGCTGGCGCACCGGCGACACCCGAGGCATGAACCGGCTCGTCGTCACGCCCAACCCCGCCGTCCGCGCGGCATACCAGCAACAGCACGATGCGTTCGGCTCCTGGCCGAGTTCGGTGCGGCTCGTCCGGTTGACCCCACGCGGCACCACCGCGCGCGCCACGTTCGAGACTTCATTCCGGTTCGAGAGCGGCCAGACCTGGACCTATCGCGCAACGCTCGCAATCCGCCGTACCACGGCGGATTGGCGCGTCGCGTGGCGCCCAGGGACGGTGCACCCGTCCCTCACCACCGACACCCACTTCAGCACCGCGCGTATCCGCCCCACCCGCGCCCCGATCCTGGGATCGGACGGAGTTCCGCTCACGATCGCCGGGCCGTTCGTGACCATCGGGATCGAACCGCGTCGGCTCGTCGATCGCCCCGGCACGTTGCAGACACTGGCCGCGAATCTTGCGCCGATGACGGCTGACGCGATCGCCCAGCGGCTCGACGCCCCGGGAGTACAGCCCGACTACTTCGTCGAGGTCGCCACCATCCCTGACGCCCAGTACCAGGCGATCAAGCCCGTCATCTACGACCTGCCCGGCGTGACCTTTCGCACCACCGCCCGCCGGGGCGCGGCCACCGAACAGCTCGCCGCGCACGTGGTAGGGCGCGTCGGTCCGATCACCGCCGATCTGCTCGACGAGCTCGGACCGAGTTACGTGACCGGTGACGTCGTGGGTATCAACGGGCTCGAACGGCGTTATGAGACCCGCCTCGCGGGAACCGCGTCCCATTCGATCGATCTGCTCGATGCCGAGGGCGAGCCCGTCGCGCACCTGGCGACCGTCGACGGTGTTGCACCCCAAGCGGTCCAGACCACCCTGGACCTCCCCACCCAACGCGCCGCGGAGGCGACCATCGGGGCCACGAGTCCGGCCGCGTTGGTGGCCATCCGGCCGTCCGACGGTGCGGTCCGCGCGGTCGTCAGTACACCGGTCACCGACGCCTTCGACCGCGCCCTCGACGGTGCGTATCCCCCCGGGTCCACGTTCAAAGTGGTCACCGCCGCCGCCCTCTTGGCGAACGGAACCACACCGGCGACCGCGGCCACGTGTCCGCCGACGATCACGGTCAACGGTCGTAGCTTCCGAAACTTCGAAGGCGAGTCCGCGGGGGCACTCCCCTTCTCGCGCGCGTTCGCGATCTCGTGCAACACCGCGTTCATCGGCCTGGCCCAACAGCTACCCGCCGACGCGCTGGCGACCGCCGCGCGCACGTTCGGCTTCGACGCCGCACCGGAGATCGGCATCGCAGCCACGGGCGGCTCGTTCCCCGCACCGAAGGACGCCACCGAGCGCGCCGCGGCGGCGCTCGGTCAAGCGCGCGTCACTGCGAGCCCGCTCGTCATGGCCGGGGTCGCCGGCGCGGTCGCGGCCGGGACCTGGCGCCCCCCGTCACTCGTCACCGACCCGGCGCCGACTCGGGTGGAATCGCGCACGGGTGCGAGTGCGCCCGCCCTCACACCCGCCGTTGCGGACCCGCTGCGCGCGCTCATGACCGATGTGGTCCGGAACGGAACCGCCACCGCCGCGGCGATCGCGGGCCAGCCGATCGGCGGAAAGACCGGAACTGCCGAGTTCGGAACGGAGACCCCACCGAAGACCCACGCCTGGTTCATCGGGTTCCGCAACGATCTCGCGTTCGCCGTCGTCGTGGAAGGCGGCGGGGTCGGCGGCCGAGTGGCCGCTCCACTCGCCCGCACCTTCCTGCTCGCCGCGCCCTGAGCGGGCCACACCCTGAGCCCGCGCCTCCAACTCGTCACTTCACCTCACGACGCGCGGGAAGAGAGTGCCGCGCGTACCAGCTCGACCAAGGCGACCGGATCGTGTGCGATCGACGAGGTGATCTCCACCACGTTGACGCCCGCGATTCTCAGCGCATTTCGGCGCGCCGCGTCCGCATGACGACGCTGTACCCCCGAATGCCACCGGTCGCTGTCGTATTCGAGTGCGACCACGGGCGGGCCCGGGTAACCAAGGTCCACACGGAAGTCGCCCATCGCCGTCCGGACCGCGAGTTGGCGCACCGGTGCGCCCATGCCTTCCTTCACCAACATCGCCGAGACCCGCACCTCCCAACCGCTGTCGGTGACACCGAGGTCACGCCGGCTGATCAGGTCCGCCGCGATGGTCGAGCCACTCACGCCGCGCCCCAAACGCTGCGCGCTTCGCCAGTGCAGCTGACCCAGCGTGAACAGCCGGCGTCGCAAGCCGTCCTCGATCGCCACCTCGAGCGCGAGCGGCTCCACGGTCGCGGCCAAATCCAAAACGGTACGCAGGGCCGACGTGACCGCAATCGGTCCGCACCGCGCGCGGTCCGCGTCGATGAGATCTCTGCTCGTGTGAACCGTGATGTCGCGATGTCGGCGGTGGCCTCCCGGCAACGTGATGTGGACCCGGCCACCGTGGCCGATCCCTTCCAGCCGCCAAAGTGCGCCCGCCGTTTGGTGCGATACCAACCCCTCCGGTTCGGACCACAACGCGGCCGCCATCGCCCGTTGGCGGAACGTTCGGGGCGCGGAGGCGAATCGATAGACGCCGGGCAACACCTCCTCGAGTCGGCCTGCGTCGCGACGGGCTCGCATGGCCCGAGCCGAGACACCGGCGATCACACCCTGATCTCGGCTCACCACGCCGAACTGCGCCATCGCAATCGCTTCCGTTGCCCTCAGTGACCGAAGTCGGTCGTTTGCGGGCAACTGGTCGACGTCAGGCCGCTTCGCGGTTGGGCGGTACAGCTCCACACCCGACATCAAAGCCGCGAGGTGTGACACTCCGGACCCCTCACCGTCGCGAACACGCGCTCCCCCGGTGAATCTGACGGCCCGTCAGGTCGGGCGGTAGGTTCGGGTCGGTGACCACTTCGATCAACGACATCGGCGCCATCGACCTCATGCTCGGCATCCCGACGGGCGATCCGCGCCGTTGGTACGACTTCCTCCAGAAGAACCTCCTGGACCGTGAGAGCCGGGAAGAGTTCGAGTTCCCGGCGCAGTACATGTTCAAGCATGTGCCCCACCTCGAAGAACACATGGACGACCCGGTCGCCTACGTCCTGTCCGAGATGGACCGCCACGGGATCGCCATGGCCATGCTCGGCAACTCGTTCCGCAACGACGAGACCCAGAAGACGATCAAGCAACACCCCGACCGCTTCTTCGGCAGTTTCGAGGTGGACCCGAACCGGGGCATGGAGGGCGTAAGAGAACTCGAAGCGGCGGTCAAAGAACTCGGCGTCAAGGCCGCGACGGCCTTCCCCGCGGGCATGTCGCCCCAGGTCCCGATCAACGACAAGAAGTTCTATCCCCTCTACGCGAAATGCGTGGAGCTCGACATCCCGATCTGCGTGTGTGCCGGCATTCCGGGGCCGCGGGTACCGTTCGCCTGCCAGGACGTTGCGCTCATCGACGAGGTGTGCTGGTTCTTCCCGGACCTCAAGTTCGTGACCCGCCACGGTTGTGAGCCGTGGGCCGACCTCGCGGTGAAGCTCATGCTCAAGTGGCCGAACCTGCACTACTCCACCAGTGCTTTCGCGCCGAAGTTCTACCCGAAGGACGTCATCCACTACGCGAACACGCGCGGTGCGGACAAGGTGATGTATGCCGGCTACTTCCCGATGGGTCTGAGCCTCGAGCGCATCTGGACCGACATGCCCAACGTGCCGTTCCGAGACCACGTGTGGCCCAAGTTCTTGCGTGAGAACGCGATGCGCGTCTTCAAACTCGATGCCTGACGCCGGGCCTGGTGCGCCCGGCACCGAACCCTCGGCGTACTTCGACGCGTGGCGCGGCGGTGTGCTCGACACGATGATCGGCATGCCGGCCACGGCCGAGGAACGCAAGACCAAGCACTACGCGCAGATCAACGCCGGCATCCTCGACAAGGAAGCGCGCGACCAGTTCGCGTTCCCCGCGCAGTACATGTTCAAAGACGTCCCCGAGTACGACGACACCGTCGATCCGGTCACTCTGCTCCTCGCGGAGATGGACCGCTTCAACATCACCCGCGGCATGATCAACGTGGGCACGAATCCCGTCGCCCAACAGGCGTTGCGAGATCATCCCGACCGGTTCGTCGGCAGTGCGAGTGTGGACCCGAACCGTGGCATGGACGCCGTCCGGGATCTCGAGATCGCAGTCAAGGAACTCGGCGTGCGCTCCGCCCAGACCTTCCCGGCCGGGTTGCTGCCCCAGGTGCCGATCAACGACAAGAAGTACTACCCGCTCTACGCGAAGTGCGTGGAGCTCGACATCCCGATCTTCGTCAACGCCGGGGTGCCCGGGCCCCGCGTGCCCATGGACTGCCAGCACGTCGGGTACATCGACGAGGTGTGTTGGTTCTTCCCGGATCTGAAGTTCGTGATGCGTCACGGCGCGGAGCCGTGGACCGCGCTCGCGGGGAAGCTCATGCTCAAGTGGCCGAACCTCTATTACTCCACCTCCGGATTCGCGCCGAAGCACTACCCCGCCGACGTCGTCTACTACGGGAACACGCGCGGCGCGGACAAGATCATCTACGGCGGCTACTTCCCGATGGGTCTGAGTCTGGAACGCATCTTCACCGAGATGCCGAAGGTCGGGTTCCGGGACGACGTCTGGCCCAAGTTCCTCCGCACCAACGCCGAACGAGTACTGAAGCTGAGTGAGGCCGGTACCGAACCAATGTCTGAACCGAAGGGCCGAACGGGGCCCGAGCGGCCCGGCCCCCAGGGCCGAGAGCGGAATGGAAGTGAGACCACATGAGCAACCCTGCGTACGAAGCCGCGCACGCCTGCGGAGTCATCGACACCGCCACCGGCATCCCGAAGTCCCGCGAAGAGATGTTCGAGTTCTACGAGTTCATCCGGAAGCAGACTCGGGACACGGAGAGCAAGGCGGGTGAGGGCGGCCTCGAGTTTCCCGCCGGCTACATGTTCAAGGACCCGGTGCACATCGAGGCCGACGAGCTCGGTGACCCCGTCGAGTTCCTGCTCGCCGAGATGGACCGCCACGGCATCACGAAGGTGATCACGAACGTCGACGACGGCGGCAACGGCGCCCGCGCGGTCAAGGACTACCCGGACCGGTTCGCCGCCGGCATCGGCGTGGACCCCAACCAGGGCATGGAGGCGGTGCGCCGAATCCAGCGCGTCGCCGACGAGTACGACCTCAAGTCCGTCAGTGCGTTCCCCGCGGGGTTGTATCCGCAGGTCGCGGTGAACGACAAGAAGTTCTATCCGATCTACGCGAAATGCGTGGAGCTCGACGTCACGTTCGCCACCACCATCGGTGTCCCCGGTCCCCGGATTCCCTTCGCGCCGCAGGACGTAGCGCACGTGGACGAGGTGTGTTGGTTCTTCCCGGACCTGCGGTTCGTGATGCGCCACGGCGCGGAGCCGTGGGCGGACCTGGCGGTGAAGCTGATGCTCAAGTGGCCGAACCTCTATTACTCCACCACCGCGTTCGCGCCGAAGTACTACCCCGAGGACATCGTCAACTACGCCAACACACGCGGTGCGGACAAGATCATCTGGTCCGGCTATTACCCTGCGGGTCTCACCTACGACCGCATCTTCGCCGAGCTGCCCGACGTGCCCTTCAAGGACCACGTCTGGCCCAAGTTCCTCCGCGAGAACGCGATCACGGCCTTCAAGCTCGACGCGTAGGACGCCCCATGGGACGAGGACCGCTGAACGGGATCAAGGTCATCGAGTTGCCGAACATCGGGCCGACGCAGTTTGCGGGGATGGCGCTCGCGGATCTCGGTGCGGAGGTGCTGCGACTCGACCGGGCCACGTCGGTGGCGTCCGGTGCGGGCACGATGCCCGCATCGCCGTACGCGAGCCTCGACCGGAATCGTCGCAGCGCCGGGGTGGACCTGAAGCATCCCGACGGCGTCGCCACCGTCCTGCGGCTCTGCGAATCCGCCGACGTGCTCATCGAGGGATTCCGGCCCGGCGTGGCGGAACGACTCGGCGTCGGCCCGGATGAGTGCCGGGGCCGCAACCCGCGCCTCATCTACGGCCGCATGACCGGGTGGGGTCAGGAGGGTCCGCTCGCCCACGACGTGGGCCACGACATCAACTACATCTCGCTCGCCGGTGCACTCGCACACTTCGGGAATGCCGGCGGCCCGCCCGTCCCCCCGATCAATCTCATCGGCGACTTCGGTGGCGGCGGCCTGCTGCTCGCCTTCGGCGTGCTCGCGGCGATCATCGAACGCGCCACCAGCGGCGAGGGTCAGGTGATCGACGCCGCGATGGTCGACGGTTCCGCGATGTTGATGAGTGTGTTCGTCGGGCTGAGTGCGATGGGGTTCTGGTCCGACGAGCGCGGCACCAACCTGCTCGACGGCGGCGCGCACTTCTACGGCGTCTACGAGACCTCGGACGGTAAGCACATCTCGATCGCCAGTTACGAACCGCAGTTCTACGCCGCGCTCTGCGCCCTTCTGACCCCGCTCGACATCCCGCTCGATCCGGCAACGCAGATGGACCAATCCGCGTGGCCGGCGCTCAAGACGAAGCTGGCGGCACTGTTCAGCACCCGCACCCGCGACGAGTGGGTGACCTTCTTCGCCGGTCACGACGTGTGCTTCGCCCCGGTCCTCACCATGAACGAGGCGCGCGCCCATCCCCACAACGTCGCCCGCGAGACCTTCATCGAGGTGGACGGCGCGCCCCAGCCCGCCCCGGCCCCCCGGTTCTCGCGCACGCCGGGCGCCGTCGAACGCGCGCCCGTCGTCCCCGGCACCGACACCAACACCGTCCTCGCCGAATGGGGACTGACCGCCGCCGAGGTCGCATCGCTCACGGCCTCCGGCGCGGTGGCGTAGACCGCGATCACCGCTCCGGAATGCTCAGCTGAGCGACCAGAGGGCAACGGGGTCGTCGAACCCTTTCAACTGGCGGCGGCCGGCCGGTTCGAAGGTGAGCTCGGCATCGTCACCGGCGCCGAGGACGACGGCTTCGGTCACCAGGATCTCGTTCGGCACCGCGATGTCGGCGGTGCGGGACGCGAGGTTCACCACCGAGCCGTAGTAGTCACCGCCGCGTCCGAGTACCACGCCGTAGCCGATCCCCGCGTGCGGAGCGACCCGCTCCTCGGCGGCAAAGCGCCGGACCAACTCCAGTGCGATGTGCGCGGCGGCGGCGGGCTCCACGGCGGCGAACATCACCTCGTCGCCGATGTGCTTCACCACCCGACCCCCGGCCTGGGACACCACCTCGTTGGCGGTCATCTCGAAGTCTTCGATCATCTCGCCGAGTGCGGCGGGCGCCAGATCCCGGGCGAGCGGCGTGAACCCGACGAGATCGACGAAGCCGATGGCGAGCCGGAATGCGCCCGGCGCCACCTCGTACGCATTCGATACGCGCTGACGACGGATGGCCTGTTCGACGTGCTTGCGAAACAGACCGTCCATCACGACGGGGATCTCCACGAGCGCGTCGACCGCGCTCTCGGTCGCCTTCGCTCGTACCGACTGCGCGGTGCCTTGCCGCACCATCGGATCTTCCAGGGAAACCAGAAACAGTGAGATCGCCGCTTCGGCCACGCCCGCGAGCGCGGACCCCATCGCACGCGTGAACCGTAGCGTGGCTTCGTCACCGAAGAGTTCGGCGCCGATTGCGAACAGCCGGAACGTCTCTTCGTCGGACTCGCGGTAGTCGTCGGCATCCAGCCGCAGCCCGGCGGCAACGACCACCCGTGCCAACATGTCGACGCTCAGCCCGGCGGCCTCTGCGACTTCCCCGATGGTGCGGCGCGCGCCCGGCCGGATCGCGGCGTCCGATCCCACTGCGTGCAGCGATCCCGTGGCATCGGCCGCAGTCATGGTCTCGAGATCCACGCCCAGATCGGCGAAGTGGAGCAGCAGCGCCAGCCGGTCCGTCGCGTCGGGCGCGCTCGGGTCGTACAGGCCGGCGGCCTCGAAGTCGGCAGCGTCCACGCCGCCGACCTTAGACCGCAACCGCCACCGTCGATTCAGCCCTCCACTGCCGCGAGCGCAAACTGTTTCGCCCACGGGTAGTCGGGCTTGCCGCTCGGCGCCCGTTGGATCTGGTCCACGAGGAACACCTGCTTCGGCGCCTTGTACGCCGCGATGTGTTGGCGACAGTGCGCGTCCAGCTCCTCGACCGTCGGCTCCGTTCCCGGCCGGGCCTGGACGACCGCGGTGACCCGCTCACCCCAACGTTCGTCCGGCACGCCGACGACGAGACAGTCGAAGACCGCGGGATGGGCCTTGAGCACGCCCTCCACTTCCTCGGGGAAGACCTTCTCCCCGCCGGTGTTGATCATGATCGAACCCCGACCGAGCAGGGTGATCTGGCCGTCCTCCTCCACCGTCGCGAAGTCGCCCGGGATCGAATACCGCTTGCCACCGTGTTCGAAGAACACCAACGCGCTGCGCTCGGGATCGTTGTAGTAGCCGAGGGGGATGTTGCCGGTGCGAGCGATGCGCCCGATCGCACCCGAGCCGGGAGCGATCGGCACGTAGTCCTCGTCGACGACGATCGAATCGAGCGACGGGGACACCGTGGCCGGTCCACCCTTCGGGATCTCGCCCTTCACCGCGATCTTGATGCCGTTCATACCGGTCTCGGTGGCGCCGACCGAATCCACCACCACGATGTTCGGCAACCGTTCCATCAGCTGGTCCTTGATCGACTGGCTGAAGATCGCGGCACTGGAGCCGATCGAGAACAGTGACGACAAGTCGACGTCGTCGAAGATCTCCTCGAGTCGATCCGCGAGTGGCCGAGCCATCGCATCCCCGGTGATTCCCACCACGTTGACTTTCTCCGCGGCGACGGTGCGCCACGACTGGTCGGCGTCGAACCGCGGGCTGAGCACCACGGTGTCGCCGTGGATGAGGCTGCGGATCGTGGTGACCTGACCGGCGCCGTGCATCATCGGCGCGAGCGGGAAGTTGACCGTGGGTCCACCCCCGGCGGCCACCTTCTCGGCCAGGACACCCGCGTGCGCGAGCTTCTCGTTCGAGTACGCATCGATGCCGCCACAGAGCGCGTAGAAGATGTCTTCCTGGCGCCACATCACGCCCTTCGGCATTCCGGTAGTGCCACCCGTGTAGATCACGTGCAGGTCGTCACCGGACCGTTCGCCGAAGTCTCGATCGGGTGACGAGTCGGCGATCGCGGTCTCGTAGTCGGCGAAGTCGAGGCCGGCGGTGGAAGCGCCGCTCGCGTCCGCCGCGATGACGACGTGCGCGAGCTTCGGCAGATCACCGCGGATCGCGGCGATGCGCGGCGCGAACTCCTGCTGCGCGACGATCGCCACCAGGTCCGCATTCGCGCAGAGGTACTTGAGTTCGTTCTCCACGTAGCGGTAGTTGACGTTCACCGGCACGGCGCGGAGCTTGTAGAGCGCCATCATGGCCTCCACCCACTCCATGCCGTTGTACGCGTAGATGCCCACGTGGTCGCCGGCACCGACGCCCGCGCCGGCAAGATGGTGCGCCATCCGGTTGATGCGGGCCTCGAGTTCGCCGTACGTGCTGCGACCGTCACCGACCACGATCACCGCCATCCGGTCCGGCACCAGATCGACGATGGCTTCGAACATCGTCGCGAAATTGGTCTCCATGGTTCTCCTTCAGCTGATGAGCATGCGCGCCGCGCGCTCGAGATCGTTACCAACGACATCCGGACCGTCCACGCCACCGACCCAACCGATGAGCGACGACAGCCACACCTGACTCAACACTCGCGCGACGGCGCGGTCGCGTTCGCTGGGCTCACCCGCGTGCATCGCACCGGTGATGATGCCGGTCATCGCCTCGCTGACCCGCGCCACGGCGTCGGACTCTTCCCGCCGGGCCGAACCGAGCGCCCGCACCATCGCGGCGGTGGCCTCCGGTCGCCGGGTTTGGGTGCGGGTGGCGCGCCGGAGGACGTCGACCACCCGATCCGCGGCCGAGGCGCCCGACGGCGGTCGCTCGGAGAGCCGCACCCGCAGCGCCTCCACCTGCTCGAGGTTGGCTTCGAGCAGCAGGCGTTCCTTGCTCTCGAAGTACCGGTACACGGTTCCGAGCGCCACGCCGGCCTCGGTGGCGACATCGCGCATCTGGACCGCGTCGAAACCGCCGCCGGCCGCCAACTCCAACGTGGCGTCGATGACCCGTCGGCGCCGAGCGGCCTGACTGCGCGCCAAGGCGCCATCAGCTACTTCGGGCTCGGTCACCCGGCAATGAGAACACGTTCTCATTCCCACTGCAAAATTGCTCGTCCGGGTTGCTCGTCCGGCTTCCCATCGACAGCCGGTCGGGCCCGTCAGACGGAGTTGGCGTTTTCGTAGCGCGCGCGAGCTTCGGTGACCGCGTTGGCTGCGGCCGCGGCGCCTTCCCAGCCCCCGGTCTCGACCGACTTCTCCGGCTCGACGTCCTTGTAGACGGCGAAGAAGTGCTCGATCTCGGCCAGGAAGAACCGGGGGAGATCCTCCAGATCCTTGATCCCGGACGAGCGTGGGTCCTGCGCCGGGACACACAACACCTTGGCGTCCGGGCCGGCCTCGTCGGTCATCCAGAACACACCCACGGGCCGCACCCGGATGTGA
>JANPMG010000047.1:0-8794 GCA_031422675.1 Acidimicrobiia bacterium | reverse complement strand
CCCGGACCGCGGCCGCTCATGGTGGCGCCGACTCCGGCCGAACTCGCAGTACTGCCATCCTTCGCGTGGCACGCGTGCGGGGTGGAGCGTCGGCGCGCCGAAACCGTGCGCACGGTGTGCGGACGCGCCGCGTCGATCGAGCGGGTGGCCGAGCGTGGATCCGCAGACTTCCAGCGCGCGGTCACGTCGATATCAGGTATCGGCGTGTGGACCGCGACGATGGTGGCGCTGCTCGCATTCGGTGATCCCGACGCCGCGATCGTCGGCGACTTCCACCTGCCGTCGTTCGTGGCGTGGAACCTGGCGGGCGAACGCGTCGCCGACGACGCGCGCATGCTCGATCTCCTCGAACCGTTCCGGCCGCACCGAGCGCGGGTCGTGGCGCTGTTGGGTCGTGAGGGCACCCACCCGCCGCGGCGCGCACCGAAGCGAGCCCGGCGCGACATTCGGGCGATCTGATTCCATTACCGGCCTCGGCCAATCGGCGCGGCTTCGGCGGGGCGCGCCAGTACGATGCGCCGCCGTGACCTCTGTCGTGTTCTTCGGCCCGCACGGGACCTTCACCGAAGAGGCCCTGCTCAGCCAACCCGATCTCGCGGCGCTGACCCGGGAGCCGTTGACCTCGATCCCGGACGTGCTCGTCGCCGTGCACGAAGGCCGCGCCGAGTTGGGAGTCGTACCGATCGAGAACTCCATCGAAGGCTCGGTGTCGGTCACCTTGGACACGCTGGCGTTCGAGACCGACCTGCTGATCCAACGCGAGGTCGATCTGCCGATCTCGCTCGGCCTCTTCGTCAAGCCGGGCACCACGTTGAAGGACGTCCGGACCGTGACCTCCTACCCGCATGCCGTCGCGCAGTGTCGGCAGTGGTTGCGCAAACGGATGCCCCGGGCCACGTTCGTCGCCGCGAACTCCACCGCGGACGCGGCGGCCACCGTGGCGCGGTCGAAGCGCACCGACCAGGCCGCGATCGGCAATCGATTGGCGGCCGAGCTCTATGGATTGAAGACCTTGGCGTCGGACATCGAGGATCACCCGGAGAACCAGACCCGCTTCGTGGTGGTGGGGCGCGGCATCCCTGCGCCGACGGGCCATGACCGCACCACGATCGTGTGCTTCCAACGCGCGGACCGGCCGGGATCGTTGCTCGCGATGCTCCAGGAGTTCGCCGCTCGCCGCATCAACCTCACCAAGCTCGAATCCCGACCGACGAAGCAGAGCCTCGGCGAGTACTGCTTCGTCATCGACATCGAAGGTCACATCAACGACGAGCTCGTCGCCGACTGCCTGCGGACGCTGGCGGCGAAGGTGGCGCGCGTGAAGTATCTCGGTTCGTATCCGGTGGCGGGGCTCGACGGCCCGGCGCGGCGGACTGCCGCCACGAAGGCGTGGCGGGACGCGGATGCGTGGCTCAACGAGCTTCGGGCGCAGGTGCGCAGCGAGGACTCGTGACCGCCCGATGATTGACCTGAAGCGGCTCCGCGACGATGCCGAGTACCGCGCCGGTATCGAGCGCAAGCGCGTGCGCGCAGGCTTGGTCGACGAGGTGATCGCGGCCGACGCCGCCCATCGCGCACTCTTGAACGAGGTGGAGGAACTCCGGGCGCGCCAGAACGCCGCGTCGAAGGCGATCGGCAAGGCCGCGCCCGACGAGCGCGCGGCGAAGATCGCGGCGGCCGGGGAGCTGAAAGAAGTGCTCGCGGCGCACGAGGCGGAGCTGGTGCCGGTGGAGACGGCGTTGCGCACGCTGGCGCTCGGTGTGCCCAACCCGGCTGATGTCTCGGTGCCCGACGGCGGTGAGGACGACGGTGACGTGATTCGCACCGTCGGCGCCGCGGGTCCGGCGCCCGCGCTCGATCACGCGGCCTTCGCCGAGTCGATGGGTTTCGTGGATTCCGAGCGCGGCGCCGAAGTGGGCGGCTCCCGATTCGCGTACGTGATGCGCGAGGCGGTGCTGCTCGAGTTCGCGTTGGTGCAGTGGGTGTTCAGCGTGTTGGTGCGCGAAGGGTTCGTGCCCGTCGCGCCGCCGGTGCTGGTGCGCGAGCACGTGATGGAAGAAGCCGGGTTCTTCCCCACGGACCGGAGTCAGGTGTATGACCTCCCCGAGGACGAGTTGTTCCTCGTCGGCACGAGCGAGGTCCCGCTGTCCGCGCTTCACCGCGGCGAGTTGTTCGACCGGGCGTCGATGCCGCGCCGCTACGCCGGGTTCTCCACCAACTTCCGGCGGGAAGCGGGCACCTACGGCAAGGACACGCGCGGGATCTTCCGCGTGCACCAGTTCGACAAGGTCGAGATGTTCGCGTTCGTCCCGCCGGACCAGTCCGACGCCGAGCACGAACGCATCCTCGCGATCGAAGAGACGATCATCGGCGGCCTGGGCCTCCCGTACCGCGTCGTGGACATCGCCACCGGGGATCTGGGCGCCGCCGCGGCGAGGAAGTTCGACATCGAGGTCTGGCTCCCGAGCGAAGGGCGCTACCGCGAGGCCACGAGCTGCTCGAACTACCGGGAGTTCTCCGCCCGCCGGCTGCGCACCCGGGTTCGGAATGATTCGGGTACCGAGCTGGTCCATACGCTCAACGGCACCGCGTGCGCCATCAGCCGCACGCTCGTCTATCTCTTCGAGCACTACCAGCAGGCCGACGGTTCCTTCACCGTCCCCGATGTGCTCCAACCCTTCGCCGGCTTCACCACCGTCCCCGCCCCCTGACCGCGTCCCCGCCCCCTGACCGCGTCCCCCGCCCGCCCCCACCCCGTCATCCCCCTTTTCGCTTTGCGTGCGTGAAGCGCGCCGGATACGTGTCGTTTCGCGCGTGGGAACGACCGCGGGCACCGGTACGCTGGCTCGCGTGGCTGGTCTGGGAACGAATGATCCGTGTTGGTGTGGCAGCGGACTGAAGTACAAGAAGTGCCACCGCAACCAGGACCTGCCCGTTCGGGCCGGGACCCTCGGCCCGCGCCGTGAGGTGCCACCGGAGATCGAACGGCCGCCGTACATCGCCACCGACGGGTGGCCGCGCGGGCGTGACGAGCCGCTCGTCAAGCCGCCCGAGGTCATCGCGGCGATGCATCCCGCGGGGATCGCGGCGGGTGAGGTGCTGGACGCGGTCGGGGCTGCGGTCGCGCCCGGCGTGACCACGGACGTCCTCGACGAGGTGGCACACAACGCGTACATCGAACGCGGGGGCTACCCGAGCACGCTCGGCTACAAGGGTTACGAGAAGTCCGTCTGCACGTCGGTGAACGAAGTGATCTGCCACGGCATCCCGGATGACCGGCCGTTGCGTGACGGTGAGATCGTCAACGTCGACGTCACGATCTTCCTCGACGGTGTGCACGGCGACACCAACGCGACTTTCGCGGTGGGTGCGATCGACGCCCGTTCCGCCGAGCTGATCCGCGTGACGAAAGAATCCCTTTATCTCGGGATCGAAGCGGTGAAGCCGGGCGCGCCGGTGTGGGCGATCGGGCGGGCGATCCAACAGCACGCCGAGTCCCACGGGTTCGGTGTGGTGCGCAGCTTCTGCGGCCACGCCATCGGCCGCGAGTTCCATGGCGGTCTTTCGATACCGCACTACGAGGAGCGCGCCGCGTCGATGCTCCTCGAGCCGGGGATGACCTTCACCATCGAACCGATGATCACGATGGGCTCGCATCGTGAGCGGCTCTGGTCCGACGGTTGGACCGCGGTGACAAGTGACGGCCTGCGGACCGCGCAGTTCGAACACACGCTCGTCGTCACCGACGACGGCGCCGAGATCCTCACTCCGTCCGCCGTGCTCCCGCTTCACCTCTGACTCTGCCTCGGACCCACGGTTGTCCCGGCGGCGGTCGGTATCCTGCGTGAACTTCGGGAGGGGTGCCGGAGTGGACGAACGGGACGGTCTTGAAAACCGTTGAGCGCAAGCTCCGTGGGTTCGAATCCCACTCCCTCCGCTAGCCGTTGTTGGTTCCACAACGGACGCATCGTGCCTGGTCGCGGCGATGATGTCGTGTCCACCCGCACGTCCGATCGCGCCGAGCGGCAACGGCTCGCCATCGAGGAGCGTGCTGGAATAGGTCGGTGGACCGAGATCACGAGGTCGAACGTGTGCGCAGCGAAGTGCGGCGCGGGCTGGACGATCCCGATGGGTTCTTCTCGGATCGCGGATTCCAGCTCGAATGCACCGAGATCGACGGCGAGTGGTGGGCTGAACTGAGTCCGAGCGTCCCTCGCTACGGGCGGGGGGTGACCGAGCGCGAGGCCAAGGACAGTGCCGTGCGGCGTTGGATGGTGGAGGAGGACGGGCCCGACCTGCGACGGCGCCCCGGTGAGCCTTTGCCCTGACGATCGAACGACCGAGCTAGATTTCGCGATACGATATTCGGCACGTGGAGATCTACGAATCTGCCCGAAGTCACGACGTCCCCGACGACGACATCGTCCACGCGATCGGCAACGCGGTCGCGGTCGGCGAGCAGGACGACGGCAAGGTGCTGTACCTCGGTCCCGACCGTTCCGGGAACCTGCTCGAGGTCGTGACGGTCATGCGGGACGACGCATCGGAGGTCGTGATCCACGCCATGGGTATGCGCGCGAAATACGAGCCGTTCCTCCGCGGTGAAGGAGAAAGCTGATGGCGAAGAAGACACACGGACGGACGAAGGCCGGTGTCGAGCTGACCGACGAGGTCCTCGACCGGATGGCGCGTGAAGCCGAGCAGGGTCTCGACATCACAAGTTTGCGTCGGCGGCCAGGCCGGCCGGCGATGGGTTCAGGGCCCGCCGAGTCGTTCCCAGTGCGGCTCGACCCGGAACTACGTACCGCGCTTGAGCAGCGGGCCGCGAAGGACAAGAGCACCGCGTCCGACATCGTGCGCGAAGCGCTCCGCTCCTATCTCAAGGTGAGCTGAGGTCCGAACCGAGGACTGCTCGGGCGACTCGCGAGGGTTTGAAAGAGATCCCACCAGGCCCGCTCTTGGTCGTCGGGCGATCGTCGTTCCTGGTGACAGCCGTTTCTGCCCTACCGGTCGCTTGGCAACTGAGTGGAACTCTTTCAAAGCCTGCACGGTTGACGCAGACCCCGGACCGGGCGGTTACCGGTTGGTGACCGCGATCAAGTCGACATCGTCGGTTGCGTAGACGTGGAGATACCAGACCGAGACCGGCGGCTCGCCAGGCACGTCGATCGTTGCGATCCTGAGTTCATACGTCGGTTGATCCGACAGCTCTGGGACGGGGGTACTCGGTGCTCGCCATGGGGCATCACCCAGCTCAGCGATGAAGGTCCGGGCCGAAGAGCGGGCCGCCCGGCTCGGGTTCTCCGGATCGATCCACGTCTGAAACTCGCTGATGTCGCGCAGTGGCACTACTCAGCATCAGCTTCCGTCTGTGCAAGGAACTGCTCACGCGTCAAGGTCGTTCTCGACGGCGACGCGTTCACGCGTGCGATCGATCGTTCGACGTAGGCCTTGAACTCTGGATCGGCCAGCGCCGTCTGCGCGTGCTGCCAGGATCTCTCAAGCGCGGCCTGACGAGCACACTCCTCATCGTTCAGTTGTTCGTGCCGCATCGCCATCGGGATCCTCAGGGATCGTCAACCGGAACAAAGGTCTACCGGCGTTGCCGCGTCCCAACTGATCCTGCAGCAGTGTGCGCAACTCGCTCGAACCCCTCCGGTGGGTTTGAAAGCACTCGCATGCTCTCCGCAAAATTTCTGCGCGGCATCCGCAGCGCGGCGAGACCCCTGGGTCCCCTGATTGCTCCTCCGTCGCTCTCGGGCTATATCAACGAAGCGCTGCGTCGGCAGTTGCAACGCGACCGGCTCCTGGCATTCCTCGAGGCGGCCGACCGAAGGGTTGGGCCCGTTACCGCTGAGGTGATGGAGGAGGTGCGACGCTCATGGCCCGAACGCGCCGCGAGGCGCAAGCAGAGCGCCTGATCCTCGATTCCGGCGCGATCATTGCTCTCTCCCGCGGTGAGGAGCGAGCCCGCGCCTACCTCTGGCGAGCACTGGAGTTGGACGCCGACGTCGTCGTTCCGGTCGTCGTCTTGGCCGAGACGCTCCGAGGCGGACCGAGGGACGCGAATGTCAATCGCGTCCTCAAGGCGATCGGCGAGATTGAACCAACATCCGCGGCGACCGGACGGCGTGCGGGATCGCTGCTCGGGTCGACGGGCAAGGTCGACCCGATCGACGCGATCGTCGTCGCGGAAGCGTTGACAGGTGGCGGTGGAAGAATCCTCACGAGTGATCCCGATGACCTCGGCGAGCTCGCCGCAAGTCATCCATCGGTACGGATCGATCCGCTGGCGGCTCCTTCGAAGCGACGCCGTCAAACCAGACCGTGAGCCTGGGGTTCGAAAGCGGCCCCCTTCCCGTTCGCTGGCCCCGGAGCCACCGTAACGGTGGCTCCACGGCCAGCGAACAACGTGGGAAGGACCGAGTGATGAATCAGCTGTTCTCATCACGCGCGATACGGGGCAGGACCCTGCGACGGGCGTCCAGCACCGAGGTTCCTCAGCGCGACGCAGGGCCGACGGGCGTGGGACCGCGTCGTCGGGCCGTTGCGCGCGTCGTGACCGCTGAATCCGTGGCCCGCGCTCCGCTCGCGGACGCGGTGGACAACGCCGACGGGATGGGTTCGATGAAGGCGAAGCCGCGGACCCAGTCGGTGCCGGGAACGTAGGGGCCGCCTCGGCCGGGGGGTGGCGGGGGCGGGGAGGTACCGATGCCGAAGGGGTGAATGCCGCCGAAGCCATCGACGATGTATCCGCCGGTGCCGTCGCCGAGGATGGAGATTCCGCGCGCGATGTCCCAGCCCGGCCAGTAGGGAGCACCGTTCGGTTTGGGAGGCAGGGGACGACCGGGGGTGGTGAAGCGGTGAACACCGCCGAAACCGTCGAGGACGTATCCGCGGGTGCCGTCGGGCAGGAGCGCGACGCCGCGGGTGATGTTCCAGCCCGGCCAATAGGGGCTGCCGACGGTTCGTGGCGGTTGCGGATTCGCGCCGGTGTGGAAGGCGTGGAGTCCGCCGAAACCGTCGAGGACATAACCGCCGGTGCCGTCGGGTTTGGCGGCGATCCCGCGCACGATGTCCCAGCCCGGCCAGTACGGACTGCCGACGGCGGGCGCAGGTTTCGGGTGGCGGAGTCCGACGGAGAACGGATGGATTCCGCCGAAGAGATCGGCCACGTATCCGCCTCGGCCGGGGACGGTGGTGATGCCGCGCGCGTTGTCGTCGTCAGGCCAGTACGGCGTGTTGACGGGACACTCGGGGCCCGGATCACGGCCGAGCCGGGTGGGCCACGCATCACCATTCCACTGCAACAACAGCCCGGCGCCCGCCGTGAGGGACACATTCGAAACCCGAGCCGTCACGGGAATGAGCGCGTTGAATTCTCCGGCTGCGGTGAGCAATGTTGCGACGTGCCACGCATCCGGAAGGCGAGCCGTGCTCCGGAGGCTCGCGGTACCGAGGGTGCTCACTCCGTTGGTCCCGAACCGAGGGTCGAGGGCACCGTTGGGGAGGAGTCGCACGATGCGTGGACGTTGTTCGCCGGCGAGCGTCACTCCGCTCACAATGGAGATTCTTCCATCGTCGTCGATCGCCAACGCGTGGCGGCGCGCCAACGTCGGCACCACCACGGAACCCGACGATCCGAAAGACGCGTCGAGGGTGCCGTCGGATCGATAGCGCGCAACGACCGCCTTCGGCGACCACGCCCGAGACGTCGTTGTCCATGCAAGCACCACGATGGTTCCACCCGTACTCACGGTCACGTCGAAGGTGCCGCCGACACCACCACCGAGGTCCTGAGGCCGGATCGGCGAGAAGGCAGGATCCACACTTCCGTCGGCGTTCCATCTGAGGACGGCTCCGTAGGGGTTCGCGGTGCCGAACGTGCGATCAACGCCCAAGACCTTGCCGTCCGGCTGGATCGCCTCGACGCTGAACTGGCGGACAGCCGATGCTCCGGGCAACGCCGCCAACTCGAAGGCACTGTTCACGATCCCCGACTCGGAGATGTGGATCGAGGCGGCGAGCGACTCGGTCGGTGATGCGCCACCGGCACCGATGAGGTCGTTGCCCGGCCCGACGACGAACTCGAGCGACTGAAGGTCGGTGCGGACCACGCCACCCCCGAAGCTGGTGTCGAGTTGGCCACTTGGCGTGAGCCGAACGACGAAGCCTCGCGTCTCCACTTCACCGGGTGTGATGTCGGCCCGGATGGAAGCCAGAACCCGGCGCGCGTGATCGACGGAGAGCTGATCCAAGTATTGATCGCTGACCCAGCCGGGGATGGACACCGTAGCCCGGCCTCGTACACCGAACGATCGGTCCAGTCGACCGTCGGCGAGCCTGCGCGCGATCGTCACGCTGGTGGCGGTGATGCTTGGGAGTCCCGATGACAGCTCGAGGTACTTGCCACCATCGCCGGTGAGGACGCTCGGCGGGAAATCCTCGGTCGTGGGCGCGAATCCGCAAATTCCGAACGCGCCGTCGAGGTCGCCGGGTTCGGCGCCCGCCGGTGCGGCCGGGCCGAGGCCGAATGCGACGACGATCGCCGCGACCGCGAGCCGCGTGACAACCGGTCCGACTCTGCGCACGTGGCCCCCTGCCGTCACTGCGAACGACAAGCATACGGGTGCCCGAGCGAACACGGGCGTTTGCGAACATGACCACTACCTGCGCCCCGCACGAGAGAACATGATCATGAACTCGGAGGAGGCGTGAGTTGTTGCGGTTGGTGCTGATCTCGGTGGGACTCCTGGTGGTGTCCTGGACGGTGCTCGTGTTGCTGGCGGCGCGG
>JANPMG010000046.1:0-3933 GCA_031422675.1 Acidimicrobiia bacterium | reverse complement strand
CTTCGACCAGATCGTCGAGTTCGCCGAGGTCGAGGACGCGATCGACCGGCAGGTGAAGTTCTATTCGAGTGGCATGAAGATGCGGACCGGGTTCTCGATCGCCGCCTTTCTCGAACCAAGCATCCTCGTCGTCGACGAAGTCCTCGCGGTCGGGGACTCGTCTTTTCAGCAGAAGTGCCTGAACCGGATGCGAGAGGTGACCCAGAGCGGCACCACCCTGCTGCTGGTGTCCCACGATCTCGCCGCGGTTGCCGCCACCGTGCAACGCGGCGTCTGGCTCGAGGATTCACGCATCCGAGCGGCGGGGTCGATCGACGACGTTCTCGGCCAGTACCGGACCGCGATCGAAGAACGCGCCGAAGCCACCGCCATTCAGGACGGCCCGGTCCGGCTGAAGAACATACGCACGAAGGGCCCGGCCGGCGGGCTCATCACCACGAACGAAAAGTGCGAGATCACCTTCGACGTCGAATGCGACGAGGTCCTCGACGTGAACCTCTACGTGGGGGTCACCGAAGGCGCGCCCACGCCGATCTTCGTGGTCCGGCGCGAGATCCAACTCCAGCCCGGAACCACGGCGCTGACGCTCGACCTGGCACGCTTGCCCATCCCGGCCGGGAAGTACTTCCTCTGGTCCGGCTGCTACCGGACGATGTCCCGCCTCGAGCTGATGCCGTGGCATCCCATCGCGCCGCTGCCCGTCGCCGGGCGCCACCGGTTGGATCCCACCCCGGGAGCCATCGTGCGACTCTCTCCCGTGTTCGTGGAATCCGCCTGGAGCGTGGGCTGATCTCACCCACGTGTCACCAGGCGGGCGCGGTGGCTCAGGCAGTCTCCGCCGCCCCGACCCCGCCCGGCATGGTTCCGTAGAGCCCCTGTTGCGACGCCGCGGGACGGACGAGACGGCGAACCGAGCTGGTGGCGTAGCGCAGTCTCGAACCGCGTGCACCCTCACCGGTGAGCGCGTGAAGGAAGAACTTCAATGCCGCGCGCCGGTCTCCGAACGCGGCGAGCCGGGTACCGATCTCGTAGGAATCGCGTGCGTATCCCTTGGCGCCCTGCTTCCAGAGGGCGGGGAGATGGCGTTCGAGCACGGTCTGATGCGCGAGGGCCTGATGCGGAGATTGGCTGAGGCTCCCGTGGCGTTCCCGGTAGTAACCGAGTGGCTCGTCGACGAAGCCGGCGCGCGCGCCCGAGAGCAGGAAGCGCGTCCAGATCTCGAAGTCTTCGGCGCTCTCGATCGAACCGCGATTCCCGTACCGAGGACCGATCGTGAACATGCCGCATTCGTCGATGAGTCTGCGCCAGAACACCACGCCGACGAAGAGGAAGTTGAAGCGCGCGATCTCCGGGATCTGCTCCGCTTCGGTCGCGGGAAACGGCCGCTTGCGGCGATCCCGATAGGACTGGCGCTGCGTCGGCTCGAAGCCCTCCATGACCCAGGAATCGCTCGTCACCATTGCGATGTCGGGCCGCGACTCGAGGAAGGAGACGAGCCGATCCACTCGCTCCGGAAGCCACAGGTCGTCGCCGTCGAGCAATCCCAAGAGTTCTCCGGACGAGGCGCGAATGCCGGCGTTCCGGGCCGCACACACGCCAGCATTCGCCTGACTCACCACGACGATCTTCGATCGATACCGGTCGATGACGGCCGCGGTGGCGTCGGTGGAGCCATCGTCGACGACCACCACCTCGATGTTGGGGTAGGTCTGACCGAGCGCCGACTCGATCGCCGCACCGATGAACTCCTCCACGTTGTACGCCGAGATGATCACCGAGACACGGGGTCGGGAGTTCATGATCGGTACCAGATTAGACCGGCGAAAAAGTCGACTCGACCTGCTCACGAACGGCGCCTCGGCGCGTCCCGCGGCGCCGGCGGAGGTGCCTGAAGGCCTCAACTATCCTCAGGCGCCTTCCCGCTCCATCCCCGAGCCCGAGTCTGCGCCTCGATGACCCCGATACCGTCGACCCACGCGTCGCAGACCGTTCGCCCACGCGTGGTGTTCCTGATCGGCTCACCGCGCAGTGGCACCACGTGGCTCCAGTCGCTGCTCGGCTCGCATCCCGCCGTGGTGACGCCGCAAGAGACGGACCTCTTCGCGAAGTTCATCGCACCACTCCAGACGTGGTGGGACGAGCAGCTGGACCGGTCGGACTCCGAGCAGCGCGACCGGCGGGCGAAAGGATTGCCGGCCGTCCTCGGCGATGCCGAGTTCACCGCGATGCTCTCCGGAGTGGTGGACCGCGTCCTGGACGCGGTGCACGAACTCGATCCGAGTGCCAGCGTGATCGTGGAGAAGAGCCCGGCCCACAGCCGCCACACCGAGCTCATCGCTAAGTATCTTCCCGACGCGACCTTCATCCACATCATCCGCGACGGCCGCGATGTCGCCGCGTCGTTGCAATCCGCGGCGAAGGGTTGGGGCGCCTACTGGGTACCCGGTGGCATGAAGGCGGCGGCGCGGTCCTGGCGCACTTCGGTGTTGGGCGCACGCCAGGCCGCCGCCACCGGTCGGTACACGGAAGTACGGTACGAGCAACTTCGTGGCGGAGATCCCCTGCCGCTGCAACAGGCCTTCGCGGCGGCCGGGATCGACGTCGACACCGCCCAATGCGTCGCCCTGCTCGACGAGTTCTCGCTCACCCGGATGGCGGCCGGTACCGCGCCGAGCAGCATCACGCTCGGCGGGGAAATGGCCCAACGACTCGACACGCTCCAGGAGCCGAAAGGCTTCTTCGGACGCGGTGCCGTCGGCGGGTGGGCCGAGTCCTGGACCGCCGCGGACCGGCTCCTCTTCGACGCGGTCGCCGGCGATCTCCTGATCGAACTCGGGTACGAGCACGACCGCTCGTGGGCCGGCAGCGCGCGGCGGCATTCGGCCTATCGGGCCGACGTCGCGGTGCGCCGTCTCGTCGGCAAGGTCGGTCGGCGCATCGGGCGACGAGCGGACCGCGTCCTCGGCCAACTCCCCGACTGAGACCGCGCCGGACGCTCAGAACAGTTCGATGTCGCCGAGCGTGAGGTCCCAACGGGTCGGGGCGGCACCGTCACCGATCGGACGGCAGGTCAGCACCGGGCCGATGCCGGGCAATCGCACCATGGCGCCGGGCCACACCGGCGGACCGCCGAGGCCGAGGACGTAATCGGCGTCGGCGATTCGGGCCAGCTCCTTCACCAGTTTGGCGGCGCCGGTCCGGTCGCCCGCGGGCGTGAGCAATGCGACGAGCGCCGCCTCCCGCGCCGAACCGCGCGCTCGGATCCGAAAGATCGCGAGCCCGTCCCGCACGCCGGTGGACGCGGGGAGCGCGCGGTAGCCAAGCAGTGGAGTCCCGAACCGCCACCGCAGGAAATCGCCCGTGACATTCGTCGCCAGGCCCGAGCTCGGCGCGCGGCGCGCAAGGAGCGCGTCGATCGCCGGCGCGTCGGCCAGGACCTCCGCCGCCGGGAGCCCGGCGGCGGACGGTGTGGACCAGCGATCGGCGGGAACCCGGGCCTTCGCGATGCGCGCCACGCGGCGCCACCGGGTCGGCCGCACCACCGTGGCCAGGGTCCCGACTTCGCGCCAGCCCATCTTGAGGTAGCCGGGGCGGCTCTGGTCGTTGGGCGTGTTGAACACGAACTCCACCCCCTCGGCGCCGAGCTCGTCCAGCGCGTGCAACGTGAGCCGGGTGAAGATTCCGCACCCCTGGTAGTCCGGATGCGTTGCGGTATCGACCGCGCGCACCGCCCGAACCACCCGGTCGCCGGCGAGGAACTCCCATCGCATGAGCGTGCGGAAGCCCGCGATTCGATCACCGTCGCACGCAATCCACGCCGGCGACGTCCCGAACGCGTTCTCCAAGTGCTTCCACGCGAACAACGCCTCGTACCGATCGTCGACCTCGCGGCCGAGGGAGACGCGCAAGACGTCGAGGATGGCGGCGCGGTCG
>JANPMG010000045.1:0-12166 GCA_031422675.1 Acidimicrobiia bacterium | reverse complement strand
GTCGACGCCGCGCAGCGAGCGGCGCGAGCCAAGCTCAGCGGATTCGTCGGTGACCTCAGTACCGCGGCCATGAACGGCGCGACCGCGCCCTACGTCGCGTCCGAGGTGGCCGTCAACGTCCGCCCCGAGCGGCCCGAGGATGTCCAAGACGACACCGGGGTCACCCCCGGGACCGCAGCGTGGCCGCTCGGCGACCTCGGCACTCTCGGCACTCCCCCCGCGGGCGACCGCACCCCCGAAGCCCGATTCCGCTGCGCAGTCCTCAGTGGCACGGATGCATCCGCCGCGCTCGCCGCCGCGAAGGACGCCACCGCGATCACCCGCTGGACCTCCGGTGGCGCGCGCTACCTCGTGGTCTTCCGACCCTTGATGCCCGACGAACATGCCTGCCCCACCTGACCGTCCAACTCGTACTACTACGGATCAGAAGGTTGGGAGTTCGATTCTCTCCGAGCGCACCAAAGTCCCAGGTCACAGACCTGCGGACTCATCGCTTCGAAGTTCTTACCCCGGCTTGGCAATCCCTTGGCGATCCGACGGGCCTACCTGAGTTGCAGGAAGTTCTCTTCCAGGTCAGCGAGCTGTAGGGAGAAGCGTGAAGACTGCGATCCGAGATCACCGACCACAAGTAGTTCCTAGTGGCTCACGAGCAGTTCCACCGGACCGCCGTCGGGGTAGCTCACGACGATGTGCATTTCGCCGCCGGTGGCCTCGACGAAGCGTCGAAGCGTCGACAGGAGCATGTCGCTTCGGCGTTCAAGTCGCGAGACCTCGGACTGGTCCATGTCGAGCAGCTCGCCGATCGTCGACTGCGTAAGCGCCCGCGCCTCGCGAAGTCGACGGAGCGTCGCCTGCCGGCTGTTGATCTCCGCCAGTACCGCGTCGTAGCGGGCCTTGGCCCGCGGCTTGGTCTCCAAGAGCGTCTTGAAGCGCTCGTGTGCCGTCTCGGCCTGTGCCCATTCCTCGTCAGAAATGGTGGCTTCGGTGACCTTGGCGTTGTCGGTGGGGATAGTGCGTGTGCTCATCGGTTGCCTCGTTTCACGATCGGGGAAGTATCGGTGTGTTGGCGGCAGTAGTTGTCGAGTCGGGCCTGGGCTTCGTTCACGTTCACCGGGTACCACCGGTTGCCGAGTGCCGCCTTGTCGCCACCGAGCAACACGACTGCGCGCTCGTGGCCCGATGCTGTCCGGCAGACCGCATACAGGATTCGCAGCACCGGCGGACCGACTGCATACGGCGTGGCCTCCGACGGCGGTGTTCGACGCAGTGCGTGCATGTCGTAGCGGGAGGTCACTACCGGGTGGGATTCCTCGCGGGTCTCGTCGTCGAGATCGCGGCCGTGTTCTTCGAGTGCGGTCAGCAAGGCCATCACCTCTCCGAAGATCTCCTCGTCGGCCTCGGCGAGTTCGACGAGCCACCGCTCGAGCAGCGGGTGGTATCGGATCTCCATAGGATGCACTTTACCACATATGCTGTTCAGCGCATCTCAGGTGCGCTCACCAGCTAAGATCCGGCACTGCCGACACGCCTTCACGTTTGAGGGATACGGAATGCTGTGATGCGGCCGTCCATGGTCGAGCTGATCAACATCCCGTCGGATTCCACGGGAATGGTTGCCAGGCGATCCGGCCAGGTAATCGACCAGAGCGGATGGTCCCTCCCGGGGTCGATACCCTGAGCGCTGGTCAGCCCGAGCACGAGCAGGCCGCGTCCGCCGGAGAGCGAGTCGAGCAGCTGCGGGCCAATCACGGACGTGGTGGTGCGCGCGATCTCGCGGCCGTCGGACGAATCCAGCGTGACGATCGCACCTCCGTCGAGCGCGACGACGGCGTCGCCGACCTGGGCCACTGCGGCGGCCCCCGTGCCCGGAAACCGCCACTCGATGGTGCCGTCATTCGAAGCGACGGTGATGATCCCGAGCTGCGATGGAATGTGGACGGCGCCCGGCGTTGCGACGGCGCTTGCCGCGCCGAACCCCTGGTTCCCGCCCAGGGGTACATCCCAACGGATCGAACCATCGCCGAGATTGACGGCGTACGCGTCACCACTCGGAGCACTCCCGGGATGGCTCAGCGTCGTCAGGAACACGGCGGCGTCGTTGTCGACTAGCGGTTGTGCGAAGGTCAGGTCCGTCCCAACGGCAAGCGGGGTGCGCCAGCGGATCGTCCCGGATGTTGGGTTCAGGCCGAGGATCACGGGCGGGCGCACGTCGCCTTCGCCGTTGCTGGAGAGCCCGATCGCAGATGTCTCAGACCGAACTGCGCTCACGACCGGCTCGTACGCGCCGAGCCCTTCCCCGGGCAGGTCGACCGTCCAACGGACGGCGCCGGTCCCGATGTCGAGGCCGGTCAGGGAGCCGTAGCCGCCAACGATCACGACACCGTCGGCCGATCCCTGGATGAAGACGGCGGCTGGGAATGTCCGGCTCCATCGGGTCGCGCCGGTCTCGCGGTTGAGCGCCCGCACTGCGCTCGGTTCGGCATAACCCTCGGACACGAAGACTGATGACCTGTCAAGCATTACCGAACGCCGGAAGCTCGGCGTCACCGGCGAGGCAAACTGGCGCTCCCAGACGATTGAGGTCTTCGGCGCGTGAGCGACTCTCCGCTTTGAGGATGCATCGTCTCGTGTCAGGAGCAGCGCGGCCGTGACCGAAACCGCGAGCGCGACGCACGCGAATCCGAGGATTGCGACCCGCCAGGTCGTGGGCTTGCGACGGTGGGGCGAGTGCCCGAGGCGACCGTCGATCTCGGACCACGCCCGCTCGGATGGTTCGATTCCGACGGCGAGTGCGCCGATGGCGTCGCGCAGACGGTCGTCGACCGAGTTGTCCATGTCGTTCATCGGAGTGCCTCCAACCGTTCGGCGAGCGTGGCGCGACCGCGGCTCGTATGTGTCTTCACCGACCCCGCCGAAATGCCGAGCGCGGTGGCGATCTCGGCCTCCGAGAGCTCCGCGTAGTACCGCAGGACGAGGCATTGCTGCTGACGTTCCGGCAGCGACCGGAGCGCCGAGATGACCTCTCGCTGGTCATCCCGTAGCGCGGCAAGGTCTTCGAGGGAAGCACGGAACTCCCCAGGCACCTCCTGGTGGCGCTTGGCCACGCGTCGGCGCCGAAGCCGTGAGCGGGCAAGATTCAGCACGATCGATCGGAGGTAGGCAGGGGCCGCGTCGAGGTCTCGGACGCGATTCAGGTTGGCGTGCATCCGAACGAAGGCGTCCTGGACGATCTCCTCACCGGACTCTCGATCGTCGACGAGCAAGCACGCCAGTCGAACCAGTGCGGTGTAGTGGTCACGGAAGAGTCGCTCGAGCAACTCCTCGCCCTGCACCGAGCTGCCGTCCTGATCTGGTGCGCTGCTGCCCATCACACGTACAGACACCTTCCTGGCGCCGCGGGTTGACAGAGTCTGATCGATCTCCTGATCGGGCTTGGTTGCAGCCGGCTTCCGGCTGGGCTTGGCAATCACTTTGGCAATCCACTGGCGTCACGGGACCGGATTTGGCACCACCCGCCGGACCGCGCACCGGACCTGACCTGCTACAACAGCAGTCGACACCACCAGATAGACCCGTCGGAAACGCCTACGGATCAGAAGGCGCCCGGCTCATCGCCGCCGGCACCACACGAGAACCGATTTCCCGATTTGCTCGTCGGCGGACGGGGCATCCAGCAATCGAGCGGCTCGAGAGGAAACCGTTTGAGGTAGATCTCGAGGAGCGGCCGGACCGTCTCTGGGTCCTGAGCACCGACGATGGCGCGTCCTCGCATCGGGCACCAGACGCTGCGCACGAGCACCTCAAGGTCGCGCGGCTCCGAAAAGTTGCGCCACCACTGCTTCGACTCCGGGTGACCGACCATGATCACCACATCGTCATCGTGGGCCGCGTACTGCGTCGGGGTCGTGGTTACCCGGCCAGATCGACGGGGCCCGTGTACCGGATCAGATCGGTGGTTCCTGACATCGCTCGGTGAAACGGTGAGCGGAGCACGGCACTCACGACGGCATTCCCGACGGACACACCTCGACCGTACCGATCGGGTCCCGCACTCGGTAGCGGCCTTCGACCCTCGACACCGGATCACTCTGCGGTTCTACAGTGCGCGCATGGCGGTGGGTCAGCTGCGAACGGTCGTGATCGACTGCTGCTTGGACCCAGGGCCGCTCGCCGCGTTCTGGTCCGCCGTACTCGGGGTCGACGTGCACCACCGCAGCGATGACTGGGTCTCGTTGCGCGCCGCCGCGCCCGGTCATCCGCGCGTGGCGTTTCAACGCGTCCCCGAAACCAAGGTGAGCAAGAACCGACTGCACCTCGACGTGTGGGTCGACGACATCGAGGTGGCGACAAACGCCGCCGAAGCCTTGGGCGCAACCCGCGTCGGCGAACTGGTCCACGACCAGGCCGAGCCGTTCCAAGTTCTTCTCGATCCAGCCGGCAACGAGTTCTGCCTCGTGCATATCACGGGCTCGACCGGGCCCTGATGCAGGAGCACTCGTACTCCGTCGATCTCGATGCGCCCGTCGCAGAAGTGTGGGATCTGTTCTGGTATCGCGCTCCCGACCGACCGCAGAGCAAGATCGGTCAGATCCACATCCTGCATCCGGGCGACGAGATCGGCGAAGGGCTCGTGCGTCACTGCACGTTCCCTGTCCCCAAGATTCTCGGATCCGGCGGGGTCGGGAAGTCGTGGGAGTGGTTGACCCAGGTGAGGCTGCACGAGTCGTGGCGCTACGACGCGGTCGGCAAACCGCTGTGGTCTCGCGCCGAAGGATTCACCCGGCTCGAAGATCTCGGCGACGGTCGTACCCGCGTCCACTTCACCGAGAAGTACGAGTGCTTCAACCCATGGATGCGCCGAGTCGGGATGGAGAAGTGGGTGCACTCGCGTATCTCGCGTGACAACGACACCATCCTCGCCGCCCTCGAAGGCGGCCTGAAGTGGCATCGCAAACGCCGCGCCCGCGAAGCCGCAACGGACGCTTGACTCACGGCGCCGGTTTGGCGTCAGGTAATGACAACGGATTCCGGGAGGGCGTCGACACAACAGCACGATACCGACGTGAACTCGCGGCCGACATCCGTCAGAGCGGTGGGCAGGGGAACCGCGGTACCGGCGTCGACGACGCGCGCCAGCGCCTCGACCACAACCGGATCCCATTGCGAACCCGAGTGTTCGCGCAGGATCGAAACCGCTCGGTCCACCCCCATCCCGTCGCGATAGTGACGGGTACTGGCCATCGCGTCGAACGCGTCACAGACGCTCACAATCCGTGCCAGCTTCGGGATTGCGGTGCTGGCGAGCGCGTCCGGATACCCCCGGCCGTCGATGCGTTCGTGATGACTGCGCACCACCGGCGCGCATTCGGCCACCACCCGTGATCGGCGCACCATCGCGTCGCCGGCGATTGCGTGCCGCTGCATCTCGGCGTACTCATCGGGGTCGAGTCGTCCCGGTTTGGTGAGGATCGCCGTGGGAACTTCCAGTTTCCCGACGTCGTGGAGCAGCGCGCCGAGGCCGAGAATCCGCAGTTCGTCAGCGGTGAGATGCAGCTCAGCACCGAGGCGTAGCGCGAGGGCGGCCGTCCGCACCACGTGGTCGCGCGTCATCTGATCCTTCGCCTCGAGGTCGGCGACGAACCGCCGTACGGTTGGGTCCAGTCCGAGCTCGAGCGCAGCCTCGGGGTCGTGGGCGACGAGCGGAGCGATCACACTGCGCACGAACGTGCCTTGATGGTAGGTCACTGTCGCCGCAACGGTGCCGAGCAAGACTCCGACGATGTCCATACCGTGGGCGAGCCAGAAGCCGGTGGTGAACGGCGCGCGCCCGAACCACACGAGACTCGATCCGCCGACGAGGAGATACCCGAACGCAACCGCCAGCGATCCCGACGCCCGGCCGATCCAGTAGAGCCGCAAGTGCGCAGCGGAGAACCCGACACAACTCACGAGCGAGAGCGAGGCGACAACCATGGCCGCGCTGGAGCCAAGGGGTGGGAACGGGAGCAGGGTCGGGTCGACGAGCAGCGCGACTGCGAGCGCGACGATCGCGCAGCACCAGGTCCCGATCCACGATCGCCAGTGTCGGACGGCGGCGGCGCGCACGCGTCGCGGTGCCACCATCGGACAGGCGATCGCCGATGCGATCGGCAACGCCCAGAACACCGACGCCATCGTCGCTGGGTTCGGCCCGTACAGGACACCGGGGACGGTGAGGCCGTGGACGAGCGGGAGCGCGGAAACGGCGAAGAAGAAGCCGCCGATCAGCCCGACCTCGGCGAGGTCATCTCGAGCGGCAACCCGTATGACCGCAACCGATGCGACGACACACAGCGACGCCGCGACCACCACGACCCAGAAGAGCACGACCGGCTGGATCCACACGACCGAGTCAGGGATCAGCCGTGCCGCTGCGATCGGTCCGCCCACAGTCGCCAGCGCGAACAACAACCACCACACGAGCGCGGGACGAGTCGATTCGGGCTTTGCGTCCATGGCGCCATATCGACCTGCGGTCGGTCCGGATCAAGGCCGAAAGGTGACGTTTTCCGAAACTCCGCTTGCTCCGTCAGCCCCGGGCGAGGGCATAGGCGGCTCGGATCGCCTCGGATGCAGGCCCACCGATCGACGGTTCGATCTCGTGACCGCGGCCGAGGTCCCAGGCCGACTGCACCTCGGCGATCGACACCTGCTGCGAGCGGGCTGCGGCCTGAACACACGCGCCGAGTGCAACCAGTTCGTCGTCGGCAACGACGGTGACCGGACGCTGGGCAAGATCCGCCAGCACCTGGCGGTACGCAACACTCCGAGCACCGCCGCCGATGAGGAAACACCTGCCGTCCACCGGAACGTCGACCGCACGCAACGCATCGAGACCATCGAGGAGTCCGCAGACCACGCCTTCGTACGCGGCCCGCGCCACTGCTTCACGCGAGGCGCCGGGACGGAGGCCGACGAGCATTCCACTCGCCTCCGGCCGGTTCGGAGTGCGCTCACCGTCGAAGTAGGGGACGAGGGTCAGACCGTCCGCACCGGGCGCGGCCGCCAATGCGAGCGCGTCCAAACCGGGATGGTCCAGACCGAGGAGGTGCGCAACGGTGTCGGTCACCTTGGTTGCGTTCAACGTGCAGACGAGGGGCAGGTACCGGCCGGTCGCATCGGCGAAGCCCGCGACTGCGCCGGTCGGATCGGCGGTCGGGGTCTCGCTCACGGCGAAGACCGTCCCTGATGTCCCGAGCGAGATCGCGATGTCACCGGGCGCCAGTCCGAGGCCGAGTGCCGCAGCCATGTTGTCGCCGGTACCGAGCGCTTCCGCTGCGTCCCTTACGGGCGGGAGGACTCCGGCCCAGTCGAACTCTGCGTCGACGATCTCCAACAGCTCGTACCGGTACTCACCGGTGGCGGGCGACCAGTAGCCGGTCCCCGTCGCGTCGCCGCGATCAGTGGAGTACTCGCCCGTCAATTTCCAGCTGAGCCAGTCGTGCGGGAGCATCACCCGCTCGATACGCGCGAACACTTCGGGCTCCGTGCGGTGTAACCACGAGAGTTTGGTGATCGTGAACGCTGCGACGGGCACCGAGCCGCACGCGCGTACCCAGCCGTCGGCACCCTCGTCGAGTTGTTTGAGGAGCCAAGCGGCATCGGGTGCCGACTCGGTGTCGTTCCACAACTTCGCGGGCCGAAGCGGTGTACCGGTGGCGTCGGTGACGACAAGCCCGTGTTGCTGCGCCGCGATCGAGACGGCCGCGCAATCGTCGATTCCACCGGCTTGTTCCGACGCCTGTTGAAATGCGCCCCACCACGCCCTCGGATCCTGTTCCGAGCACGGCGGCGAGGTCGCCGGATGCGCAGCGCGGCCGGACCGCACCAACGCGCCGGTCTCCGCGTTGCGCACCTCCACCTTGGTGGACTGCGTCGACGAATCGACACCTGCAACCAGCGTCACCACTTGGCTCTTCGCAATCTGAAGTACAAGTCGGCCCACAAGATCGACACGGGGCAGGCCCAAAGACGGTCTCCGATCGGGAGTGTGTGTTCCCCGAGGTAGAGGAAACGCTGTCCCTCAACCATGAGAAACGCTGACTCGCACCCCACAGAAAAGCTGCCCGCGACCATGAGAACCGCTGCACCGCTCAGCGGATGCCGAGGAGGAGTTCGGTGACGAGTTGGTCCAAGCGTTCGTGGCCGTAGCCGTAGGCGCCGAGCGCGTCCACGTCGAAGGTCTCCTCGCGCAGGGTCTTCCACCGGGTCTCGGGTGGTTCGGGCAGGGTCGGGAGGCCGAGCTGATCGACCTTCGCAACGGCCAGCGCGGCCTGGATCTCGTCGTCCGCCGCGAAGCGCGCCGCCTTCTCCTTCAGGATGAGATAGGTCCGCATACAGCCGCGCGCGAACTCCCAGACGCCGTCCTCGTCCTCGGTGCGATACGCGTGCGCATCGAAGTGGCGCATGCCGGTCCACTCGGCGTCCTCGAGCAGCTTCACGAGGTAGAACGCGTCCTTGTGGCCTTCTGATCCGAACCGGAAGTCCTGGTCGTACTTGCCCGGCACCTGACCGTTGAGGTCGATGTGGAAGAGCTTGTCCGCCCACAACGCCTGGGCTACTCCGTGGTGAAAGGACAACCCGCTCATCGTCTCGTGGGCGAACTCGGGGTTGAGTCCCACCATCTCCGGATACTCGAGCTCGTGGATGAACGCGAGGGCGTGGCCCACCGTGGGCAGGAACAGATTCCCGCGCGGTTCGTTGGGTTTGGGCTCGAGCGCGATCTCCATCTCGTAGCCCTGCTCGGTGATGTACGCGCAGCAGGCGTTGACCGCCTCCGCGTAGCAGTCGAGCGCCGCGGGGACATCGACGGCCGCATCGCACTCCACACCCTCGCGGCCACCCCACATCACGAACACCGACGCACCCAACTCGGCACCCAGGTCGATGGCGTCGATGGTCTTGCGCAGCGCGTACCGGCGCACCTTGGGGTCGTTGGCGGTGAAGGCACCGTCCTTGAACACGGGCTGGGAGAAGAGGTTGGTGGTGACCATGGGCACCCGCAAACCGGTGTCCGCGAGCGCCCGATGGAACGCGATCACGATCCGGTCGCGCTCCTCGGGCGACGAACCGGGCGGCACGAGGTCGTCGTCGTGGAAGTTCACGCCGTACGCGCCGAGATCGGCGAGGCGGCTCACCGCGTCGATCGGATCGATCGGCGGCCGGGTCTCGTGCCCGAACGGATCACGACCGCGATTCCCCACGGTCCACAGCCCGAACGTGAAGCGATCCTCTGGAGTTGGTTCGTATTCGATGACAGGTCCCCTTGCTCGGTGAACCCTGATGATTCCACAGGTGGGAGGCGGCGCACTTGTGGGAGCCACCGATGCGGGGCAGGCTCCGGGGATGACCACCGAGATCGACGCCCTCATGACTCGTCTCCACCGCGAGATCGACTCCGGGCTGCTCCCCAGCTGCCAGATCGCACTCGCTCGCAACGGGGAGCTCGAGCGCTTCGAGGCCTTCGGTGATGCCACCACGGACACCCGCTACATCGTGTTCTCGGCGACGAAGGCGTTCGTCGCTTCGCTCGTGTGGGTCCTGATCGGCGAGGAACTCATCGACGTCTCGAAGCCGGTAACGGCCTACATCCCGGAGTTCGGGGCCAACGGCAAGGACGCCATCACCGTCGAGCAGGTGATGCTCCACACCTCCGGGTTCCCCCACGCGCCACTCGGGTTCCCGGAGATCGAGACCCGAACGAGTCGCGTCGAACGGATGGCCGCGTGGCACCTCAACTGGGAGCCGGACTCCACGTCCGAGTACCACCCCGAATCCGCGCACTGGGTGCTCGTCGAGATCATCGACCGCGTCACCGGCGGCGACTACCGGGACCTCCTGCAGGAGCGGATCACCCGTCCGGCCGGCATCAGAGATCGCGTGCTCGGGACAGCCACGCCCGTCGCGCCGGTCGTCGAGGTGGGGGAACTCGCAACCCCCGACGAACTCGAAGCCGCCCTCGGTATGCGCGAGCTCCCGGTGAGCACGGTCACGCCCGAGGGACTCATTGCGCTCAGCCAGGACAACGCCCGACCGATCGGACACCCGGGGGGCGGCGGGATCATGACCGCGGCGGACATCGTGATCTTCTACCAGTCACTCCTGCACAACCCGGCCGGGGTGTGGAAGCCCGAGATCCTCGCCGACGCCACCGGCCGCGTGCGCAACCACAAGCCCGACCGCTGGATGCGCGTCCCCGCGAACCGCGGTCTCGGCGTGGTGATCGCGGGCGACGACGGGAAGGCGAACCTGCGCGGATTCGGCCACACCCAATCGCCGCGTACGTACGGCCACAACGGCGCCGGGGGTCAGCTTGCATGGGCCGACCCCGATTCGGGCCTGTCGTTCGCGTATCTCACCAACGGGCTCGACGCACACATCCTGCGCCAAGGTCGGCGCGGCATCTCGATCTCGAGTCACGCCGCAGTCTGCTGAGACCCGACCGGTCGCATCGACGTCGGCAGGTCGTTCGGCGCGCAACGCGCGTCACGCACCTGACACGCCCGTCGGCCGCGCGCGAGGCTGATCGGCGGGAGGATCCAACCTATGGGTGCGTTAGACGGAGTCAAGGTTCTCGACCTGTCATGGGGTATCGCCGGCCCGCTCGGCGTGATGCTCCTCGCCGAACAGGGCGCCGATGTGATCAAGGTGGAACCGCCGGGCGGTGATCCGTTCCGCGCGTACAGCGGCTACGCGGTGTGGAACCGCTCCCGGCGTTCGGTGACCATCGATCTCAAGTCCGCCGCCGGGCTCGATGCGTTCCTGCGCCTGGCGGACGAGTCCGATGTGCTCGTCGAGACGTTCCGACCCGGGGTGACTGAACGGCTCGGCATCGGTGTCGACACCGTCCGGGCGCGCAACGGCCGCCTCGTGTACTGCTCCTGCCCCGGCTATCCCGAAGGCCATCGTTACGCGTCCCGGCCCGGCTACGACGCGCTCATCCAAGCCAGTAGCGGCCAGCAGTGGGAACAACCCGGTTGGCGGCTCGGGCCGATCTTCCTGGCGATGCCGATGCCGAGCATGGGCGCCGCGTTCCTCATCCCGAGCGGCATCCTCGCCGCGCTGATCGCGCGTGAGCGGACCGGACACGGCCAGCACGTGCGCACGTCGTTGCTCCAAGGTGCCCTGCTGTACTCGACCCAGATCTGGCAGCAGGTGGAGAAGGCACCGGCCGCCTTCCACGACCTGATGGGCAAGAGCTATCCGCCCGGCATCCACCAGCAGTTCCTGTTCGAGTGCGCCAACGGGGAGTGGGTCCACACGTCGGTGATGAGCGGACTCACCCCCACCCTGAGTCAGGACGCGTTGTTGGGTCTCGACGACGCCCCGGACCCGTTCGCGTTCATGGCGCTGCCGCCCGAGGAGCGCGACGCGTTCACCCAGCGCCGGCGCGAGGCGTACAAGACCCATGACCGCGCCGAACTCGTCGCGAAGTTCCAGGCGCACAACCATGCGATCGAGGCGGTCATCACGATGGAAGAAGCCCTCGGCGGGTCCGGGAAACCGCACCCCCAACTCGTCGCCAACGGGATGGTCGCCACGGTGGAAGATCCCGAACTCGGCACCACCACCCAGATCGGGGTGCCGATCAAGCTCCACGGAACGCCGGGCGCGATCCGCGGCCCGCAACCGATGCCGGGCCAACACAACGCCGAGATCTTCGGTGGACTCGGATACTCCGATACCGAGATCCACGCGATCAGCGGAGTGCCGGTCTGATGCCGGCGCTCGAAGACGTCCTCGTCGTCGACTTCGGTCAATACCTCGCGGGTCCGTTCGGTCCGATGATCTTGGGCGATCTCGGCGCCCGGGTGATCAAGGTGGAACCGGTGACCGGCGACGGTATGCGCCTCGCCGGGAAGCCGTTCTTCGGTTGCCAACGCGGCAAGGAGGACATCGCACTCGACCTGAAACATCCGCGGGGTCTCGAGATCGCGCTCGAACTCATCGCGCGGGCGGATGTGGTGCACCACAACATGACCGCGGGCGTGGCGAACCGGTTGGGCATCGGGTACGAAGACTCCAAGAAGGTGAATCCCGACATCGTCTACTGCAACACCTGGGCCTACGGACTCGAAGGTCCGCTCGCCCACTTCGGTGGCTTGGATCCGCTGTACCAGGCGTCGGC
>JANPMG010000044.1:0-10625 GCA_031422675.1 Acidimicrobiia bacterium | reverse complement strand
AAGTACACCGTCGAGTAACCGTGTTCCTCCGCCCGTCGCATCGTCGCGACGAACGACTCCGGCGTGTGGCTCCCGCCGATCTGCACACCGAACCGAAAGTTCTTCACCATGGGGACTCGTCCTCCTGCGACCCACCGCCGCGCTGACCAACACTCGGGTATTACCACGTCCGAGCGAAGCGTCGGCCGATCTGGGTCTACCGGCCGGTGGAACCGAAACCGAACGCGTCACGAGTGGTGTCGTCGAGTGCGTCCACCACGTGCCACTCGACGTAGGTGATGGCCTGGATCACGAGCTGGCCGATGCGGTCGCCTCGACCCACGTCATAGTCCGCGACCGGATCCGTGTTCACGAGCAGCACCTTCAGCTCGCCCCGGTATTGGGCGTCGATGAGTCCGGGAGCGTTCAGCACCGTGATCCCGTGCTTGAGTGCCAGCCCCGAACGAGGCAGCACCAAACCGGCATGACCGGAAGGAATCGCGATCGCGAGTCCCGTCGGCACAAGCGCGCGCCCTCCGGCCGCGGGAATGGTGACGGCCGCGTTGGCGCACAGGTCGTAGCCGGCGTCGTCGTCGTGCGCCTGGGTTGGAAGGGTCGCGTGGGGATCGAGGCGGGTGATCGGGATCTGCACGTCGCCGACCTTAGGAGAACCACTTGACGTCGACCCACCCACGGAACCGCCGGCCGGAATAGGATTCCCCAGATGGGGAACACGGTTACCGAGTTGGCTGATCGGGCGGTGGCCGAGCGGCACGAGACCGCCGCGGCCGAGATCCGCTCGCTCCTCGATGCCGCGCTCCACGTCATGCAACGTGACGACACCCTGGACCCGCCAGTGGCCCAGATCGTGGGCGTCTCCGGTCTCTCGAACCAGGCGTTCTATCGCCACTTCACCGGCAAGGAAGCGTTACTCCTGGCCCTCCTCGCCGACGGTCGCGAGCGGCTCGCCCGCACCATTCGCGCCCGGATGGCCGGCACCGAGGGCGACGACGCAATCCGCGCCTGGGTGGGTGCCGTCCTCGATCAAGCCCGGAACCCGAGGTCCGCAGCGGCCACCCGACCCTTCGTCGCGAACAGTGACCGGCTCGCGGTCGCCTACCCAACTGAGGTCGCGCAGTCCCGCCACGATCTCCTCGCGCCTCTGGTCGAGATCGTCGGTGATGTCGATGCGCTTGCGATCTTCCACCTCACCATGGGAGCGATGCACGAGGCCGTGTCGGCCCGCCGTCCGATCACCCGTCGCGCGGCCGATGCGGTCGCCGAGTTCGCGATCCGGGGGTGCACCCATTGAGCGAACAGGAGTGTCTCCTGACGGGTATCGGCGGCCAGGGCGTGCAGCTGTGCGCCCAGGTCCTGGCGCGGGCGGCCGTCGTCGAAGGCAAGTACGTGATGCTGTTCGGCGTCTACGGCGGTGCGATGCGCGGTATGAACACCGACGCCACGCTCGTCGTCGGCGACGCTCCGCTCCTCTCGCCTCCCCTGCTGTCGTCCACGGGTTCGGCGATCGGGATGCACGACAAGTTCTGGGCTCCGATGGCGGCGAAGTTGCGTGACGGTGCCCTCGTCCTCGTCAACGACGACATGTTCGAGACGCCGCTCGACGGCGTGAGGTATCGGGTGGTGCGGGTCCCCGCCACGCCGCGCGCCGCAGCGCTCGGACACGCGATGGGTGGCTCCATGGTGATGGCCGGCGCGTACGCCGCGGCATCCGGATTGGTCGGCGCAGACGCACTCGTTGCAGGGATGAGGGAGTCGATCCCGTCCTACCGAACCCAACACATCGAGGCGAACGAACGTGCCCTTCGGGACGGCTTCGCCTGGGCCGCACGGGAGGTGGTGACCGCGTGAGCGAGGCGTCGATTCTCATGTACCGGCATCGCGCTCGCCGAGCGGGGCCCGAGCGGCCCGGCGCAGCCGAGAGCGGAAAGCCGTGAGCGGCACGGTGACGATCGACGTGGACGTCTGTAAGGGCTGTGAACTCTGCATCGACGCGTGTCCCCCGCGGGTGCTCTCGATGAGCACGTCGATCAACCGGATCGGGTACCGCTATCCCGACCTCGCCGCCGGCTGCACCGGCTGCGCGGCCTGCCAACTGATCTGCCCGGACTTCGTCTTCGAAGTCTTCCGAGCGGCCCGCCCCGCAGGGCCAGGAGCGGGGGGAACCCCGTGAAGCTCATGGAAGGTTCCGAAGCGATGGCGGAGGCGTCGATCGCGGCCGGGTGCCGCTTCTTTGCCGGGTACCCGATGACCCCGTTCACCGAGCTCCACGAACATTTCGCGCGGCGACTGCCGGAGGCGGGCGGTGTGTGCATCAATGCCGAGAGCGAACTCGAAGCGGTCGGCATGGCGTGGGGTGCGCTCGCCACCGGTGCGCGTGCCGCCACCGGTTCCACCGGGCAGGGGCTCTCGCTCATGCAGGAGAGCTTCAGCGAGATCACGTTGGCCGAACTACCGCTCGTGATCTTCAACATGGCGCGCGGTCAACAGGACTACTTCCAATCGACCCGCGGAGGCGGCCACGGCGACTACCGGCACATCGTGCTGGCGCCGATGGACATCGGTGAAGCCGTCGAGCACACCCAGCTCGCGTTCCATCTGGCCGACAAGTGGCGCACTCCGGTCCTCGTGTACGGCGACTACCTCCTCGCGCACGTGCAGGAAGCGGTCGACGTGACGCCGATCGAATATCCGTCGACCCCGCCCAAGGACTGGGCGGTCGACGGTTCGCTCACGGGCACCGGCCGGTCTCGGATCGTGTCGCCCCTCGGGTTCGACAAGCACGGCCGACCCAGCGCCGGTATCGAGAATCATTTGCGCGCCATCGTCGCCAAACAGGAACGCATCAAAGCCGCTGAAGTACGCGTCGAGTCGGGATTCCTCGACGACGCCGAGACGGTGGTCGTCGCCTTCGGCCCGCCGGCCAAGTTCGTGCGGTATGCGGTGGCGGCGCTACGCGCGGAGGGCGAAAGGATCGGGTACGTGCGGCCGATCACGCTGTGGCCGTTCCCCTCCGCCGCGGTCGCCGCCGCGGCTGAGGGGACCGAGCGAGTGGGCGTGTTCGAGATCTGTGCCGGCCAGATGATCGACGACGTCCGCCTGGCCGTGCTCGGACGCGTTCCGGTAACATTCATCGGCGGTATTTCCACCGACGGTTCGGGCTTCGGGGTCGGTCCGCTGCTCGACGTCGACTGCATTCGGGCCCGCGTCCTCGCGTTGCACCGGGGCGAACCGTTGCCGCCCCTCCCCCACAATGAACGTCAGTTCTAGCCCGCGAAACGAGAAGCGATGACACCTGTTGATGTGCGTCAGATCGGCCACAAGCTCCCGGAGTTGCTGCTCACCCAGGAACATCACATGTGTCCGGGCTGCGGCGAACCGCTCGCGTTACGTGGCTACCTCGAAGCCATCAGCGAGTTGGGCCTGGCGTCACGCGCCATCGCCGTGGCGGGCATCGGGTGTTACACCAGCTTCTCGATGACGATGGACATCGACCTGGTGCAGGCATTGCACGGACGGGCACCGTCGGTGGCGACGGGCGTCAAGCGCATGCGTCCGGATTCGATCGTGTTCACGGTCCAGGGCGACGGTGACATGGTGAACGAGGGCTTGCAGGAGGTGCTCCACACCGCGGCGCGGGGCGAGAACGTCACGTGCATCCTGTTGAACAACGGCGTCTTCGGCGAAACCGGCGGACACATGACCTCCACCACAGTGTTGGGGCAGCGGACGAAGAGCAGCCTCGAAGGGCGCGACGCCAACTACCACGGATATCCGATCCTGATCGGCGACCTCATCGCGCGTCTGCAAGGCGCGGTGTACGTGGCGCGCGGTTCGGTCCACAACGCGGGCGCGGTCGCTCGTACGAAGCGCATGTTCAAGCGGGCGTTCCAAATCCAGGACCAAGGTGGCGGGTTCACGTTCGTCGAGGTGCTCACGATGTGCCCGACCGGTTGGTTCGTTCCCACGCTCGACGGGCCGCAGTACATGACCGAGACCCTCGGTGAAGTTCACATCATGGGTGAACTCAAAGTGGACGGCGTGGTGCGCTCCACCGAAGAGCTCCAAGCCGAGAACGTCCGCAAGGCGGCCGAGGTGGACCACGCCCTCGTCCGCGGCGGCATCGACGATCACCACGATTGACCGAGCGGAGAGGACGATCGGCATGGACTTCACGTACCCACCCGAGGCGGAAACGTTCCGCGCCGAGTTCCGGGCGTGGCTGGAGGAACACCTCACCGACGAGTTCCGGGGGGACGGCATCGGCTTTTCGATGGACATGGACGCCGATCGGCTTGCCACCATGCGCCGCTGGAATCGCCTCCTCGCCGACGCCCGTTTCGCCGCGATCTCCTGGCCCGAGGAGTACGGCGGACGCGGCGCCGGCACCATGGAACAGGTCGTGTTCGCGGAGGAGATGCACCGTGCGGGTGCGCCCGGAACGCTCAATCCGCTGGGCCTGTCGAACATTGCGCCGGCGATCATCGAGTTCGGAACCGATGATCAGCGTGCCACGCTGCTTCCCCGCATGCTGCGTGGCGATGACATCTGGTGTCAGGGATTCTCCGAGCCGGACGCCGGATCGGATCTCGCGTCACTGCAATGTCGCGCCGTGATCGACGGCGATCATTTCGTCGTCAATGGGCAGAAGACGTGGAACACCCTCGGCCATCTCTCCAACTGGTGTGAACTCCTCGTCCGTACCGACCCGGAGGTCCCGAAGCATCGCGGGATCTCGTGTCTGCTCGTGGACATGACCCTCCCCGGAGTGGAAGTTCGTCCACTCGTCACCATCACCGGCGAACGAGAGTTCAACGAGATTTTCTTCACCAATGTGCGGGTACCGCTCCACGCGCTTCTCGGTCCGCTCCACGACGGGTGGCGCGTCGCGATGACCACCCTCGCCTACGAGCGGGGAACCGTCGCCAACCTCCACCTCGGTCTGCGCGCCAAGATCCGCCGGCTCGTCGACGATGCCAGAGCGGTCGGTGCGCTCGACGACCCGGTGAAGCGCCAGGCGCTCGCCGCGCTCTACCTCGAAGGAGAACTGCTCAAGTTGGTGTCCGATCGGGCGATCTCCGGCGCGATCCACGGGCGCGCGATGGGGCCCGAGGGCTCGATCGCCAAGTTGGTGTGGAGCGAAGCCGAACAACACGTGGGCGAGGTGGCGGGCGCCGTTCTCGGTGCCGATGCGAACACCGGTACGTGGGGCCGGGACCGGGTCTACATGCGTGCGCTCACCATCGCCGGCGGCACCACCCAGGTGAACAAGAACATCATCGCCCAACGAATCCTCGGACTCCCCCGAGCCTGACGCGTACCGCGTCCCCCGGCCGCTCGATACCCGCCCGCTCGCCACCGCCGGGTGCCCGATCGGGGCAGAACCCTCGCGGCCGGGGCGAAACGCGCAATGATGGTGACGTGATTCATTCGGAACAGAGTCCGCTGGGTGCGTGGGACCACTGGGTGGGGGAACTCGAACAGCGGCCACTGGACCGCGCCACCTACGAAGTACTCCTTCAGGCGCGCGCCGATCTGAATGACGCGTTGGAGATCTCCGGACGCGAACAGGACTGGAAATCGGCAGACCGCATCGACCACCGGTTCCACGTACTCACCGAGCGGGTGGCGAACAGTCCGTACTCCGCACCCGACCGCGACGGCTGGTGGTGGAACCGCCTCCCGTCAGCCAAGAAGTACCGCGCCTACCTCGACCAGACCTGAACCGGTCCACGGGGTCCGACGGGCCGCACTGGGTCAGACGCGCACCGGGACGCGGCTGTAGCCCGCGACGTTCGACATGTTGACCCGCTGGCACCGCGCCTCGTCGACCTCGAACGCGGGCCAACGGGTTGCAATCTCGTCGAACGCAACCCGGCTCTCCAACCGCGCCAGCGCGGCACCGAGACACGTATGGATGCCGTGGCCGAATCCGACGTTCAACTTGAGCGGACGTTCCACGTCGAACCGATCGGGGTCCGGGTACGCGCGCTCGTCGCGATTCGCTGCGCCGGTGATCAGAATCACCGGCACTTCCGCGGGAATGGTGACGCCGTGCCACTCGGTCTCGGCGGTGCTCCAGCGACCCTGATACTGGGACGGCGCCCAGTAGCGCAGAATCTCTTCGGTGGCGGGAACGAGGAGTGACCGGTCGGCGGTGACGCGGCGCCATTGGTCCGGGTGGCGACCGAAGAGGACCACACCGTTGCCGATGAGCTTGGTGACCGTCTCGCTGCCGGCACCGGCGAGCAACAGCGTGAATCCGGCGACCTCGTCGTCACTGAGGCCGGTGGCGATGAGACCCGAGAGCATGTCCTCGCCCGGGCGGCGGCGCTTCTCCCCCGCCAAACCGTGGATGTAGATACCGATGTTGAGCGCGGCGTCGATGCCGGCGGCGGTGGGTTTCGGATTCCCCGGCTCCCGAGTGAGCATGGTGTCGGTCCAGTGCCGGATCTGCTGACGGTCGGCCTCCGGTACCCCGAGGATCACCGAGATCACCTCCACCGGGAACGGACCCGAGAAGTCCGCGACGATGTCGAACTCGTCGCCGTCGAGTGGGTCCAGGTACTTGCGAACCAGGTTGCGGATCATCGGTTCGAGATCGGCGACGGCCTTCGGCGTGAACACCCGGCTCACCAGGCTCCGCATCCGATCGTGGTCGGGCGGGTCCATGAAGATGATCGATCCGGTCGCCGCCTTCAACAGCTCCGAGGTGCCAGGCTCGGTGAGCATGTCGATGGTGATGCCCTGGGTGCTCGTGAACGTGCGCCAGTCCCGGTGGGCCGCGACAACGTCGTCGTACCGCGAGAGTGCGTAAAAGCCGTAGTGGTCGTTGCGGTACACGGGCGCTTCGTTACGCAGACGCCGGTACACCTCGTAGGGATCGTTGAAGAAGACGTCGGAGTAGGGATCGAATTCGAGAGGCTCAGTGATGTCTTGACTCATGCAACCACCAGATTGACACCTTTGCGCGCCGGGTGTGCGCCGAGTATCACCGCGCGGCCGGTCCACTCGACCTCCATGGCCTCGGCCAGCAGATCCGCCGCTTCGATTCGCGCGTACACGCGCCCCTCGGGGATGTCGCAGACGGCGAGACCCCACTCGGGGTTTCCGTCGCGTCCGTGGACGACGGTGTGGGTCGCCACGGTCGCGGGCCCGGCGTATCGATCGACGATCGGCGTGCGGCCCGGCTCAGAGGCCCGAGTCGGGCTGAGCAAACGCGCGGCGAGTACGGGTGGCGTCGTGGAATACACGCACGCGACGTGTTTGGTCATGTGCATGCCCACACCGGTCACGAGCCCGTAGGAGCCGGGGTCGGTCCGCAGCACGCGGGTCATCTGCGCGATGGCGTGACTGAGATAGTTGCTCGCAGCACCACCGTGATACGGCAGTCCGCCGGTGACGGTCAGTGGCCGAGGATCGTCGAGGGCGATCCCCAGCCTGTCCCGCATGAAGTTCACCGATGAACCGAAGCATGAGTACAGGTCCAGGTGAGCGAGGTCATCGACGTCGATGCCCGCGGTCCACATCGTGTCCGTCAAGACGACGCCCATCGCCGACGAAGACGCCAAGTCCGGATGCTCGGCGACGTAGATCGGATCGGTCGCGTACTGCCAGCCGTGCAGGTACACGCGCCGGTCTCGCGAAATCGCGAGCGCGTCGGCGGTCTCCTCCGACACGAGGAACACCGCGGCTGCCATATCGACGTCCATGATCGAGACCATGTACTTCGTGTAGGGCGACGCAACCATGCGATTCTCGGTCGTCGGCGTGACGATCTCCTCGGCACTGCGCTCGAACGGGAACCAGGCTTCCGGGTTCGCGGCTGCGACCTCGGTGAAGCGATGCCACTGCTCCCCCAGTTCACGCCGGTACGCGTCGAGTCCGGTCCCGCGCCGACCCCGGCGGGCGTTCTCGAAGAGCGCGAACGTGAGCCAGGCCTGGAACACCTCGTGGGCCACCTCGGCCGGATGGAACGGCGCCTCCCACGGGAACTCGGGCTTCGTCTCCGGCCGGAACGAATACGGGAACCGCTCGCCTCGCTTGCGGTGGCGGCGTTGAGTGTCGAGCGCTTCCGCGCCGACGACGAGGGCGACGTCGAGCTCGCCTTCTGCGATGCGTCTCGCTTGCTCCTGCACCAACAGCTGAGGCGTCGTACCGCCGATGCCGGAGTAGTGGCGTCGCCGCGGCGACACGCCGAGCCGGTCGCACAGACGCGCGACGGGATCGTCGTACTGCCAGGTTTGGCAGTACACGACATCAAGCGCATCGAGCCGGGGGAGTAACGAGACGCCGCTGTCCGCCTCCGCGCTCCGGATCACGGTCTCCCACATCGCGAGCGGCTCCGGCGCGCCATCGTCACCCGTGTCCGCCGGATGCCAGGTCTGGGAACCGACCCCGACGATGCACGGAGTCCGTGGATCGACCGTCACGTCACTTTCCCTGCCACACCGGCGGGCGCTTCTCCGCGAATGCACGCGGGCCCTCCTGCGCGTCTGCGGTGGAAAAGATCTCCGATGCGATCCTGGACTCGTTCCGGTACGCGTCCTTCAACTCCATGCCGAGCCCTTCCCACACGCTGCGCTTGGTGGCCTGGACCGCCAGCGGCGCGTTGGCCGTAATGCGCCGGGCGTAGGTGTACGCGGCTTCCAGCAGTTGCTCGCGCGGGACGACTGCGTTCAAGAGTCCCATCTCGTAAGCACGCGCGGCGGGGACGAGGTCCGCACACAGGAGGAACTCCATCGCGTGCGGGAACGGGATCTGGCGTGGGAGTCGCACGGTGGTTCCACCGCCGGCGAACAGACCGCGCTTGGGTTCCATGACCGCGAACTGCGCCTCCGGGCACGCCACTCGGATGTCGGCACCACCCAACATCTCCATCCCGCCGGCCGTGCAGAAGCCGTTGACCGCCGCGATGATCGGCTTCCAGATCTTCGCACCGCGCAGGACGGCACGAGTGCCGTCGTCCAACCGATACCCGTCCACTTCGGTGAGTCCCTCGCGCTGGATCCGTTCTCCGAGCGCCGTGATCGCCGGGATGTAGGTCTTCAGATCGGCGCCACTGAAGAACGCGTCACCGACGCCGGTGACGATCGCCACCCATGCATCGGTGTCGGCATCGAAGCGCTCCCAGGCTTCACGCAGCCACTTGAAATGATCGAGGTCGGCCGAGTTCCGCGCCTCGGGCCGGTCGATGGTGATACGGACGATGTGCTCGTCGTCGTGCTCGTAATGAATCGCCACGGTCGCTCCCTCGTTTCGAGAGGGAACGGTAGTCACCCTTCTTCAACTCGACCATTTGGGTTGGGTTCGTCGGGTTGGCCGATGAAACCGGCAATGTCGGCTACTTTGCCCGCGGTGAAGATCTCTGCGAAGGCCGACTACGCGGTCCGCCTCGCGGCGGAGTTGGCGATCACCCCGCGCAACCTCCCGATCACCGGTCCCGCGCTTGCGAGCGCGCAACAAGCTCCCTTGGCTTTCTGCGAGAACATCCTCGGACTGCTCCGCACCGCGGGCCTCGTGGCGTCGCGTCGCGGTGCGGAAGGCGGCTATTACCTCGCCGTCGCGCCGAGCGAAGTGACCATCGCCGACGTCATCCGGGCCGTGGACGGTCCCCTCGCCGCAGTGCACGGCGACGCCCCGGAGTCGGTGACCTATCTCGGTCCGGCCGAGCGACTGGCCGACGTGTGGATCGCGTTGCGGGCGAGTCTGCGCGACGTGCTCGAAGGCGTGACCCTGGCCGACCTGGCGGCGGGCAAACTTCCGGCTCGCATCGAGAAACTCGCCGCCCGCCCCGAAGCCCGCACCCGCCGATGACGCGACGACATCACGCGCGGCAGGGAGTGAACTCGTGAACGATCATGAGCTTTCGGGTGCGATCGCCGAGGCTGCGGGGGCGTTGCTCCTCGCGCTACGGCCGACGATCGTGGACCCCACCGAGTTGAAGGCGGCCGGCGATGCTCGGGCCAACGTGCTCATCCTCGAGTGGCTTGCACGCGAACGACCGAACGACGCGGTGTTGTCCGAGGAGTCGGCCGACGACCTGGCCCGCCTGGAACGCGACCGGGTGTGGATCGTCGACCCGCTCGACGGCACCCGCGAGTACGGCGAAGGCGACCGGGACGACTGGGCGGTCCACGTCGCCCTGAGCATCGGCGGTACTGCGAGCATCGGCGCGGTTGCGCTGCCGGCCCAGGGCGTCGTGTTCACTACCGATCCGGCACCCGCGTTGGCCACCCGCCCGGATTGCCCGCCCCGGCTCGTGGTGTCGCGCACCCGTCCACCCGCGATCACCAAGACGCTCCAGACCGCGCTGGCGGCCGACTTGGTTCCGATGGGCTCCGCCGGAGCGAAGGCCATGGCCATTCTCCAAGGCCGGGCCGACATCTACGCCCACGCGGGCGGTCAGTACCAGTGGGACTCGGCCGCGCCGGTTGCGGTGGCCGCGGCGGCCGGTCTTCACGTGTCTCGACTCGACGGTGCACCCCTGGCCTACAACGACGCCGAACGGTCGCTTCCGGACCTGCTGATCTGCCGGCCCGAGTACGCCGCCGCCGTCCTCGCCGTCACCCGGAGCTGATCCGAAACCGACCGCAGTACACTCTCCCGTTTCGTGACACCCGGAGGAC
>JANPMG010000043.1:0-10219 GCA_031422675.1 Acidimicrobiia bacterium | reverse complement strand
TCTCAGTGATGCTGATGAGCGTCGCTCGCAACTGTTCCAGTGTCCCGGCGACGGACCGCCTCACGTTGGTTCGAGGAACCGACCTGCTCGCACCGTAAAGGGGTCTGTGCCACGAGCGCGGACTACGTTTCCCGACCCTCGAGTACGGAGGTTGGGCACGGTGGCGACGAAGTCATGGGAGACCGATTACCTCGTCGTGGGTGCGGGCGCGATGGGCATGGCCTTCACCGACGCGCTGATCGATCACGCCGACGTGCACGTGACGTTGGTCGACCGTCGCCACTCGGCCGGTGGGCACTGGCAGGACGCGTATCCCTTCGTCCAGCTCCATCAGGCGTCGTTGTTCTACGGGGTCGGGTCAACGGTGCTCGGTCGCGGCGTCGTACAGGCGAGCGGCCCGGAGGCCGGCCTGCAGGAACGGGCCCGCCAACCGGAGATCCAGGCGTACTTCGACGACATCCTGCATCGCCGCTTCACGAACTCCGGTCGAGTGACGTTCCTCGGCGGTTGGGACTACCACACCGATGGACCCGCGCATCTCGTGACGTCTCGCGTCTCGGGCGAGACCGTGGGAATCGACGTGCGCCGGCGCGTGGTCGATGCCACGTATCTGTCGCCGACGGTACCCGCAACGACACCCCCGCCGTTCGGTGTTGCGGACGACGTCCCCGTCGTTGCGATCAACGAGCTCGCCCGGTTGACCGCCGCGCCAAAGCGCTACGTGATCGTCGGTTCCGGCAAGACCGCCACTGACGCGATCGTGTGGTTGTTGACCCACGGAGTGACGCCGGACCGCATCGTCTGGATTCGCTCGCGTGAACCGTGGATGCTGAACCGCGCGCTCGTGCAACCCGACCCGGCCGTGGCGCTCGGCCTGGCTGCGGCGACCATGGCTGCGGCCGCGGCCGCCGAGTCGCTCGACGATCTCTTCCTGCGTCTCGAAGCGGACGACGTGATGTTCCGGATCGACCGGGATGTGATCCCCACCATGGCCAAGACGCCGACGCTCGGCGCGTGGGAGCTCGATCTGCTGCGCACCGTCGAGAACGTCGTCCGCAGGGGGCACATCAAGCACGTGACTCGGAGCGAGATCGTCCTGGACGGCGGCTCGGTGCCATTGGCGCCCGGCTCACTCGTCGTGCACTGCGCCGCCTCCGGGTTGCAGTATCCGCCACTGGTGCCGGTCTGGGCGCCCGACGCGATCCGACTCCAGACGATTCGAGCCGGCTTCCCGTGCTTCTGCGCCGCGCTGGCCGGTTATGTGGAGGCGACCCGAGACGACGATCGCGAGCGCAACCGGTTGTGTCCGCCCAACACCCTCCCCGACCACCCGGCCAACTGGGCGCAGATGCAAGCTCGCGGCACCGTTGCCGCCCGCACCTACGGAGCCGAGCCGGACATCGCCGCGTGGGCCAATGCCTGCGCGCTGAACCCGGCGCGTATCCAACCGTCCCAACGCGACGATCCCGCGGTGCAGGCCGCGGCCACCCGCCTCGCCGATCACGCCGAGCGCGGACTCGCGCGGCTGGCCGAACTCGCCGACGAGCCCACCCGGGCATAGGGGTTGAGAACCGTGGCGCTGCTACTCGCTCGAACCGACTCCGAGCTCACCGGCCCGACGGACCGCCGTGAGTCGCTCGGGTGGCATGGCCCGGCATCGTTGCCACGACCCGATCGACGCGAGACTGAGACGGTGCTCGTCGTTCGAGGTACGAAGAAGCTGCGCGATCGTGTGAAGGGCACACCCGCCGGCGGGAGGGACGCTCGATCGATCTACTGCTTCCCGACCGAGCGGGCCCCCTTGTCGAAATCGAGGGCAAGCGTGGCGCGATCGCCGCGGAGCGCATACTTCGTCGAGAGCCGTTCGACGGTCCCCCACCGCGACTCGTGGCGTGGAAACTCGTCGAGGGATCGAGCGCGGCCGCCGACGGTGAAGGGAGCCGTCGATCCGAACGTGACCTTGCCCGCCGTCGGCGACTTCCACGCGATGGTGAAACCGGCGTCGTCGCGCACGACCGACGGGGTCGCCTTGGTGATTCCTCGCATGAACGCGGCGAAGGACTTGGCCACGCCGGGGTCGCCGACTTCGACGATCCACACGTTGTCGGCACCACCGCGCGCGACGAGGTCGAACGGCAGCGTCTGACCGTCGGTGGGATTCTTGGCCGGGTCGTACTGGCGCCACGTCGGCTCACGCCATGACCAGAGCGCGATGTAGCCGTCACCCTTGCGCGCGAACGTCCAATGCCCGTCGCGCACCACGTCGTCGAAGCGATCCTGGGGCACGTACGCATGCGTGTAGTCCTGGTATCCGAACACCGACCACAGCAGCGAGTCGGTCGAGGCATCCCACGCCGGCTGGTAGATATGAATCCCCGTGCGCTCGTGTTGGGCGGAGCGCGGGATCGATGCCTCACCGGTGAAGTAGCCGGGCCTGCCGTCGGCTTCCCACGTGGGTCGTTCCGGCAGGTCCGAGCGCGGATGATTGGTGAACACCACCGCACCCGGATCCACCGCCGCCTGCCAGGTGTGGATTTGGTCCCGCATCTGCCCGAAGCGATGGTCGACGACGGTGGCGAGTGATACGGCGTCGCTGCGCCACCCGTAGGTGTTGGCCTCCCGCAAGTGGCCGTAGTTCACGATGGCGTGATTGGCGAGCTCCCACTTCCGAATGCGCTCCGGATCACCGCCGTTCAACGCGACGAGTTGCGCAACCGGCGCCATCAACGTCGACTCGAAAATACGGAACTGCTTCGCCGCTTTGAGACCGGCCTCCGTGATCTGCCACGTGCCGAGCATGCCCTGGGACCACCAGAACGCGAGATCCTGCTGGTCGTCGAACGAATAGCCGAACGGCGCTTTCGGATTGGCCGTGATCGGGGCCGTACCGTCGACGAAGATGCCGTGCCGCTCCCGCACGACACCCGGGTTTGCGTCGCCGGCCATCTCCACCAGCACTTGCGGGGGCCGATAGCGCTTCGACGCGGCAACGTAGGTGGCCCCGGTGTCCGGACCGTCGCCGTACTCGACGTCGGTGTCGTCGAAGAACAGCTTGAACGTGTTGAAGGTGGGCTCACGCAGGATCAGCTTGTCCTTTGCGTACGTCCGGCCACGCGGTGCCGTATAGGTGCCGGCGTGGCAGTGGCCGGCCATGTCGAGCACACACAGATCGAGCGCCATCCCAGCTGCGACGACGAGCTCGGGATCGGTGGCCAGGTCCGCCAGCGTGAGCAGCGGCGCCATGCTCTTGAGCATGTACACGTTGCTGTGCCACTCGAAGAAGCCGAACCGCGCGCGCTCGTGGACCCAGTCGAGAATCGGTTGCTTCGATCGACGGGCGTGTTCCGCGCCGGTGAGACCGGTGACCGTGAACGTGCGATCGGGATACCGCATGCCCGCGAGGTACTCGCTCACGAGTCCGATGGCGATGTGGTTCTCGGACCAGAACCACAGGTTGTCGACTCGACCGGCGGGAAGGGGGTCGTCGTAGCGGTAACGGTTCTCGACCATTCGCTGCTCGATGGCGTCGATCACTCTGGTGTCGATCGTCGTCATCGGCGACGAACGGTCAGCCAGATGCAAAACCCACAGGAGGTACATCAAGCGGAAATCGCGGGTGTCCTGCCACTCGTCGATGCGTTGCCACACCGGCTGGAGCGATTCGACCGTCACGGCCGACGGCGTCCACACGAACTCCGGGTCGCGGTGGGCGGCGACCAAGTGCGCACCGATCGATGTCGCGTCGCTCGGATCGAACTTCGCGGTGGCCACCTTCAGGTACTCCGACACCCGCGCCTGGTAAACAGCTTCGTCGATCAAGCCCGCGCTGCCGGGTGCGGCGAGCGCGTTCGCCGCGGTCGGCGACGGCGTCGCTCGCCCCGAAGTCGTGGTCGGCGTTCCTGCGCGCTTGCCATTGCTGTTGGAGCACGCAGCCAGCGCCGCCGCCCCGGCCACACCGAGCGATCCAACCAAGAACTGTCGTCGGTCCAGCGCCACCGTCGTTCGCTCCTTCTCCAGGGTTCGGGGGACACTAGGGCGGGCGTTGTCGCTGCGACATTCGCCGACGGGCAGTGTTCGACCTGGCTACGGGACGTCGAGAGCAGAGGACGGAAGACGGACGCGTGCCGGACCGCATGAGCAATGATCAGGCGATGCGTGGCGATCAGGATCTCCGGGAAGCGATGATTGCGGTGCTCGACGCCGCGGCGATGGACAAGGACACGATCGCACGTGCGATCGCGGAGCGCGACCCCACGGCAGGCTCGCCGGAGTCGGTGCGGCACCGGATGGACCGCGAGCTTCGGTTCGATTCCCGCTTCGCCGAGGTCGTCGACGGCGTCGTATTCGTGCCTGCGCTCGTCGAAGGCACCACGTGGACAGCGTGGGTCGACGCCGATGACGCCGAAGAAGGATTCGTTCGCACCCACCCCCAGTTGTCCCCGCTCGGATGGTGGCTCGTCGAAGGAGGCGTCGACCTGGTCGACCAATCCGGTGAGCGTCTCGGTGCACTCGTCACCGACGGCATCTGGTTGGACGACGTCGACACGGACGTCGTGTTCGGCCCGGACGGTTGGCTCGACGACATCGCGGGCGGTTGGGCATCAGTCAGAGTGATCGATGGCGCGTTGTCGTGGTCGCGCTGCGCAAACCCTCCGACCCCGAGCGAGCGCCACATCGCGTTGACGCGCGAAGGTTTCGGTCGAGAGATCGAGTCCGAACGCCGACTTTTCGACGATCGCGAACCGCCACCGGGTCGGTTCATTTCGGGCTCCGGTCCGATGCTCGAAGCGCTGGTACAGGAGCGAGAAGCGTTCGTCGGCACACCGATCGCGCCGTTGACCGAGCTGTACCTCGCGGCCGGCCTCGTCGAACGGTCGGGGATCATCGCCGAGGCCGGGTTCGACTGGGCGGCACTACGTGCCTGGCAGGCCGGCAACCGGTTGCGGGTTATGAACCGGATTAGCGCGGGGCAGACGGAACAGCTGACCCTCCTGCTCGACGCGCTCGACGGATTCCTCAGCGAAGAACCCCTCGGCTTCGGTGCGGATGACCATGAACGCGACGCGAGGGCGGCGGGGTTCGCCGCCGTGTTGGGAGACGGCGAGATCGCCGAGGCCTTCTGGAAGGAGTGTCGCCGCCGCGACATCTCGTTGGAGGCCGTCGCGACCTTTGCGGATGGACTCAACGATCGCCTCACACCGGCGACACCGATCGGTGTGATCTGGTTGCGGTCGCGATGTCTCGACTGGACGGGTGACGCCCGTGGAGCATCGCGTCTGCTCACCGAGGCGGTCACCGGCTCGTGCACCCATCTCCCTGCGGTACTCGACGCGGCGGCGTTCGCGTCCGATCGGGGAGACGCGAGCAGCGGGTACGCGTTGCTCGACCGCGCCGGGCTCGTCGATCGCGTCCGCGACGAGAACGAAGAGGACGACGATGACGATCTCGTCGATCGGGCCGCGCAGTTGCTCGACGAGTTCGCCGGGTTTGCGCTTCACCGACCAGGCCCGGCGGCCCGGCGCAACGATCCCTGTCCCTGCGGATCCGGACGCAAGTACAAGGCGCGCCACCTCGGACAGGAACGGCACCCACTTGCCGACCGATCCTCCTGGCTCTTCGAGAAGGCAAAGCGGTTTCTGGAGTTGCGGAAGTCTGATTCCGTGTCGTGGCTGGCCGAAGCAATGGCGGACCCCTCGGATTCGATCCGTCTGTACGAGGAGCTGCTCGAAGCGCCATTCGTTCTCGACGTCGCGTTGCATGAGGACGGGATCTTCGACGAGTTCCTTGCCTCGCGGCACGAGCTGCTTCCGGACGACGAGGTGTTACTGGCCTCGCAGTGGACCCTCGTCGATCGCGCCGCATTTGAGATTCTGAGGGTCGACGGCGACCGGCTCGAGCTCTTCAATATCGGGACCGGCGACACCATCACCGTCGTCAATACCCACCCGAGCGACCGCACTCGTGTCGGCGCGCTCATGCTCGGACGGCCGTTGCCGGTCGGTGACACGTATCGCGCGTTCAGCGGATTCATCGAAATCCCGCGGGAAGCGGTGCCCGAGCTGCTCGACACGATCGCCAGCCAGGATGTCGATCTCCTCGCCGAGTTCCTGGGTCAACTCTTCCGTCCGCCGCGCATGAGCAACACCGACGGCCACGACCTCGAGTTGCACACGATCCGCTGGCACATCGGAGATCCGGGCGGTGTCGACGCCGCCTTGCGCGGCGCCGGACTCGACCCGGGCGACGATGGATCGTCGTGGCACATGACCCAGTCTCGGCCGGAACCGCCGGACACGATCGTCGCCATGCTGAAGCTCGACGGCGACCAGCTCGTCGCCGAAGTCAACTCCCGAGAACGCGCCGAGATGGTTCGTCTCACCATCGCTATGGCACTGCCGAGTGCCGTATTCATCGACGACGACGTCCGTTCACTCGACGATGCCATCGCCGACCACGATCCCGAGACACCCACCGGCATGATGGACCCGAACGACCCGGCGGTCCGGGAAGTCATGGCCCAAATGATGGCGGACTACGAACGGCGCTGGCTCGACGAATCGATCCCCGCGCTCGGTGGACGCACACCCCGTGACGCAGTCACCGACCCCATCGGAAGAGAACAGGTCGAGCAGCTGCTCGCCACTTTCCCCGTTCCGGACGCCTCGGACGCCGGGGTGATGGACCCCGACCGCATTCGCCAAGCCCTCGGGTTATAGACGGGCGCTCGCAGTGCCCACCGCGTGAGAAAAATGAATGAGCTCTTCTGACGCTCGTGTGGCTTGCGGTTCCGTGATCGAGCCTGGACGGCGTGGTCGGCGGCGTCGACGACGTCGACCGATGTTGGCCGGTGGCCCACCGGTCTCGAACGACCTTGCCGGGCCTGCGCCTGAATCGGTCATCGGCGGGTGAAGGTCAGGTGGGTGACGCCGCTCGGTGACGAGACTGCCTCGACGTCGTAGCATTCCTCGACACCCTCGACGCCGTCCCACAGGCGAACCCCGCGGCCGAGCAGGATCGGCACCTGCACGACGTGCATCACGTCGATGAGGTCGGCGGCGAGGAAATCACGGACCACCGACACGCCTCCGCCAATGCGCACGTCGAGGTCGCCGGCTGCCTCCCGGGCGAGATCGAGCGCCTCCTGCGGAGAGGCGTCGACGAAGTGGAACACGGTGCCGCCCTTCATCTCGATCGACGGGCGCGTGTGGTGGGTGAGCACGAACACCGGCGTGTGGAACGGCGGGTTCGGCCCCCACCAACCGCGCCACTCGTCGTCGGTGCCGAGGTCGGTCCACGGGCCGGTCTGCGGGCCGAACTTGCCCCGGCCCATGATCTCCGCGCCGAACCCGACGTCCAAGCGTTCCGCGAACGCGTTGTCGACAACGGTCGAGCCACCGGTCTGACCCATGATCGGGCGCCCGAATCGGGTGGCCATCATCCACTCGTGCAGACGATGGCCGGCGTGCCCGAACGGGGCGTCGAACGTGAGGCCGTCGCCCGTCCCGAACCCGTCAAGGGAGATCGAGAAGTTGTGGACACGGACCTGGGACATGCTGCCTCCCGAGGGGGATGGTGATTGCGGCGTGCAACTGGTGGCCGCTACTTCTACGCAGACCCAGTGGTGGGTTGCAAGCTCCTCCGGAGGAGCTGGCTTCGTTTGCGACCGAGGACGTCATGGGTCAAGGCTGCCGAGTTCACGGCCGTGCAAGGCCGTCGGTCTCCGTCGTCGGCTACGGGTACACGTTCCCGACCTCGACGATGCGCCACGCGCCGCTCAGCCGAGCGAGCACGATGTTGACCGACCACCCTGGTTGTGCGAGGTCGCTCGAGGTCTTGGCCACCTTGACGGGACCCGCACCGTCGAACCAGATCGAACCGGGCTCGACGCGATCGATCACGAGGTAATCCTCGATCCAGTCCTCGTCGCCGACGGCTTCCTGATCGAACCGCGGCAGCTTCCGTGCCTCTTCGTCGAGCAGACCCGCCAGCTTCTCCGCGCGTGGGAGGTCGCGCGCAGCGTCCGTGCCGCGTTCGGTGGCGTCGGCCACCTGATCGTCTGTGACGTATCCGTGACTTCCGAGCCACTTTGCGAGCTTCTTCGTGACCGTGCCCGATGCGCGGAGCAGCTCCGCGCCTGCCATCACCTTCCGGACCATGAAGTAACCGAGGAACTCACCGAGGTGCTCCGGGATCTTGTCAGGGCCGAATAGTTCGCAGAAGGCTTCTTCGTTCCCCGCGTCGGACGCGCGCTCCCACCGCTCGAGGTCGCGCTGGTCCAGCGACTGGTACGCGTACCCATTCAGCGAGTGCTCGAGGAGCTCGATGACGTTCTCGTAGTTCCCGAACGTCTTGGGAGCCAACCGGGCGCGCTCGTCGTCGAGGTACTCGGCAAGGACCTGTTTGATGGAGTCAGCCATGACACCAGACTCTCAGGTCCGTGCGCGTCGCGACATGCGGATCGTCCGCTCGCTCGGCTTCTCGGTGGCCACCATCCACCCCTGAGTCGTGCCGCACTATGCCGCTAACAAGCCAAGCGTTGTGGAAGCCACAACGGCAGCGGAGGAAATCGGATGGCTTTCACACCCCGACGACGCGATGCTCGATGCCATCGCCGGCCTCGTGGTCACACCGCACAGGTAGGGTGTGCTTCGTGGAACGTCGCACGATCAGCGCAGCGGAACTGGAGCAGATGACGCCCGCCGAGCGCTCGGCCGCATTCGAAGCGAGCATCGTGTGGGATCTCGACGATGCGCCGGAGTCACTCGTGACGCGCGCTCGTCAGTGGGCCGAGGCACGAATCGCCGAGGAAGAGCACCAGCCGGCGGAGTGAGCGACGAAGTACGAAGGCCGGTTCGGGTCGCGCACGAGGTCTTTGATCGGCTCGACGCGATCCTCGGTCCGGAGCGCGGACCGGAGGGGCGCCCTTCCGCGAACGACTTCCTCACCTTCGAGCTCGTCGAGATCCTCGAGGTGTTCGCGACCCGCTTCGACGGTCTCCCACGACTCATCGCCCAGCGCAGCGACTACCGGATCCTGATCAGCAACGGGACCCTCGTGCACGCCTTCGCGGTCATCGGTCAGCTGAACGTCGACGGGACCATCGAGATCGTGCGCGTCGACGTCGACTTCGAGCAGTAGGGCCAACCTTCGTCAGGCGCGCACGCGCCGCTGCTCGCTCGCGCAGGTCGGCGCTGTCTGAGGAGTCAATCCGTCTACCGTGCGACTCGCACTCATGAACGCGGGCGTGAAGCTCCGACCGCGACCCGGCACGTGACGCCTTGCAACAGGGCCGCTCAGCGCTGGGTGATCTACTTCAACGCTGAGGAGAACGCTGGCATCCCGGGCATCGTGGTCTCAGGTCGGCGGTAGGATTCTTGAATGGCCCGGCGCACCGAAGACTTCGAGATTGATCCTGTGATCGTCCCTATCGAAGACGGCACCGACACCTCCCCTGGCGCGGTCCAAACGTGGCTCGCAAGCCTCGAAGAGCTCGACCCGATCGAACTCGGCGACGGGGTTGTGACAGATCTGATTCGTGAACTCCGGGAGCACGGCGAGCGGTGACGCCCATCGTGCTCGACGCCTCCGCGTGCGTCGAGCTGCTACTCCACAGCGCGGCCGGCCGTCGCGTTGGGACCGCTATCGACGGGTCCACGTTCTGGGTGCCGGAACATTTCTACGTCGAAGTCGAAGCAGCCATTCGCCGCTTGGAACTCCGCGGCGTCGTCACGCCCACTCAAGCGATGGCCACAGTCGACCGTCTTCTCGCGCTTCCCACCCGTCGCGCTTCGGTCCGAACTCTCGCATCAGAAGCCTGGGCGCTCCGTCACAACGTCACGATCGGCGACGCGTTGTACGTCGTGATAGCGAGGCATCTGCACGCCGCGTTGATCACGCTCGATGTCAGGCTCGCGAACGCGACGACGCTCGGCGTGACGACACGCGTTCCATAGGTCCGGGACGTTCATGTTCGTTGTTCACGCGACGAAGAAGCCGCGCGATCGCGTTCGTGAGCAGCCCGATTCGGCAGCCACCCGATCCACGACTGCGCTCGGTGCTTGGTACGCGACGGTTCTGTTCTGGAAGCCGCAGTCGCGCTGTTCGTCAACGAGACGACACTCCTCCCGGTCTTCGTCCCGCTTGCTCCTACTACCACCGTCATCGACCGGTTCCCGGAACGTCTGGGAGCCACGCTCCGAGCCCACTCAATCGATCCGAC
>JANPMG010000042.1:0-42709 GCA_031422675.1 Acidimicrobiia bacterium | reverse complement strand
GGTCGTCTGGCGCTGTCACGTGGGCCGGGACACGCCGAACCCCGCCACCGAAATCGGGTGGGCCTTCCTCCGGCCCTACCTCGAGGCCGTCGACGCGTTCGTGTTCACCCGCGCCGAGTTCGCGCCGGAGTGGATCGACCGAGACCGGCTGTACGTGATCACGCCGTCGATCGATCCCTTCTGTGCCAAGAACGCGCCCCTCACGCCCGAAGCAGCCCGCTCGATCCTGCAGTACGTCGGACTCGTCGGCGGCGGCAGCGCAGCGGACCCCGCGACGTTTCGCCGGCGCGACGGTTCGCCCGGCCGCGTCGATCGGCGCGTCGACATCCTCCAGACCGGACCACCACCGACCCCTGAGACACCACTCGTCGTACAACTTTCGAGGTGGGATCGGATCAAAGACATGGTCGGCGTGCTGCGCGCGTTTGCCGAACACGTGGACCGGTCGTTCGGCGCGCACCTGATGCTGGTCGGTCCCGAGGTGTACGGCGTCACGGACGATCCGGAGGGCGCCGCCGTGCTCGACGAATGCATCGCCGCCTGGCACGAGTTGCCGCGTGCCTCACGGACGCGCATCCACCTCGCGTGCGTCCCGATGACCGATCCCGACGAAGCCGCAATCATCGTCAACGCGCTGCAGCGATACGCGACCGTCGTGACCCAGAAGAGCCTCGCCGAGGGGTTCGGGCTCACCGTCGTCGAGGCGATGTGGAAACACAGCCCGGTCGTTGCCAGCCGGGTGGGTGGCATCGTTGACCAGATCGACGACGAAATCCATGGTCTCCTCATCGACGACCCGAGCGACCTCGAGAGTTTCGGTGCGGCGATCAACAAACTCCTCGCCGACGAGGCCTTCGCCGCCACGATCAGTGTCAATGCCTACGAACGGGCCCACCGCCAGTTTCTCGGCGACACCCACCTCGAGCACTACGCGGCCCTGTTCGCGGCGATGTTGCCCGACGACTCCGGCGCCCAACGATCCGAGCCACCGGATGGCAGGCGCACCGACCAATGAGGGAGTTCCATGGATGAGACCTGGGCCGAAGAACTGGACCTCGACGCATGCTTGGCGCGCTTGCGATCCCATGCCGTGGGACGGCTGGCCGTCACCGCGGCCGAGTATCCGATCGTGCTGCCCGTCAACTACCGGCTCGTGGAATCGCTCGGCGTGACCTGGCTCGCGCTGCGCACGCGACCGGGCAACGTGATCGACCAAGTTCCGAGGCCGGTGGCGTTCGAGATCGATGACATCGACCCCGGACAACACGGCGCCTGGTCCGTGCTCGTGCGCGGCACATTGGCGCGCGTCGACCCGGAGGCCGCGGGCTTCCGTGAGCGATTCGATCCCCATCCGTGGCTCGCCGCCGAACGTGACGCCTGGCTTGTCATCGAGCCGTTCTCGATCACCGGCCGAGTGCTCCACTCGCCGGACGATCCCTGGGCGTACCACGAACGTGCGTACCTGTAACGAACCGGGAACCGTCCGCCTCGCCGCCGAGTCGCCAACGTCGGGATGGAGACGACGATGCCGGCCGAGCCCTCGCCGGGGTGCCTACGTGATCGGCGCCGTGGTGATCCGTCGGCCCGACACTCGTTCGGTACGAATCCGGACGACGAGGTCTCGGGTTCCCTGCGCCCATGGCCGTACCGGCAACGGCTCGATCTTGGCAAGCTCATCCTCGGAGATCTCGGATGCCGCTCCGATGATCATCACGCTCCAGCCCCGGTGTCCGACTGGCTCGAAGTCGTCGACCTCGAACGCGACCACGGCGCCGCGGAGGGCCGCCGCGAACTTGGTCATCGACGCCGTCCGAAACACAACGTCGTAGCCGACGAAGCAGAAGTTCACCGGGACCACGGCCGGCAACGCGTCGATCGACAGCGCAACCCGTCCGACGGGGCGGCGGGCCGCCAAGCGAAAGCACTCTGGTGCGCGGAGGTGTTCCAGGCCGGTGGCGCCGGAACCATCGAGCGTCGCGTCGCCCTCGAATCGTGCGTCAAGCTCGGGGAGGTCCCAGTTCATCCTCCTACCGTGGGCTCCGCGGCGTCGATCGGGTAGAGGCAAACGTCCCACCGATGAATCGCGGATCGGTCAACCCGGGCGGACGATCTCGGCCAGCAGGTCCATCGATCGCAACCAGGCGCCCAGGTCCTTCTGCCACGGCGCCGCAACCATGTGCTGGACGCCCGCGGCCTCGAACGCCGCGCTCTCATCGGCGATGAGACCCCGGTCCATCCCTTGCGGATCCCAGCCCGTCCGGGCCGAGATAGTGAACGAGGGTTCCGGCCGGTCGCGTCGCAGACGCGCCACAATCGGGACCACCTCGGGTGGCTTCAGGCCCACGATGTGGAAGCCGTCGCCCTTTTCGACCGCGCGCTGGAACGACGCTTCGACCCCGCCGCCGATCCAGATCGGGATCTCACCGACGGGCTTGGGAAGGAACCGGATCGCGTCGAGGTGATGCCCGGCACCGTCGAACGTCACCGGGTCGTCCCGCCACGCGGCACGGAACAGATCGAGGGTCTCGTCCATGCGCCGGCCCCGGGTCTCGAACGACTGCCCGAGCGCCTCGTACTCGCGCTTGCTCCACCCGACACCGGCCCCGACGATCAGGCGCCCGCCGCTCATCGCGTCGACACTCGCCAGGTGGTTGGCGAGCCACACCGGATTGTGCTGGGGGACGACGAGCACGCTCGTGCCGAGGCGAACCCGCGTGGTGACCGCGCCCGCCCAGCTCAACGTGGCGAACGGGTCCAGGAGGAAGGGCGACGGGTACGTTTGCTCGGCCGGATGCACGATGTGGTCGCTCACCCACACATCGCGGAACCCGAGATCCTCCGCATGCCGGGCCGCGCGCACCACCGCATCGCCGCTGGCGACCCGTCCGTACTGGGGTAGATGGATGCCGTAGGTCATCGCCATGCGGTGATCCTGCCAGGCGGTTGATCAGGGCAACGCCCGCGCAACGCGAGCGGGACGTCCACTTCTTGCGAAGTGGACGCCCCGATCGAACGCGTCGTGGAATTCGCGGCTCCGTCCCGATCAGCGGCGACGCGGCCGGGATTCAGTGCCGACTCGGCAGTTACGAGCAGCCGCTGGTGGCACCGCAGCTCGGGCACGCGTGGCAGGAACCCGCACGCTGCATGATGTCGCCGCACACGTAACAGAGCACGTGCTCACGCTCGCGTGCGACGGGCTTCTCCGCCGCCGGTGGTGCCGGTGGTGCCGCCGCCGTGGGTGCCGCCGCGGTGGGTGCCGCCGGGGCTGCGGGCGCCGCCGGAGCCGCCGGGGCCGCAGGGGCCGCAGGGGCACGGTCGTCGGACGGGAGCAACTCCAGCTTGTCCGTGAACTGCGCGTCCACGGCCTCTTCCACGCCGGGCAGCGTCGGCTGGAGCCGCTCGCTGATCGTGAGGATGCCCAACTCGCGGCGCTTCTCCTCGGGCAGGTACTCCACCGCGAGGCGGCGGAAGATGTAGTCCACGAGGCTGGTGGCGAACCGGATGTCCGGGTCGTCGGTCATCCCCGCGGGCTCGAAGCGCATGTTCGTGTACATGTCACAGAACGCTTCGAGTGGCACGCCGTACTGGAGTCCGTGGCTCACCGAGATCGCGAACGCGTCCATGATCCCCGAGAGCGTGGAACCCTGCTTCGACACGTTGAGCCAGAGTTCACCCGGCCGCCCGTCCTCGAACTCGCCGACGGTCACGTACCCGTGGCAATCCGCGACCCGGAACGAGAACGTCTTCGACGACCGCACCCGCGGCAGCTTCTGACGAACCGGCTCCTGCACGATCACGTGCTCGACCACCCGCTCGACGATGCGCTCGGGCGTGGACTCGATGATCGTGCCCCCCTCGAGCGCGACCGGCGCGTCTGCACCGGCCTTCTTCTGGGTGGACAGCGGCTGACCGACTTTGCAGTTGTCCCGGTACAGCGCGACGGCCTTGATGCCGATCTTCCACGCTTCGATGTGGAGCTGCTCCACTTCTTCGACCGTCGCCTCTTCGGGCATGTTCACAGTTTTTGATATCGCGCCGCTGATGAACGGTTGCACCGCACCCATCATCGACACATGGCCCATGTAGTGGATCGTGTTGTCGCCCATCGAACACGCAAACACCGGCAGGTGCTCGGGGTTGAAGCTCGGTGCACCGATGATCGACTTGTGCTCGTCGATGTGGTTGATGATGCCGTCGACCTGAGCTTCGGAGTATCCGAGCTGGCGCAGCGCGCGCGGGATCGTCTGGTTCACGATGAACATCGTCCCGCCACCGACGAGCTTCTTCGCCTTCGTGAGCGCGAGGTCGGGCTCGATGCCAGTGGTGTCACAATCCATCATTAACCCAATAGTCCCAGTTGGCGCGAGAACGGTAGATTGGGCGTTTCGTACCCCGTATTGCTCGCCGAGTTCGACGGCTTCGTCCCAGCTCTGCTGCGCGGCGGAGAGCAACTCCGGCGGCACCAGCTCCTCGTCGATCTTGGCGGTCTCGGCCCGGTGCATCCGCAACACGTTCAGCATCGCGTCTTCGTTCTCGGCGTACCCCGCGAACGGTCCCATGCGACCCGCAGTGCGCGCGCTGGTGGCGTACGCGTGTCCGGTCATCAGCGCGGTCAGTGCCGCCGCCCACGCCCGCCCGGCCGACGAGTCGTACGGGAGGCCCTGGGCCATCAGCAGCGCCCCGAGGTTGGCATAGCCGAGGCCGAGCTGGCGGAACTTCCGGCTGTTGTCGCCGATCGCCTGAGTCGGATAGTCGGCGTTGCCGACGAGGATCTCCTGCGCGGTGAACATCACCTCGACGGTGTGACGGTACGCCGACACGTCGAACGCTTCGTTCTCGCCGATGTACTTGAGCAGGTTGATGCTCGCGAGGTTGCACGCCGAGTTGTCGAGGTGCATGTACTCCGAGTTGTGAACGATGAGCGAATGGTCCAACTGCGACGAGTCGCCCGAAACACCGAAGTTATGCGTGCCTTCCACCTCGAGGTCGTATACCGGAACCGGCTGCTCGAGTGTGATGGCTTCGACCGTCTCGACGGAATCGGACACTCCACGACCGTCGTCACCGACCGCCCGAAGCGGCGTACCGGACGTCAGCGCCTTCGCCTCGACGTAGTCGCCGCGGCTCGTGAGAAAGCGGTGCTCCGGGGTGCAACGAAGAACGACGCCGTGGCTGGTGCGTACCTCGACAAGTTCGTTCGTGTAGCCCGCGACCCATACCTTCCGAATCGATCGCAGCGTGTGACGACTCGAGTCGCGATCAAAAGTCTGCGCATCCGGCAGCGCCTCGCCAGCTGCGTTCATCTTCTCGAGCAGCTCGAATCGGAGAACACCCGCCGAAGTAGCAACGAGTGTTTCACCAACAAAGCAGCAAGGATTACTGGCGTTGATGCGGCCGCTGTTGGGTGCCGTGTGCCACCTGTTGATCGTGGTGTCGAACTGCATGCCGGGGTCCGCACACGCCCACGACGCCTCGGAGATCTGTCGCATCAGATCCCGGGCGCGCACCGTGCGGATCGGGTCGCCGCTCGTGACCGACTTCAGATCCCAGTCCTTGTCGTCCACGACGCAGCGCATGAACTCGTCGGTCACCCGCACCGAGTTGTTCGCGTTCTGGTACTGGATCGAGTGGCTGTCCTTGCCGTCGAGGTCCATGTCGAACCCGGCGGCCGCGAGCGCATGCGCCTTGCGCTCCTCATGGGTCTTGCACCAGATGAACTCTTCGATGTCCGGGTGATCGGCGTTGAGGATCACCATCTTCGCTGCTCGACGGGTCTTTCCCCCGCTCTTAATTGTGCCGGCCGATGCGTCTGCGCCGCGCATGAAGCTCACGGGACCGCTCGCGGTACCGCCACCCTTGAGGCCCTCGGCGCTGGAGCGGATGTTGGAGAGGTTGATGCCTGAGCCGGACCCTCCCTTGAAGATGGTGCCTTCCTCGCGGTACCAGTTGAGGATGCCGTCCATCGTGTCCTCGACGGCAAGGATGAAACACGCGCTCGCCTGCTGCGGTACGTCCTTCACGCCGATGTTGAACCAGACCGGCGAGTTGAAGGCGGCACGCTGAGTGACGAGGATGAACTTCAGCTCGTCACGGAAGGCGACGGCTTCCTCGTCGTCGGTGAAGTAACCGTCCCGCACTCCCCAATCGGTGATCGTGTCCGCGACGCGATCGATGACCTGGCGCAGCGACCACTCGCGCTCGGCGGTGCCGAGCGTGCCGCGGAAGTACTTCTGGGCGACGATGTTGGTGGCGTTCAGCGACCATGAGGTCGGGAACTCCACCTCGGGCTGGAAGAAGGCGTCGGTGCCGTCCTTGTAGTTGGTGATGCGCGCTTCGCGCCGCTCCCACGTCAACCCGTCGTAGGGGTGCTCACCCTCGCGGGTGAAGTACCGACGGATTCCGATTCCAACCTGTTCCGGCGCCATCGCCATGAAGCTGTTCCCCTTTTCCAAGCCTGCAGACCCCCCGGTGTGGTGGCCTGTCGTGCATTCCGCCCGTGCGGTTGTGGTGTTTCCCCATCTCCGGCAGCGACCACAACATCTTGTGGTTGAACTCACATCTACCGCGATATGGAGGATGAATTACATCACTGGAGTTCGAGCGTGTCAACGCCAGATGGGTCGGATCGCGAGATTCGGCGATGACCTGCACAAACGCGAATCGGAGGTGTTACGAGCGTTCCGGTTCGGGTGATTCGCGCGGGGGCAGGTCTCGGAGCTCGAGCACCGCCGGCATCTCGGGCACCCCGGACGCCTCGGGCGCTCCGGTCGAGGAGGCCTTCTGGAGCTCGACCACCTCGGCTTCGAAGTCGGCCAGGTCGTCGAACTGCTTGTACACCGACGCGAACCGCAGGTACGAGACCGGATCCAGCGGTCGGAGCCGTTCGAGGACTGCGAGCCCGAGGGCATCGCTCGTGATCTGGGCGCCCTGGGTTCGCGCCCACTCGGCCAACTCGTCGGCCATGGTGTCCACGGCATCCGATGCCACCGCGCGCCCCGCCGTCGCCTGCGCGATCCCCCGTGCGAGCTTCGCTTGGTCGAACGGCTGGGTGGTCCCCGATCGCTTCCGGACGACGAGCGCGATCGGCTCGAGCCGCTCGTAGGTGGTGTAGCGCCGACCGCACGATCGGCATTCGCGCCGGCGCCGAATCGCATCGCCGTCGGCCGCGGTCCGCGAGTCCACAACCTTGTCCGAGTGTTCCGAGCAGTAGGGACAGCGCATTGCTCGCAACGTAGCCGCACCGGCCCGAGATGAGGCCGGCCTCCGTCCGCTTCCGTTGCTCGCACGCGCCGCCTCCACCACCGGGCGTCAACCACCGGCGTCAACCACCGGGCGTCAACCACCGGGGATCCGCGGGGCCCGCCGACCACTACCGCTGCCAGCGCAGCACTTCACCCGGCATCACCGGTCCGCTGCCGCGCACCTTCACCAACGCGTCCACCACCGCACGCGGGTCCGCGCCCGGCGCGAGCCGGGTGGCCGCCGACCACAGCGAGTCGCCGGATCGGACGACGTAGCGCTGCACCGACGGGGCGCGCTCGGGCCCGGCCGCGGACGGTTCCCCGAACGACGCGCCCGCCTGCCCGGCGACGGCGAGCGCGGCCACGAATCCGAGCACCACACCGATCCGGCGGCGCCGGAAGGTGCCCGCCGAAACCCGCCGTGCCGAAGTCCGCTGCGCCGGCCGGACGCCAGGGGCGACGTCCGGCACGGCGACGAGCCGGCGCCGCGGGGTCGCCTCCGCGGCGCGACCGGCAGGGCGACCGGCAGGGCGACCGGCGGGGCGGCTGGCGGAATGGGCGGGACTACTGGACCTGGCGCAACTGGCGGTGATCATGACTGCTGCCATGTGGATCCTCCATCTCTGGAATCGGGGTGGCTCGGACGACTCGGCGATCAAACCACGAGGGTGTGACACTCCCTCTGGCCCCCATATCGCAGGCGTTTTCGCATTCGTCGCGTGTGGCGAACGCTCGTTCGGGCCCCTCACTACATCACGAACGCTCGTTCGCTGTCAAGCGTTCTTCGAACAGTTGTTTGCTCCGAACGCCTGCTCGTGTTATCGTCACGGCCATGAGCGAAGCTGCGCCCCTCACCCGCCGTCAACGCCAGGTGCTCGAGTTCGTCGACGCCGAAGTCCGCCACCGGGGCTACCCGCCCAGCGTGCGCGAGATCGGCGATCACGTCGGGCTCTCGTCGAGTTCGACGGTGCATGCGCACCTCGCGGCGCTTCAGGAGAAGGGGTATCTGCGGCGGGACCCCAGCAAGCCGCGGGCCATCGAGGTGTGCTTCGAGCCCGGCACAGGTGCAATCGTGGATCGTCGGCCCGTGGTGCACGTCCCGCTCATCGGTGACGTCGCCGCCGGTACCGGTGTGCTCGCAGCCGAGAACATCGAAGAGACCATGCCGCTCCCCGAGGATCTCACCGGTGGCGGGACCCTCTTCATGTTGCGGGTCCGCGGCGATTCGATGATCGACGCCGGCATCTTCGACCGTGACTACGTGGTCGTACGCCAACAACTCACGGCCGAGCACGGTGACATCGTCGTCGCCGGAATTCCGGGCGACGAGGCCACGGTCAAGACCTACATGAGGAAAAAGGCGCGGATCATTCTCCGCCCCGCCAACCCCGCGTTGGAGGACATGGAGTTCGCGCCCCACGAGGTCACCATCTACGGCAAGGTCGTCACGGTGATGCGCCGCCTGTGAGTCTTGCGCGCAATCGCTCGTGACCGATCGGTGTCAGGCCGGGTTCGAACTGATGCCGCAGAGCGCAGCGGTGGCGCCGAACAGCAACCGCTTGTGTTCGCCGATCACCCGCCGGTTCTTCCCGGCCATCGGCGCGGCGAGGTCGATGGCCACATCGAGCAGCCGGTCCTCGTCGCTCGTGTCGGTGACGATCCCCAACGCCTGCGCGTCCTCGGCGCCATATCGGCGTCCGGTGAGGATCGCGTCCTGAGCCGCCTCCATCGGGAGCCGCGCCGTCACCACCGCGGCCATCGCCTCGCTGAGCGGTAGTCCGAGGTCCACCTCCGGCAGACACCAGTAGCCGCGGTCGGAGCGCATCACCCGGGCATCGAAACAACAGGACAACATCGCACCCGCGGCGAAGGTGTGCCCGTTCAGCGCGCCCACGGTGTAGCCGGGGAACAGGAGCATCCGTCCGAACAACTGGTGCAGGAGTTCGACGGTCGGTCCCGCTTCGTCGGGATCGAGCACGAAGCGATCGAGATCCAGACCGTTCGAGAAGAACTTGCCGGTGCCGATCACCACCACCGCGAGTGGCCCGTCGATCGCGTCGAGCTGGTCCAGCACGGCGTGCCACTCGGTCATGGAGTCGAGGTTGACCCGGTTCTCGCCGTCGTCCCACCGCACGATGCGCACATCGCCGTGGGTTTCGATGTCCAAACTCAAGATTGTCCCCCTGCTTGTCTCACAGTTGTTCGATGTCAATCATGCGACACCGAGATATCGGGCGAGGACGGCGTAGCAGCCGTCGAGCGACTCACGGGTGACGAACTCGCCGGCGGTGTGCGCGATCGTCGGATCACCCGGTCCGAAGTTCAGCGCCGGGATGCCGTGCGCCGCGAATCGCGCCACGTCGGTCCAACCCAACTTGGGTCGGACGCCGAGATCGAACGCGCCGACGAGTTCCGCGACGAGCGGGTTCCACAGATTCGGTGGCGCCGCCGCGGAGGCGTTGACCACCTCGATGTCATCGGCGTCGGCGAGAAGCGCGCGAGTCTCGGCCTCGGCCGCGGCCACGGTGAGGCTCGGCGCGAACCGGCGATTCACCGTGAGCGTGCACACGTCCGGCACCACGTTGTTGGCGATACCACCCTCGACCGCCACCACTTGGAGCGCCTGGCGGAACTCCAGTCCGTCGACGTCCACCGGGCCCGGGTCCGCGGCGGCGAGCCGGGTCAACGCTGCGCTGGCACGATGGATCGCGTTCTCGCCCATCCACGGCCGCGCCGTGTGGGCACGGGCGCCGCGATAGGTGGCGCGCAGATGCAGTGTGCCCTGACAGCCCGCCTCGACCCACCCCTCGGTGGGCTCCAGGAGGACCGCCAGATCCCCCGCCACCAACTCGGGGCGATCCGCGAAGAGCGCGCGCAGACCGTTCCACTCCTCGGCGATCTCCTCACCCACGTAGAAGATGAACGTCACGTCGAAGCGCGCCCGATCGGGGTGGGCGCCGACCGCGGCGGCGATCGCGACCATGATCGCCAGACCGCCTTTCATGTCGGCGGTGCCCAATCCGTGCAGGGTGTCACCATCACGCCGGGGCGACTGATTCTCGTTCGGCGGCACCGTGTCCAAATGCCCACCGAGCACCACTCGCTGTGCTCGTCCGAACCGTGACCGCGCCACGATGTTGTCGCCGACGCGCTCGATGTCGAGCGACCCGGCGTCGGCGCGCAATTGGCGCTCGATCGCGTCGGCGATTCTGGTCTCGTGTCGACTCACCGACGGAATCGCGCACAGCCGTTCCGTCGCTGCGAGCAGATCCACTATGAGCTCACGTCGCGACGCCACTCTCGCGGAGGAGGGATTCGAGGCCGGACTTGTCGTGCCGTTCGCCCTCGGTGAGGCGTTTGATCACCAATGCACACGGCATGCCGAACTCGCCGCCGGGGAACGTGCGGGGACGGGTCGCACTCACCGCAACACACCAATCCGGCACGATGCCGCGCGAGATCTCGTCGCCGGTCTCGGCGTCGATCACCGGGATCGTCCCGGACAGGATCGTTCCCGCACCGAGTACCGCGCCCGTCCCCACTCGCGCGCCCGCCACCACCATGCACCGCGAGCCGATGAACGCGTCATCGCCCACCATGATCGGCACCGCACCGGGCGGTTCCAACACGCCACCGATCCCCACGCCACCCGCGAGATGAACCCGCTCGCCGATCTGGGCGCAGGACCCGACAGTCGCCCACGTGTCGACCATGGTGTCGGCACCCACACGGGCGCCGATGTTCACGTAGCTCGGCATCATGATGACGCCAGGCGCGAGATACGAGCCCCAGCGGGCCGAGGCGCCCGGCACCACGCGAACACCCGCGGCTTCGTAATGCGCCTTCAGCGGAATCTTGTCGCGGTACTCGAACGGCGCGAGTTCCATCGTCTCCATGTGCGTAAGCCGGAACAGCAGCAGGATCGCGCGCTTCAGCCACTGGTGGACCACCACATCACCGTCGACGAACTCCGCCACCCGGGCTTCGCCCCGATCGAGCAGGTCGATGGCGCTCCGAACACACACCGCCGCCTCGGCCTCGGACATCACAGTCGCCATGTCGTCGCGGTGTTCCCAGAGCAGGTCGATCTGTGCTTCGAGGTCAGCCATTGGTTCAGAGTACGCAGCCGCCACCGCCCGCCGCGGAACCGTTACGCCAGCCGCATGAACAACTTCTGGACGTCGGCGACGGCGTATCCCTCTCGGGCTGCGCGTTCGGGTTCGTTCAAGCAGTAGGTGAGCCCGGAAGCGACCAGCTTGAAGCCGGCCTGATCGAGCGCCCGCCCGGCCGCAGAGATCTGGGTCACCACGTCTCGGCACTCGCGACCGTCGATGAGCATCTGTTGGATGCCACGGACCTGGCCCTCAACGCGCCGGAGTCGCTTGAGAAGATCGTCGATGGTCGGTTCGGGGAGATCCATGGTTCCTCCTACATCCTGCGGCTCGCACCGAAGGGACGGACGGGTCCCGCGAGGGATTTCGTTTGCACCTTATACCCTACGGGGTATAGTAGGAGCAGGTTCCCGATCAGGAGATGAATGATGTCCAAGCAGTCACAGTTCGATGTTGTCTCAGTACACGACGCTGACGGTCTGCGCCGGCAGGGTGTCGCGCTGCTCGATGTTCGCGAGGGTGACGAGTGGGCGGCCGGTCACGCTCCGGACGCAATCCACGTCCCGGCGAGCGAAGTACCCGATGCCGCCTCCCGGTTCCCGGGGCGAGAAGTCCTCACCGTCTGTCGCAGCGGGGCCCGGTCCGCCAAGGCCGCGGAGACCTTGGCCGCCGCTGGCGTCACGGTGCGCAACGTCGAAGGCGGCATGGTGGCGTGGGCAACTGCGGGGTTGCCGGTCGTGCGAGACGACGGTGCCCCCGGCGCCATCGCCTGACGGGAGAGGATGCAGTGGAGATCATCACGATTGAGACGCCATCGCTGGGCGACCGCAGCTACGTCGTCCTGGATGGGAATGTGGCCGCGGTCATCGACCCGCAACGCGACATCGACCGCATCGAGAGGATCCTCGCCGAACGCGGCGCAAGCCTGTCGCACGTGTTCGAGACGCACGTTCACAACGATTACGTAACCGGCGGGCTGGAGCTGGCGCGTCGAGGCGGCGCGGCCTACGTCCTGGCCGCGGCCGAGACGGTCGAGTACGAACACACCGGGGCTGAAGACGGCGACGAGTTCACGATCGGTTCGCTGCTGATCCGCGCGGTGCACACTCCCGGCCACACGCCGACGCATCTCACTTACGTGCTGGAAGAGGACGGCCGGCCGGTGGCCGCGTTCACCGGCGGCTCGATGCTGTTCGGCACCGTCGGACGCACCGATCTGATCAGCGCCGCGGCGACCGAGGACCTGACCCGCGCCCAGTTCCAGTCGGTTCGGCGGCTCTCCGGCGAGCTGCCGGGTGACGTCGCGGTGCATCCAACCCATGGATTCGGGAGCTTCTGCTCCTCCACCGCATCCTCCGGTGCGGACGCCAGCACGATCGACCAGGAACGTCGGTCGAACGTGGCCCTCACGCTCGACGACGAAGACGCCTTCGTCGAACAACTCCTCAGCGGTTTCACCGCCTACCCGCGGTACTACGCGCACATGGCGTCGATCAACCGGGCGGGGCCGACGGACGCCGACCTCTCGGCACCCGAGTTGGTAGACCCGGTCGAGATTCGTCGGCGCATCCACGCCGGCGAATGGGTGGTCGATCTCCGGTCCCGCACCGCCTTCGCCCGTGGCCACCTCGCAGGGACCGTCAACCTGGAGGTGGGTGACTCCTTCGCCACCTATCTTGGATGGACCCTTCGATGGGGAACACCGATCACCCTCGTCGGTGACACGAACGAGGAGGTCGTCGAAGCGCAACGCCAGATGCTGCGCATCGGCATCGACCGGCCGGCCGGTGCCGCCGACGGTGGGGTCGACGTGTGGGCAGCGGGCGGAGATCTTCGCCACTACCGCACGGCCACCTTCGCCGACCTCGCCGACGCCCGCGCGAAGGCCGGCGTCGTGGTCCTCGACGTGCGTCGCGACGACGAGTGGGCCGCCGGGCGCATCGCCGGCGCCGTCCACGTACCGCTCCACGAGGTGGAGTCCAGGCTCAACGAGGTCCCCGAAGGCGACGTGTGGGTCCACTGTGCGTCCGGCTACCGAGCATCGATCGCGGCATCGCTCCTCGACCGAGCCGGCCGCGCCGTGGTGGCCATCGACGACGACTGGGACCGCGCCGCTCAGCATCCGCTCCTCGGCGTCGATCCGGGCTGATATGCGACGAATCAGTCCCGGGGCCCAATGAGTACCCGGGCCCTCCTGGCATCGCCACTCGGTTTTCTCATCGGCGTCTCCCTCGGTGCGCTGGGCGGAGGTGGGTCGATCCTGGCCGTACCGGTCCTGATATTCGTGGCCGGACAGGACCCCGCCGCCGCGACGACGACCTCACTGGTGGTGGTCGGGGTGGGTTCACTGATCGGGGCGTACGGCCATTGGCGGGCGGGACGGGTCCGGGTCGCTCACGGTCTGACGTTCGGGTTCGTCGGCATCGCCGGCTCCCTCGCCGGATCGGCGCTCAACCGCCGCCTCGACGGCGATGTTCTCCTGCTTGCCTTCTCCGGGCTCATCCTCATCGCCGCCTGGCGAATCGTCGTGGGCTGTCCCAGTTGTACCCGCAGCGGAGAGGCTCGCGCCCTCGCGGCGACCAACGACCACGGGACACCGTCCGATCGACGCAGGATCGCGACCCCTACCCGGATCGTCGAGATCATCGTCGCCGGCACCGCCGTCGGATTCCTCACCGGGCTCTTCGGCGTGGGTGGCGGGTTCGTGATCGTCCCTGCCCTCGCGCTGGTGCTCGAATTTCCGATGGGTGCGGCAATCGGCACCTCGTTACTGGTGATCGCAGTCAACAGCGCCGTCGCCCTGGCCGCCCGGGCCGGGTCCGGATCGATCGACTGGGGAACCACGCTGGTGTTCACCGCAACCGCAGTCGCGGGTGTCGGGGCCGGCAAGCGGCTCGCCGACCGACTCGAACCCGAATCGATGCAACGGGGCTTCGCGATCCTGCTCGTCGCAGTCGCGCTCTACGCCGGTGGCCGCGCCATCACGGCGATCGTCTGACCGCCGCCATCACTCCGGCCCGATTCCGATCCCGCAGAACCGTTACGCCCCGGAGGCCTCGCCGAGTCGCGCCAACGCCAGTTCGAGTCGCTCGTCGGTCTGGGTGAGCGCCAGGCGCACGTGGTCCGCTCCGGCCGGGCCGTAGAGACCACCGGGCGCGACGAGCGTGCCGGCTTCGGCCAGACGCGCCGCGACTTCCCAGCCGTCGTCCACCTGGTCCTCGGACCGCAGCCAGAGATAGAACGGCGCCGGACCACCATCGTGGACGAGGCCCAGGGTGGCGAGGCCCGTGAGCATGAGGTCGCGCCGTTCCGTGTAGCGGCGGCGTTGCACGGCCACGTGCTCGTCGTCACCGAGCGCGGCCACCGCCGCGGCCTGGATCGGCGCCGGCACCATCAGCCCCGCGTGTTTCCGCACCTCACCCAGGTACCGCACGAGGTCCGGATCCCCGGCCACGAAACCGGCCCGGAACCCGGCCATGTTGGACCGCTTCGACAGCGAATGCACTGCGAGCACTCCCGTGTCGCTCGCCGCGAGTGCGCTGGTCGGTTCGCCGCCGGAGAACTCGGCATAACACTCGTCGGCGGCGAGTACGACGGAGCGTTCGCGGGCCCAGGCGACCGCGCCCGCCACCGCCTCGGCCGACGCCACTGCCGCCGTCGGGTTGCCGGGTTCGTTGGTCCAGAGCACCAGCGCGCGCTCGGCGTCGGCGTCGCTCACCCGGGTCAGGTCGAGATGCCAATCGGCGTCGAGCGGCACCGGCACCGCCCGCAGGCCCGCCAGCTCCGCGCCCATCGCGTACGTGGGATAGGAGATCGCCGGGAAGAGCACCGTGTCGCGCTCCGGGTTCCGGAGGTGGAGCAGCCGCGGCAACGACGCGACCAACTCCTTGGTGCCGATGCAGGCCAGCACCGCGTCGGGTGCGATCTCGATCCCGAACCGTCGGTCGATCCAGGATGCCGCCGCATCCCGAAACTCGGGCGAACCAATCGTGGCCGGATAACCCGTTGCGAGTGGGGCCGCCGCGTTCAGTGCCGCCAACACCAGCTCGGGCATCGGATCCACGGGATTGCCGATCGAACAATCCACCACGCCACCGGGAACGACCGCCGCGAGGCGACGAAACGCATCGAGCCGATCGTGGGGATAGGGCGGTGGGACGAACGGGGCCGGGGCCATGCGCGGAGACTACCGGCGCGTCACCGCGACACCGTCGACTGCGGTGACGAGATCCGCGAAACGACCGGTGATCGCCTCGGGCAACCGAGCGCGCACCCGGGTGGCAGTCGCTTCGTGGACCACGACGAGAACGTCACCCTCGCGATGGAGCGCCGCCAGAACCTCGCCCCGGTCGTACGGGATCTCCAGTTCCACGATCGTGGCCATGGCTCGCAGTCGATCACCGATCCGGTCGAGCAACTCGGGGATCCCGGCGCCGGTACGGGCGCACACCGCGAGTGAATCGGGATGGGTCCGCAGCAGCTCGGCCACGGTCTCGGGCTCGGCGACGTCGGTCTTGGTGAAGACCACCAGGTCCGGAACCGCCTGGGCGTCGATCTCGGTCAGCACCGCACGCACGGCGCGGATCCGGCCGTCCGGGTCAGGGTCACTGGCGTCGACCAGATGCAACATGAAATCGGCATCGGCCACTTCATCGAGCGTGGACCGGAAGGATTGAACCAGTTGATGTGGCAGCCGCCGGACGAAACCCACGGTGTCCGTGGCCAACACGGTCTCACCGCCGGGAAGTCGCAGCCGGCGGGTGGTGGGGTCAAGGGTCGAGAACAACCGGTCTTCCACCAGCACCGACGCGTCGGTCAGGCGGTTGAGCAGCGTGGACTTGCCGGCATTGGTGTAGCCGACCAACGCCACCGTGGTGAGCGCCCGCCGCAACCGGGACTTCCGCTGGGTGTCACGGGTTCGGGCGAGGCCGACGAGATCACGCTCGAGTTTCGTGATCCGGCGTTGGATACGCCGTCGGTCCACTTCGAGCTGGGTCTCACCCGGGCCGCGGGTGCCGATCCCACCACCCTGCTGGGAGAGTTGGAGGCCGCGCCCGCGCAGCCGCGGCAGCCGGTACCGGAGTTGGGCGAGCTCCACCTGGAGCATTCCCTCTTGGCTCGCGGCGTGCTGGGCGAAGATGTCGAGGATCAGCGCGACGCGATCCACGACATCGCGCTCGAAGAGCTGCTCGAGATTGCGTTGCTGTGCCGGTGAGAGTTCGTCGTCGAAGATGACCACATCGACGTCGAGCGCCTCCGCCAGTTCGCGGATCTCGTGCGCCTTCCCCTTGCCGACGTAGAGCCGGGGGTCGGGCGTATCCCGGCGTTGCAACTCGATCGCGAGCGGTTCCGCGCCGGCCGTGTCCGCCAGGCGCGCCAACTCTTCGAGACTGGCTTCGGCTTCGTCCGCAGTGGCCATCCCGAAGCCGGTGCCCACGAGAATCGCGGTCTGATGCGTGACATCGAGATCGACCTCGGTCGCGGTGAGCCGCCGCCGCCCCCGATCCAGATGCTCCCGACTCATGATGTTCTCTTCCCGATTGCTCTCGTCTCCCGCTCTTGGCCCTCCGGGCCGGGCCGCTCGGGCCACGCTCCGCTGACCGCGCGGCCATCACCACGTGCCGCGTCTCGCTCCGCTCCCGTCTCGATCTCGGTGTCGAAGACGTGGGTGACGGGACCGCCGAGGCGGATGGTGGACCCGAGCTCGACGGTCAGCGCACCGCCGGGGACGTGCACGGCCACGCGATCGGCGACGAGATTGCGCCGGTGCGCGACGGCGGCGGCGGCACAGGCGCCGGTACCGCAGGATTGTGTTTCGCCGACCCCGCGCTCCCACACCCGCATCTGGAGCGCATCACGGCTCGCCACGGCCACGAACTCGACGTTGACCCGATTCGGGAACCGAGGATCGCGTTCGAGCCGCGCGCCGTGGCGGGCCACATCGACGGCGAGCGGGTCGGCGACGAACACCACGAGGTGCGGGTTGCCCATCCCCGCGGCGTCGGCCATGACCGCAACGCCGTCCAGCTCGACCGCCAGATCCTCAGCCACCTCGGCATCGAGCGGAATCGCAGCCGGTACGAACGTGACCGCACCCATGTCGCAGGTTGCGTGGGTCACCGCGCCGACGCCGGACACGGTGAGGTCGACAATCCGCCGACCCCCGCCGGTGTCCACCACGAGCCGGTCCGCGGTTCCGAGCCCCTCGCGTCGGGCCAGCCACGCCAAGCACCGGATGCCATTGCCGGACATCTCGGCCACCGAACCGTCGGCGTTGTAGAGCACCATGGACGCGTCGGCGCCATCGACACCCGGAGCGAGCAGCAACAGGCCGTCGGCACCGACCCCGGTGAACCGATTGCACAGCGCGACGGCATCGCTCGCGTCGAGCGCGGCCGTCGTCACCAAGAAGTCGTTTCCGGTGCCGTGAAGTTTCGAGAGCGCCACCATGGTCACGTTCCCCACCATGCCATGACGGACTCCGCCACCGTCTCCGATTTGGGGCCCGAATCGAACCAGGTGATCCGATCCTCCCTCCGGAACCACGCGCGCTGACGCCGGCCGAACTGGCGGCTGCGCACCAGGACCTGGTTCGTCGCATCCTCGATCGAACCCCGACCTTCGAGATGGTCGACGAACTCCTTGTATCCGATGGCCTGACGCGCGTTCCGGGACCAGCCACCGGATCGGGCCAGGAGCGCGCGCACTTCTTCGATGAGTCCGGAGTGGAGCATGACCGCGAGCCGCTGGGCCACGCGATCGGCCAGCGTGGCCGCATCGACGGTCAGCCCTGCCATCGCCACATCGAACACCGGGTCGTGATGCGCGCCGAGACCGGCACCGAACGACGAGAACGGCCGACCCGTGATCTCGAACACTTCGAGGGCGCGCACGATGCGGCGCCGATTGTTCGGTTCCATGCGAGATGCGGCGACCGGGTCGATGCGGCGCAGCACGTCGTACGCGTCGGTGACTCCGGCGTCGCCGCCGTACCGCGCGTCGATGCGCTCGCGCACTGCGAGATCCTCACCCGGGAACTGAAGATCGTCGATGACCGCCCGGACGTAGAGACCGGTACCGCCCACGAGGAGGCACCGGTGACCACGCGCTTCGACGGCGCGCATGACCGCGCGGGCATCGCGTTGGAAGCGCACGACCGAGAAGTCCTCACCCGGGTCGGCGACGTCGATCATGTGATGCGGCACTCGGGTCTGCTCGTCCCGCGAGGCCTTGGCGGTTCCGATGTCCATCCCGCGATACACCTGCATCGAGTCCATCGACACGAGTTCGACGTCCGGCCACCGCTGTGCGGCCGTGAACGCGAGCGCGGACTTCCCGGACGCGGTCGGTCCCACGAGGGCGAGGTGCCGGACCGCGGTTCAGCCCGCCGTCACCGGGATGCGGGTGCGCGCGATTCGCGGCAACGAGAGGACCGCGCCGAGATCACCGCGCAGCCAATGCGGTGCCGCCTTCGTGATCGTCACCTCGACCGTCGCGCCCGCCGGCACATCACCCTCGAAGTGCACGAGCTTGTTCTGGCGGGTGCGAGCGCTCATGACCGCCGGGTCCTTCTTCGACGGTCCTTCCACGAGCGCCTCTTCCACCCGGCCGAGCCGCGCCTCGTGCTTCGCCTTCCCGTGACGCTCCACCACTTCGGTGAGCGCGTCCATCCGCTCCCGCATGACGGACTCGGGGACGAAATCGCTGACCATCTCGGCGGCGGCGGTGCCCGGGCGGGGTGAGAACACGAAGGTGTAGGCCGCGTCGTAGCGCGCGGTCTCTGCGAGTTCGAGCGTGGCCGCGAAATCGTCGTCGGTCTCGCCCGGAAAGCCCACGATGATGTCGGTGGTCACCGCGAGGTCCGGGATCGCGGCGCGGGCCATGACCAACTTCTCGAGGTAGCGCTCCACGGTGTAACCCCGACGCATGCGCGCCAAGGTGCGGTCGCTCCCGGACTGGACGGGGAGGTGGAGGTGTTCACACACGCTCTCGCACTCGGCCATCGCGGCGACCGTCTCGGCGCGCAGATCCTTCGGGTGCGGGGAGGTGAACCGAATCCGTTCGATCCCGTCGACCGCATCCACCGCCCGCAGGAGATCGCCGAACTGCGGGCTCCACTGACCGGCCCCGAGGTCCCGGCCGTAGGAGTTGACGTTCTGACCCAGCAACGTCAACTCGCTCACACCATCACGCGCGAGTTCGGTGACCTCGTGAACGATGTCACCCATCCGGCGGCTGACCTCGGAGCCGCGCACGGACGGGACGATGCAGAACGCGCAGCTGTTGTCGCATCCGATCTGGATCGTCAACCAGGCGCGATGGTCCACCTCACGTTGCGCGGGCAGTGCCGATGGATAGGCCTCGTGTTCTTCGAGGATCTCCACGATCGGCGAGCCCGTGCGGGCCGACTCCGCGAGCAGCGCCGGCGCGTGAGCCAAGTTGTGGGTCCCGAACACGACATCGACGTGACCGGCGCGGGTGACGATCTCGTCCCGGTCCTTCTGCGCCAGGCAACCACCGACCGCGATCTGCAGACCCGGACGCCGGTCCTTCAGCGACTTGAGGTGACCGAGGTGTCCGTACAGCTTGTTGTCCGCGTTCTCGCGAATGCAGCACGTGTTGAGCACCACGACATCGGCGCGCTCGAGATCGTCGGTGGCCTCCATACCGTCGGCGACGAGCAGGCCGGCGATGCGCTCCGAATCGTGTTCGTTCATCTGGCAGCCGAAGGTGCGAACGTAGAAGCGCCGGGTCACAACGGTTGATTCTACGAGACCGCTCGACCCGGCCCTCTCAGCGGCGCCGGGGGCACCGGCGCCAGGGGCGCGGCGGCGGCTCAGCGCAGGTGGCGGTCGAACCAACCCAGCGTCTCGGTCCAGGCGGCGACCGCAGTCTCCTCCCGATACGCCGGACTGGTGTCGTTGTTGAACTGGTGGCCGACGCCCGGCCAGACCCGCGTCGAGAACGTTCGGCCGGCGAGCGCGGACTCGAGGGCACCGATCCCGGCATTGACCCGCGCGTCGTCGGCCCCGTAGTGCGCCAAGACCGCCGCCTTCGATCCCCGCATCACCGACGCCGGCTCGGGGGTCGGCCCGTAGTAGGAGACGGCCGCCGTGACCGTGGGCTCGGCGGCCGCGTAGGACAACGACATCGCGCCCCCGAAACAGAAGCCCACCACGCCGAGCGTCCCGTTGTAGGCGTCGACCCCTTCCAGAAAGCGAGCCGCGGCGCCGAGGTCGGCGATCCGATCCTCGATCGGGCCGCCGGTGAGGGCCCCGATCACGTTGGGGGTGCGGTCGGTCCCGCCGGCCCGGGACGCGAGATCCGGCGCCAGCGCGAGGTAGCCGACCTTGGCCAACCGACGCGCGACGTCACGAATGTGGTCGTTCAACCCGAAGATCTCGTGGATCACGATGATCCCCGGCACCGAATCGGCCGATGCCGCCGCCGGTTCGGCAAACGAACCGAACATCGGCGACGCCGGACCCGCGAACTCGACCGCGCGTTCACGTATCGCCGGGTCGTCTTTCGCCACCGACAGCACGTGGCCGGGTTCACCATCGGTGGGCGGTGTGATGCCGGCGGGCGCGGAACTCGCGGTCGACGACGACGTGGAGGACCCAGACCCGGAGGATGCCGGAGGTTTCGCACGGGAGTCCGCACTCGAACACGCGCCGAGGAACGCAACTGCGGCGGCACTCGATCCGCACACCTTCGCCAACCAACCCAGCGCCTCGCGCCGATCCATGAGACCGGCATCGGTGAGCTCGACAAGTTCGGTGGCGGCGTAGCGTTGCATCCAGTTGAGTCCCGTCATCCGGCCAGGCTCGCGCATTCTCCGCTCCACCGAAAGTGCGAGCGCACGCCGCGTTCCGGACCGCGACGAGCGTTGAGGCGCGTCCCGTAGGATCCAGCCCCGATGGGCACCCCCGCAATCGCACCGCGGCGCATCAGCGCCACCTGACTCGGGTTCGTCGTGCCCCTCGGTATCAACGGATGGGAGCTCGCCGCCGCGCTCGCGGTCGTGTGCGTCGCCGCGACCATTCAAGGCGTGATCGGGTTCGGGATCAACCTGATGGTGGTGCCGGTGCTCGCGATCTTGGTCCCGGGATCGGTCCCGGGATCGATGGTGCTGCTCAGCATCCCGATGACGCTCACCATGCTCCTGCACGAGCACCGCTCGATCGATTGGGTGGGGGTCCGGTGGATCGCGCTGGGCCGGCTACCGGGAACGGCCGTGGGGCTGGCCGTGGTGGCCGTGGTCCCGAGTGCCGAGCTCGCGATCGTGGTGGGCGCCACGATCGTGTTCGGCGTGGTGCTCAGCATCATGCACCCGGGAATCACGGTGAACCGGCGCCACGCGTTCGTGACCGGCACGATCGCCGGATTCACGAACACCACCGCATCCGTCGACGGGCCGCCGATGGCCCTGCTCTACCAGCGCAGCGAGATCCACACGCTGCGCGCCACGCTCGCCACGTCGTTCCTCATCGGCGCAACCGTGACCGCGTTGGCGCTGGTCGCCGCCGGGGAGCTCTCCGGCGGACAGCTCGCGCTCACCGCATTGCTGCTCCCGGCCGTGGGGGCGGGTCTGATCCTCAGCCGCACGCTCCGGCGACGGGTCTCATCCCACGCGCTGCGGCCGTTCGTGTTGAGCTTCGCCGCAGTGGCCGGCGTCGTGGCGATCGGCCGTGGCATCGCCGCGATCTGAGCAACCGCGATCTAGGGAGCCGCGGTCTGAGAAATCGCAGCGCCCGACGAACAGACGGGTGGAGCCGGACTCGTGGTCCCGTCCCCACCCGCTGAACGTCGGATGTGAAAACTCCGTCCGAACCGGATCTACTCGGCTTCGGAGTGCTCGTTCTCGAGTGCCGCCGCTTCGAGATCGAGTTCATCCATCGGATCGGCTTCGTCCGCAAGGACCTCCTTGCGGATCTTCTCGCTGATCTCGACCATCAGGTCCACGTTCTCGGCCAGGAACTTCTTCGCGTTCTCACGACCCTGGCCGAGTTGCTCGCCCTCGTAGGTGAACCAGGCACCGGACTTCTTCACGATGCCCATGTCCACACCGATGTCCAGCGCGGAACCTTCCCGGCTGATGCCCTTGCCGTACATGATGTCGAACTCGGCCTGCTTGAACGGCGGGGCGACCTTGTTCTTCACCACCTTGACCCGGGCCCGGTTGCCCACGATCTCGGCGCCGTCCTTCAGTGATTCGATCCGACGGATGTCGAGACGGACCGAGGAATAGAACTTCAGCGCCCGTCCACCGGGCGTGGTCTCGGGCGACCCGAACATCACACCGATCTTTTCCCGCAACTGGTTGATGAACACCGCGATCGTGCGGGACTTGTTCAGGTTCCCAGTGATCTTGCGGAGGGCCTGACTCATGAGCCGAGCCTGCAACCCCATGTGGGAATCGCCCATCTCGCCTTCGATCTCGGCGCGCGGGACGAGCGCGGCCACCGAGTCGATGACGAGCACGTCCAGCGCGCCCGAACGAATCAGCATGTCGGCGATCTCGAGGGCCTGCTCCCCCGTGTCCGGCTGTGAGATCAACAAGTCGTCGACGTTCACACCGATGGCGGCGGCATACACCGGGTCCATGGCGTGCTCGGCGTCGATGTAGGCACAGGTGCCGCCGTTACGTTGCGCCTCGGCGACCACGTGCATGGCGAGGGTCGACTTGCCGGATGACTCCGGGCCGAAGATCTCCACGATCCGGCCGCGGGGCAACCCGCCGATTCCGAGAGCGAGGTCCAGCGCCAAGGCGCCGGTCGGGATCGCCTCGACGCCCACGTGGCCGCGCTCACCGAGACGCATGATTGCGCCCTTCCCGAACTGCTTCTCGATCTGCCCGAGGGCCATCTCGAGGGACTTGTCACGATCCATTCGTGGGTTCTCCTTGTTCATCTGTGGTTCCAGGTTCTGTGGTTGAGGGCGGGGGAAGCGCGCGGTGCGTGATGCCGGTGACGAATGCGGTGACCAGGTGTCCGTGACCATACGACGGGGGTGTGACCATCCCCTGGACCATCCGTCACCGGCGCGGTTGCGCCCGAGAACGGTGATGTAGTTGCGAACTACCACGGTGGAACTTCATCCACGGAGTTCACCCTAGACCGAACATCCGTTCGGATCAAGCATTTCTCGGCGAAAGTCGCGGGCGCTCGCCCCAGTCGAAGCGAGTGACCCCCGACACGTTGTTCGACCGGACGACATCCGTCCGGGGTGCCCGCTCCGAAAACCTGAGTATGGAACCGACCCCGACCCTGGCCACAACCCACTCCCGGCGCCGCCGTCTCGCCATCGGGGCTGCGATCATTGCGCCGCTCGCCTTTGCCGCCTGCGGCTCGTCGGGATCTTCGGATCCGGAGCCGGCTCCGAAGAACGACGCCCCGGCGCCGAGCGCCGCGCCGGACTCCGTGGACATCAAGTTGATCGCCTACCGCCCGGCGAAGGTGTCGGTGACGGCCGGCACCACCGTGACCTGGAATCAGATGGATGCGGGCTTTCACACCGTGACCTCCGGGACCGTGTCGAGCGGCGCCGCCAACGTCACGACCCAACCCGACGACAAGTTCGGTTCCGGTGAGATCGCGAAAGGCGAGAAGTTCAGTCAGGCCTTCGCGGATCCGGGCACGTACCCGTACTTCTGCGAGATCCACCCCGCAACCATGACCGGCGAGATCACCGTGACCTGACCGGCCCCAATCCGAACACCCCGAATCCGAACACCCGCACCACCATCCCTACACCGTCCCATACCCCCAGAAAATGGAGTTGTCCGATGATTCGTAAGTCTCTCGTGCGAGCAGCGGTTCCGCTGGTCGCACTCTCTCTCACCGCCGCGGCCTGCGGGAGCGACAGCTCCCCGAAGTCCAGCCCTCGGGACACAAGCACCACCACCAGCGCGGACGGCACGGCGAGCGCATCACCGGCGTCGGACACCGGCGCGGCGACCCTGCGGGCCGGCCTCACGAGCCTGCTCACCGAGCACGTCTCGCTTGCGTCGATGGCCACCGATGCCGCACTTCGCGGTGACGACGCCACCTTCACCCAGTACGCGACTGCCCTGAATGGTCCGGCGAACAGCAACACCGCCGACCTCGTCGGTGCCATCACCTCCGCGTACGGCGGCGAAGTGGGTACGGCGTTCGACGGTCTGTGGCGGAGCAAGGACCACATCGATCAGTTCGTGGCGTACACCCAGGCCACCGCCGCGGGCGACGAAGCAGCGAAGGCGGCCGCGGTCGAGAGGCTCACGGCCTACGCCACGACCTTCGGCGAGACCATGAACTCGGTGAACTCGAATCTGCCGGCGGACGCGGTCGCCGAAGCCATCACGATGCACGCGACCACACTGCTCGCGGTCATCGACGCTCAGAAGGCGGGCGACCAGGCCGCCGTCTACAAGGCGCTGCGCGAGGCGTACGCCCACATGAACGGCACCGCCGAGGTCCTCTCCGGTGCGACGGCGGCGAAGTTCCCCGAGAAGTTCGACGGTGACGCGGCGTCGCCCGCCGCCGAACTCCGGGCCGGACTCACCAGCCTGCTCAGCGAGCACGTGTGGCTTGCCGCCAGTGCAACCGGCGCTGCCCTGGGTGGCCGGACCGCACTGTTCGAGGCCGCCGCAGCAGCCCTGAACGGCCCGACGGACAGCAACACCACGGCCCTGGTCGATGCCATCACCAGCGTCTACGGCGATGAAGTGGGTACGGCGTTCGACGGTCTGTGGCGGAGCAAGGACCACATCGACCAGTTCGTGGCCTACACCCAGGCTTCTGCCGCCGGTGACGAAGCCGCCAAGGCCGCCGCCGTCGAGAGGCTCACGGCCTACGCCAAGACCTTCGGCGAGACGATGAACTCGGTGAACTCGAACCTGCCCGCAGCTGCGGTCACCGAAGCCATCACGATGCACGCGACCACGCTGATCGCGGTCATCGACGCTCAGAAGGCCAACGACCCGAAGGCAGCCGAGCTGCTCCGGGCCGCGGTCTCCCACATGGCCGGTACTGCTCAGGTGCTGGCGACGGCAACGGTGGCGAAGTTCCCCGCCAAGTTCTAACCGTTCCGAACCCCCGCAACCCCAAAACCTGCAACACCGACGATGCCTCGCCCCCGGGCGAGGCATCGTCGCGTCTCGGGCCATCCGCCAGACTGGGTCGATGGATGCGCCTCGGACCGAACCGGCCTTCGAACTGGGCGAGCGGGAGATGCTCGACGCGTGGCTCGAGTACCAGCGGGCCACACTTGCGCTGAAGTGCGCCGGCCTCACCGACGACCAACTCCGCTTCCGCGCAGTGCCACCGTCGACGATGTCGTTGCTCGGACTGGTCCGGCATATGGCCGACGTCGAGGCGGCCTGGTTCCGTCGCATCCTCTCCCGAGCAGAGTCTCCGTGGATCTACCGGAGCGGCGCCGACCCCGATGGCGACTTCGACAACGTCGACGATGCGATCGTCGAGCATGACTTCGCCGCTTGGCGCGCGGAGTGCGACAACGCGCGCGCGGTCGCGGCGGCGATGGAACTCGACGATCACGGGCTCGGAAAACGCGGCGACCTCATCTCGCTGCGATGGGTCCTCGTTCACATGATCGAAGAGTACGCACGTCACAACGGCCACGCCGACCTCCTGCGCGAATGCATCGACGGTTCCACCGGCGACTGAGCTACGCGAGCGGGACGCGGGCGACGGTGCGGTAAACGGAGCCGGTGCGGTGAGGCTCGCTCTCCATCAGGACGAGTTCGTCGACGGTCCAGGACGGACCGAGCACCACCTCGGCCAGGGCCTCGACCTCGGGAGTGATCCGCTTCGGCGGATCGAGACGGGCCAACGTGAGATGGGGAACATAGGGAATGACATCGCGCGGGCGCACGAAGTCGCTCGCCGCGCCCAGGACCACATCGTGAACCGCGCGCAGGCCGCCGGGGTCTCGCACCCCCAACCAGAACACGGCCGCCCGGCGCGCCGAGGGGAACCCGCCGGCGCCACGGATCTGTACCGCGGGCGACGCCACCTCGGCGAGCGGACCCGCAATTGCCCCGATCAACGCGTCGGTATCCGCGACCTTGCCGATGTACTGCACCGTCACGTGCCACTGGTCCCGACGGGTCCACCGGAACTTCGAGCGCGCGGCGCGGTCGAAGAGTCCGTCCACGGCATCGAGCACGGCCGGCGGCGGCACTGCCGCGAGGAACGCGCGCCGGAGCGCCGCCATCAGCCGAGCGCGTCGAGGCGTTGGCGCAAGCCGTTCAACAGCGAGATGGCTGCGAACTGGCGCACCCGTTCCCGATCGCCGGGCAGGCGGGTGGAGAACGACTCCGGCTCTCGCTCGGGCAACGCGATCGCGAAGCACACGGTGCCCACCGGCTGACCATCCTGCTCGTCCGGGCCGGCGACCCCCGTGGCCGAGATCCCGACGTCGGCACCCAGCACCCGTTGCGCGCCGACCGCCATCTCGCGCGCGCACTCCTCGCTCACCACGCGCGCCGCGGTGACGCCGAGGACCGACCGCTTGACATCGGTGGCGTAGGAAACGATCGACCCCCGAAACGCGGCGCTCGCGCCCGGTACGGCGCCGATTCGCGATCCGATGAGCCCCGCGGTCAAGGACTCGGCCACTCCCAACGTCCAACCGTGGGCGGCCAAAGATCGCAGTGCGGCATGCTCGATGGTCTCCTCGTCGACACCGAAAACGAGCGGCCCGAGGATCGCGCGCAACTCCACCTCCTCGGTCTCGATCAGCGCCCGCGCCTCAGCCTCGGTGGGCGCCTTCGCAGTCACGCGCACGACGAGACCCTCGATCCCTCGCGCGAGGAACGCGATCGTCGGGTTGGTCTGCGCATCCACCCGATGGGCGATCATCTCCGATAGGCCGGACTCGGATTGGCCCCACGTCTTCAACGACCGACTCACGATCGCCGCCTGATCCCCCGACCGTGCGAGCAGATCCGGGAGCACTTGCTCGTTCACCATCCGGTGCATCTCGTACGGCACGCCCGGAACCGCATAGATCACCTTGGCACCGATCGGCGCGCGCACACCCGGCGCGGTCCCGATCGGGTTGGGGATCGCTTCGGCTCCCACGGGGATCTCGGCTTGGCGCAGGTTGTTAAGCGGCATGTCCCGCATCCGTGACCCGAACATGGCACGAATCTGTTCCACCAGTTCCTCGCGCGACTCGAGTTCCACCCCCATGACCGCGGCGATCGCCTCGCGCGTCACGTCGTCCTGGGTCGGGCCGAGACCGCCGCACACGATGACCGCATCGGCCTTCTCCAACATCTCGGTCAACGCCGCGATCATGCGGGGCAGGTTGTCCCCCACCTTGCGGTGCTCCATCGTGTCGATGCCGGCCATTGCGAGGTGCTCACCGATCCAACTCGAGTTCGTGTCGACGATCTGGCCGAGCAACAACTCCGTGCCGATCGCGAGTACATCGCATCTCACGGTTTGGACTCCTGGTAGCCGCGCCGCACGACGTCGAGCCCGGAGATAATGGTGAGAGCCACGGCGAGCCACAGCAGGGAGTCCGTGAGCCAATGGATCTCCGCGGTCACCGGCCAGACGAAGCCGCCGACCGTGAGCATCTGGAGGAACGCCTTGTACTTCCCCAGCTTCACCGCCGGGAGGGAGATGCCCTTCTTTCCTGCGACGACGCGATACGCCGAGATCCACACTTCGCGTGCCGCCATCAAGACGAACGGCAGCCACCACACGTCGCCGCGCGAGACGAGCGCGAGGAAGCCGCCGAGCGTGAGCACCTTGTCGGCGATCGGATCGAGGAACGCGCCCGAACGCGTCGTGCCGTGACGGCGGGCCATCCAGCCGTCGATGCTGTCCGTTGCACACAAGCAGAACCACAGACCCCACGTGAGCCAGGTCGAGCCGTCCCGTTCGATCAGGAACAGCGTGGGGATCGCGAACAGCAATCGGCCCACCGTGATGAAGTTCGCCGGGGTCGCCAACGCGTCCTGGCCGAATCGCTTCATCTGCTGCATCGGCGTATTCACGACGCCGCCCGCGCGAGGAGCGGGACGCCGATGAGATCGGGCCCGACCGCACCCGTGATCTCCACCCGGATCCGCGCCCCCGGTCGGCCGTGCGCGTCGTGGACGCGCACCACGCCGTCGATCTCCGGCGCCTCCCGGTGGGTCCGTCCCACCAGCACGCTGCGGCCAGTGTCATCGAGCTCCACGCCATCGACGATGACGTCGACGGTCTCACCCGTGAGGGCGTCACGCGCCGCCTGCGAAATCGGTTCCTGCACGTCGCCACACTCGCGCAACCGCTCGGCCGCGAGCGCGTCCTCGACGACGCCGTCAAGGTGTACGGCGGCAGTGCCGTCCTCGGGTGAGAACGGGAAGAACCCGGCCCAATCCAAGTGCGCGGCGCGCAGAAACGAGAGGAGTTCGTCGTGGTCGTTCTCGGTCTCGCCCGGGAAGCCGACGATGAACGACGACCGGAACGCCGCGTCGGGAGCCTCAGCGCGAATCGCGTCGATCGTCGTGAGAAATCGTTCGCCACTCCCCCAACGCTTCATCCGGCGGAGCAACGTGGCCGACGCGTGCTGCAACGACAGGTCGAAATACGGGACGACGGTGGGGAGTTCGAGCATCGTCGAGACGAGTGGATCCTTGACCTCACTCGGATACAGATAGAGCAGCCGGATGCGCGCCAGTCCTCGATCGGCCAGGCGGTCGAGCCGGCGGAGAAGCGGCGCGAGCGAACCCGGCGCGCCGATGTCGCGGCCGTACCAGGCCAGGTCTTGGGCCACCAACACGATCTCGGCCACGCCGCGATCCACGAGCGACGCCACCTCGGTCTCGATCGATTCGATCGTGCGTGATCGCTGTGCGCCACGGAACGACGGGATCGCGCAGAACGCACACGCCCGGTCACACCCTTCGGCGACCTTCACGTACGCCCATGGCGCGCGCGGGGCCGGACGCGGCAGCTCCAGGAGGTCCCGGACGCCGGTGGGTTTGCGACCGCGCAACACCACGTCGACGAGTGCGCCCTCATCGGCGAAACCCACCACCGCGTCCGCTTCGGGGAGCGCCGCCGCCAGCTCGGACCCGTAGCGCTCCGCCATGCACCCGGTCAGCACGAGACGAGCGCCGGCCTTGCGCGAGTCCGACAGCGCCAGCGCCACATCGATCGACTCCTGCCGGGCCGCGTCGATGAACGCGCACGTGTTCACCACCACCAAATCCGCGTCCTCGACCCGAGTCGCCGGGACGAGACCGTCGGCGAGGAGCGTCGCGACCACTTTGTCCGAGTCCACTGCGTTCTTCGGACAGCCGAGCGTCTCGACGTAAAAGCGTTCGGCCACGCCCCGATCCTACCGGTGCCAAGTTCCCTACACTCCGGCCGTGAGCGAGACGTGAGCGAGACGTGAGCGACGACGGGTTCGTGGCGCCGGGCTTCGAGGCGGTGCGCGATGCGTTCGTGGCCAACTTCGACCATGGCGACGTCGGCGCGGCCTGTTGTGTCTACGTCGACGGCATCCCGGTGGTCGATCTCGTCGGCGGGTGGGCCGATCCGGACCCGGTGCGCCCTTGGACACCCGAGACCGTGGTCCCGGTGTTCTCCACCACCAAAGGGGCGACCGCGATCTGCGCCAACCGTCTGATCGAGCGCGGTGCACTCGATCCGGACGCACCGGTCGCCGACTACTGGCCCGAGTTCGCGCAGAACGGTAAGGCCGATGTTCGGGTTCGCCACGTGCTCTCGCACAGTGCGGGCCTCCCGGTGGTGGAGGGCGACTTCACTCTCGACCAGTCACTCGCGTGGGACCCGGTGGTCGAACAACTCGCTCGCCAGGCGCCTCGCTGGGAACCGGGAACCGCGGTCGGATATCACGTGCGCACGTTCGGCTGGCTCACCGGTGAACTCGTGCGCCGCATCACGGGAAGCACCGTCGGTTCCGTGTTCGCTGCGGACGTCGCCGCTCCGCTCGGACTCGACTTCTGGATCGGACTTCCCCAGACCATCGAATCCCGGGTGGCCCGCATCATCCCACCGGAGTCACCGTCCGACCCGGAGGTTCGGGAGTTGATGGACGCAATCATGGCGCCGGGCACTTTGATCGGCGACGCGCTCACGGGACCGAGCGGCCACTTCCACTACGACGAGATGTGGAACACGCGCGCATTGCACGCGTGCGAGCTGCCGTCGTCGAACGGCATCGGATCCGCGCACGGCATCGCGCGCATGTACGCCGCGACGGTTGGCGCGGTCGACGGCACGCGCCTCCTGAACACCGAGTCCGTCGCACGCGCGACGCAGATGCAGAGTGACGGCACCGATCTCGTGATCGGTTCGCCCATGCGGTACGGGCTCGGATTCGCGATCAGTCCGACGGTGAATCTTCATGCCGGTCCGCGTGCGTTCGGCCATTCGGGCGCCGGTGGTTCACTCGGGTTCGCCGACCCCGGACGCGGCATCGGATTCGGATACGCGATGAACCGGATGAAGGTAGGACTGAGCCTGGACCGACGCCCCGCGAATCTCGTCCGCGCCGTGTACGAGAGTTTGTGACCGCGGTGTAACCCTCACGCGCGCCGGCCGGTCCAACTCTGCGCATCCGTCACCACGAGGCGGTGCAGGAGGTACCACCATGTACACATTTGCCATCGTCGCCCTCCTCGGTCTCGCGACCGTAAAGCTGGTCGACTTCGCGTGCGAATCGATTCCGGGATTGCGTTCGATGCGTTCCGTACTCACGTTCGTCGTCGCCGTCGCGGGCGTCCTCGCCCTCGACTACTCGATGTTCGAAGGCTGGAACGCCAGCATCCGCGACCGTTCTCTCGGCGTGTGGATGACCGGTTTCGGTGTTGCCGGCATCACCGTTGCCTGGCGGGCCGTCTTCGCCTACCTCACGCACGACCACGCCACCCGGGACGAGACGCTCGGCGAGCACTCGCCTCTGCGTCGCGCCGCGTAACCGCACCCTCCGAGGCCCGACCGGTCTCGCACATTCCGATCGCCGCCACCGACGTCGGCGATCGCACACCGCACTCGGGCGCCCCTCGTGGGCGCCCGAGTCGCGCGCCGCTGATCGGACGCAATCTCTGGGCGGACTCAGGCGTCGGCGTGCATGGCCTCGAACTCGTCGACGGTCATCATCACCGAGCGGGCTTTGGACCCTTCACTCGGTCCGACGATGCCCTTCTGCTCGAGGAGGTCCATGAGCCGCCCGGCCCGCGCGAACCCCACCCGGAGCTTGCGCTGCAACATCGACGTCGAGCCGAGTCCGCTGCGCACGACGAGTTCCATCGCCTCCGCGAGGAGGTCGTCGTCATCGTCGTCGCTGCCGCTGCGACCACCACCGCTGCCGCCGCTCGCCTCGTTGCCCTGGAGTCCGTCGATGTAATGGGGTGTCTCGACCTGGCGCTTCCAGTGCGCAACGGCCTTCCGCACGCACTCTTCGTCGACCCACGAACCCTGGATCCGCTGCGCACGCGACGACGACGCCGACATGAGCAGCATGTCGCCGTGCCCGATCAGCTTCTCGGCGCCCGACTGGTCCAGGATCACGCGGGAGTCCGCGAGGGTGCTCACCGAGAACGCCAGCCGACTCGGCACGTTGGCCTTGATCACGCCGGTGATGACGTTCACCGACGGACGTTGTGTGGCGATCACCAGGTGGATCCCGACCGCACGCGCCATCTGCGCAATACGACAGATGCTCGTCTCCACATCTCGGGCCGCGACCATCATCAGGTCGTTGAGCTCGTCGATCACGATGACGATGTACGGAATGCGTTCGTAGGTGCGGCCGCCGAGCGGGTCCGGGTTCTCCACAGTCGGCAACTCGCCGGCGTCGAACCGGGCGTTGTACCCGGTGACGTCACGCACGCCGACTTCGGCCAGTAGGTCGTAGCGCATCTCCATCTCGCGCACCGCCCACTCGAGCGCGTTCGCCGCCTTCTTCGGGCTGGTCACCACCTCGGTGAGCAGATGGGGAAGACCGTTGTACTGACCGAGCTCCACCCGCTTCGGGTCCACCAGTATCAGGCGCACCTGATCCGGCGTGCAGCGCATGAGGATCGACGTGATGAGGCTGTTGATACAGCTCGACTTCCCCGCTCCGGTCTGACCGGCGATGAGCAGGTGCGGCATCTGCGCCAGGTTGATCATCTGCGAGTGACCCGCAATGTCTCGGCCGAGCCCGACTTCGAGCGGATGCGTGGACTGCGCGGCCTCGGGCGACATCAGGATGTCGCCGAGGGTCACGAGTTGGCGTTGCTTGTTCGGGACCTCCACACCGATCGCGCTCCGCCCCGGAATCGGGGCAAGGATGCGCACGTCGGGACTCGCCATGGCGTACGCGATGTCGTGGCTCAAACCGGTGACCCGGTTGACCTTCACACCAGGCGCGAGTTCCAACTCGTAGCGGGTCACCGTGGGTCCGACGGTCATCCCGATGAGATTCGCGTCCACACCGAAGTCCTTCAGCGTGGCTTGGAGCACCTCGCCGCCCTGCTCGACGGCACGCGTGTCGAGCGCCTTCGCGGCGCTGCGCTTGAGCAGGTCCCGTGGCGGCAAGGTCCAGTCGCCCGGCCCGTAGGCGGTGAGGTCGATCGCCATCTGACCCTTGGCGTCCTCCCGTACCACCACCTGGGTCGCCACGACCGGCGCGACGATCTCGATGTCCTCGTCGTCGTCGTCGTCGTCGTCATCGAGGTCATCGTCGGCGTCGTGAGCATCCACAACGAGTTGGGCCGCGAGTGGTTCGTCGTCGTCGTTCTCCTCGTCCCCCTCCGCCGCGTCCACCAGGTCGATCTCGGGCTCGGCCGTCCCGGCAATCGATTCCATCGTCGTCCGGCGGGAGGGCAACGGTCGCCGCACCCCGTCGGCCATCGCGTTTTCGTCAATATCCGCGTCACTATCCGCATCAGTACCCGCGTCGTCGGCGGGCAGACCGCGCAACTCCAAGCCGTCGACCACGGCATCACGGGTCCAGACGAGGCCCGTTCCGGCGACCGTGAGTACCCGCCGGACCGATGTCCCCACCGCGAGGAGCAGCCCAAACGCGAGGAGCGGTACGAGGATCACCGACGCACCGACGGTGCCGACGCCGGAGGAGAGTGGTCCGCCGATGACACCGCCGAAATAGCCACCCGCGTCGCGCAGCGCATCGACCGGCCCGGTGAGGGACGGCGCGCCTCCCCAGGCGTGCATCAAGCCGGCCGCGGCAAACGTCACCAAGGCCACGCCGATGCCGATTCGCACCGGCGCAACAGCCGGTTCCTCATCCTCGTCGGCATCCGGGCGGCGGGCCAACAATCGCGCCGCGATGGCGACGAGCGACAGTGGCACCAGCACGGCGCCGTTGCCGAAGAGCGCGGTCAGGCCGTCACCCAGCCCGGCCCCCACCGGCCCGGTCAAGTCCGTGGCCAGGGCCAGGGCAGCCAGCAGCCCCACGACGAGGAGTGCGATGGCCATGGCGTCGCCGCCGTGACCTTCGAGCTGGTGGCGCGCCGCCTCTCGCAGCCACCGGGGCTTGGGCTCGACGGCCGCCGCGCCACGTCTGGTTCCGGTCGGCTTGGCCGAGCCGCGTGCCGACTTCGAGCCGGCGGACCGGCCCGGGGGCCGCTTCTTCCCATGCGCCGGGGACGAGTTGGCACGACTGCGTGATTTGGTGGCCACGAAACGACGGTAACACTGACAACACCCGCCACATTGGCATCTTTCCCCCCACCCTCGGGCGACTTTCGTGCACTTTGAGGGGCCCAAGGCCCCCAAAGTGCACGAAAGTCGAGTGGGTGGAGCTGGGTCAGGTCAGGGTCTTGGTGAAACAGTCGTGGCGTTCGTGGATGCGCATGCCGGCGGCTTCGTAGAGGCCGAGGAGGCCGGACTCGTCCTCGTCGAGAGACACGACCACCCGCATCTGGCCGCGGTCGCGCAACGCGCCGAAGGCCGACGCCAGGAGCGCCGGTCCGATGCCGCGGCCACGCGCCTCGGCCCGGATCCCGACCGATGACAAGTAGCCGGTCGGTCCGACATCGAAGACCAGCACCGCGCCCAGGGTCTGGCCGCCCTCGACCGCAACCCGCCAGAGCGCCGGGTCGAAGGCGGGATGGTGGAAGCGACCCTCCAGCCATTCCTCCATCCCCGGCGACGAGAACCGATGGTGATCGTGGAACGCGCCGAGCCATACCTCGCGCAGGTCGGCTTCGTCGGCCGGAAGGAACTCGCGGATCTCCACGCCGGCCGGGACCGGCGGCGGCTCGATCACGGCGCGGCTGAGATCGATGCGCATGCGGATCACGGCCCGACCCGGAACGAAGTCGCGCCGCTCCAACAGGTTCCGCTTGTCCGCGTTCGCGCGCGACGCGAAGACGGCGAGCGAGAGCTTCCGGCCCCCACAGATCTCGCGCGCGCGACCTTCCATGAGGTCCAAGAGCTGCGTGCCGAGGCCTCGACCCGAGTACTCGGGCAGGATGAACGCGTCACCCTCGATCTCGCGATTCGGTTGCGCCTCCCACACGTACGCGTAACCGATCACGCGGCCGGTGGGACCGCTCAGCACCCAGGCATCGTTCGTGCGATCGAAGCGCGGGCGCATCCAGTCGTCGAGCAGATCCTGCTCACTGAAGTCGGGCTCCCCGAAGTCCGCGACGTCGAGGGCCTGGACCACGGCGGCGATTGCACCGGCATCGTGATCGGCCGGGCTGCGCACTCCGTATCCACGCGGGAACTCGGCCATCACAACGCCGATGCGTAGCCGCCGTCGACCGGGTACACCTGGCCGGTGATCCATTCCCCCGCGTCGCTGCACAGCAACACCGCCAGTGGCGCGGAATCGTCGACGCGCCCGATGCGCCCGGCCGGGTAGTTCCGCGCGAGCTTCGCTTCGAGTTCGGGTTGGCGCTCGAGCGCCGCCGCCAACTGACCGTGGTTCATGGTGCCGAGCGCGATGCAGTTGACGGTCACGCCGTCACGCCCGACCTCGGCCGCGAGTCCACGGGAGAAGCCCATGGCCGCAGCCTTCGCCGCGCCGTAGACCACCTGCTTGCGTTCCCCGCGCCGGCCCGCATCCGAGACGATGGTGAGGATCCGTCCCCACCGCCGCTCGATCATGAACGGCAGGTACGCCCGCGTCACGTGCAACACCGCGGCGAGATTGAGCCGCAGCAGCGGGTCCCAGTCTTCCGGACCCGATTCGACGAAGGACTTGACCGTGAATCCCTCCGCCGGGATACCGGCGTTGTTGACCAAGATGTCAACCGGGCCGGTTTCGGCCACGAGCCGAGCCACCTGCTCGGGATCGCACACGTCGGCGACTGCTGGGACCGCCTCGCCGTGCTCGGCCGCGATCTCGGCGCACACCGCCTCGGCCCGGTCGGCGAACAGATCGTTGACCAGGATCGTCGCCCCGGCCCGGGCCATCTGGATCGCAATCGCCCGCCCGACGCCGCCGCCGCCGCCGGTGATGAGCGCCGTGCGACCGGAGATGAAGTTGGACCAGTCCCGGATCATGCCCGGCCCGCCACCCTCAGACCTCGATGACGACCGGAATCACGGCCGGGCGCCGTTTGGTGCGTTCGGTGATGAACTTGCCGAGCGTCCGGCGCAGGTTCCGCCGCACGGTCTCGAAGTCAGTGGTACCACCCTTGATCGCATCGACGATGGCCGCGCGCACCGCTTCCTTGGCCTCTTCGAGGAGTTCCTCGGCCTCCGGCGCGTAGACCCAACCCTTCGTGACGATCTCGGGTCCGTTGACGATCTCACCGCGCCGATGGTCGACGGTGACGAACACCACGACCACCCCTTCTTCGGCGAGCTGACGACGGTCCCGCAGCACGCCCTGTCCGATGTCGCCGACGATGCCGTCGACGTAGGTGTATCCCGACGGCACCGCGTCCAACTCGACGGTCATGCCGGCATCGGTGATCGTGACCGCGTCGCCGTCCTCACAGACCAGGACCTTCTCCGGATCCACACCGGAATCCTCGGCCAACTCGGCGTGGTGCACCATGTGGCGGAACTCACCGTGGACCGGGACGAACCACTCGGGTTCCACCAGGTTGAGGATGAACTTGAGTTCTTCTTGCGACGCGTGCCCCGAGACGTGCACGGGCGCGTTGCCATCGTGCACCACCATGGCACCGGCGCGATAGAACGCGTCGATCACCCGGCTCACATTGCTCTCGTTGCCCGGAATTGCGTGCGCGGAGATGACGACGACGTCGTCGCCGCCGACCTTGACGTACTTGTGTTCTCCGGAGGCCATCAGCGCGAGCGCGCTCATCGGTTCACCCTGGGATCCGGTGCAGATCACGCAGATCTCGCCGGCCTGGTAGTTCGGCGCCTCGTTGATGTCGATGACGCGATCCGCAGGGACGTCGATCATTCCCATCTCGCGCGCGAGCGTCACGTTCTTGCCCATCGACCGACCGACGAACGCGACCCGCCTGCCGTTGGCGATGGCTGCTTGGGCAACTTGCTGCACCCGATGCAGGTGTGACGCGAAACTCGCGACGATCAACCGCTTGCCCTCGTGGTCCCGGAACAACGTACGCAGCGCCGCGCCGACCGTGGATTCCGACGGGGTGAAACCGGGCCGTTCGGCGTTGGTGCTGTCCGAGAGCAGCAACCGAACCCCGCCGGGCCGCTTCGCGATCTCACCGAGACGCGCCAGATCGGTGCGGCGGCCGTCGACCGGGGTGAGGTCCAACTTGAAGTCGCCGGTGTGGAGAATCGTGCCCTGGGGCGTGTGGTACGCCGCGGCGAAGGCATGGGGGACCGAGTGCGTGACGGGCACGAACTCCACGTCGAACGGGCCGATCTTGCGCCGCTCGCCGTCATGGACGGGCACGAACTCCGTGCGAGCGAGGAGCCCGGCTTCCTCGATCCGGGACTTCGCCATGCCCAAGGACAGCGGCGAGCCGTAGATCGGGAACGAGAGATCACGCAGCAGGAACGAGAAGCCACCGGCGTGATCTTCGTGCGCGTGGGTGAGGACGGCGCCTTCGACGTCGTTCGCGCGCTCCCGCAGGTACGTGAAGTCCGGAAGAACAAGGTCCACGCCGGGCATGTCGACCTCGGGGAACATGATTCCGCAGTCCACGATCAGGATGCGGCCCTCGACCTCGATGCAGAAGCAGTTGCGGCCGATCTCACCGAGACCGCCGAGGAAAACAATACGTACCGGGTCCGCCACGGGCGCAGGCTAGCCGGTGAGTCCGACCGGACCTCCGGCCGCAGGCTCGAAATACTGCCCACACGGCGCGCTCATTTGGTGCGGTCACGCGCCGATCACGTCGACGCGCGTGTCGTTGAAGCACGCGCCGTCGGCCAGATCGGACAACGTGTCGGGAACGAGCGCATTGGCGGTGAGCCCACCCTCGAAGTCGCGGCACCAGGAACCCTTCGGCATCGACACGACCCCGGGCCGAAGCCCCGAATCGATCCGCACCTGGGTGGCCAGACTCGCCCGATCGTTCTGGACTCGCACGGCTTGACCGTCCGTCAGCCGGCGCGCCGCCGCGTCATCAGGGTGCATCCGCACGGCCGGGTCGGTCGCCTGGAACTCACCGAACATGGAGTTGACGGTCTTGGCATTGGCCGGGGTGATCAGCGTGAGCGGATACGGGTCGACGAGTTCGATGTAGCGCGGTACGCCGAGGCGGTGCATGTCGGCCAGCCGAACTCGCGCGTCGGTATGGCTCGGAAACGTGTCGCGAAACTGGACGGTGCCCCCGTCCGGCCGGGTCGCCCGGGCGCCCTCGTAGGAACCGTCGTCGGTCATGCACCGATCGAGGATCTCCTGCCGACCGGTCGAGAAGCGGGTGAGGTCATAACCCATGCGTCGGGCGAGGTCCGCCGCGACTTCGTTGTTCGAGCGACTCTCCCCCACCGGCTCGATGACCGGGCGCATCTCCTGCAGAACGTACGACCCGTACGAGGCGGCGAGATCGTGCGTCTCGAAATGAGTCGTGGCCGGGAGTACGACGTCGGCGTAGCGCGCGGTGTCGGTGAGCACCTGCTCGTGGACGACGGTGAACAGGTCGTCGCGTGCCAGTCCCCGGAGCACGGAAGTCTGATCCGGGTTCGTCGCCGCGAAGTTGGAGCCCTGCACGAACAGGAATCGGATTGGAGGATCGAGCGTCGCGTCGTTGAGCGCGGCACCGAACGTGTTCATGTTGAACGCCCGGGCCGAGCGACGATCGGGCGGCGTGTCCGGTTCCCGTGGGTCCCACGCGACGGGTGTGGCTTCGCCGAGGCTCGCCATCACCCCCGAACCCGGCACTCCGAACTGGCCGGTCAACACCGGCAGTGCCATCACCGCGACGCACGCCGAGCCCCCGTTGCGGTTGCGTTCGAGCCCCCACCCGGGACGCACCAGCGCCGGACGGATGGTACCGAGCATGATCGCGAGCTCGGTGATCGACGCCGCTTCGACGTCACAGATCTCCGCAGCGCGCGCGACGGGATACGCGTCGGCTGCTTCGAGGAACGCCTCCACGCCCGTCGCGTGCGCGGCAAGGAACTCACGGTCGAGCAGGTCGCGCGCCGCCAACTCTCGGGCCACGGCGTACGCGAGGACCACATCGGTGCCGGGTCGAACGCCAAGGTGGAGATCCGCACGCCGCGCCATCGCGGTGGCACGCGGGTCGACGACCACAACGCGTGCACCGAACTCTCGTTGGGCCCGCGTGACCAGCGGCGGGAAATGGGTGTTGGAGACCGTGGGGTTCGCGCCCCACAGCACGATGAGGCGGGAGTGGACAACGTCGAGTGGATCGGCCGAGAACATGCTGCCGAACAAGCTGTGATACGCCGCGCTGTACGTGGCCGCGCAGACCGTGTGGCGGACCCGACTCGCGCCGAACCGTTTCCAGAACCGCTCTCCCACCTCATCCTGGAGCAGTGGCGCGGACGAGTTATAGATATAGGGCACTACCGACTCGGCACCACTCTCGGTCTCGGCGGCCCGGAGGTTCCCAACGATGAGGGTCATCGCCTCGTCCCAACTCGCGGTGCGGAACTCAGCCGCGCCCTTCGGACCCACTCGGATCAGCGGCGTCATCACCCGTTCCGGTGCGTAGACCCGCCGGGCGTGGTGTTTGACCTTCTGGCAGATGAAGCCGCTCGTGAGCGGATTTCCCGGCGCGGCGTCGACCTTCGTGATCCGACCGTCGGTCACCGACACGGTGAGCGAACACGTGTCGGGACAGTCGAGCGGGCACGCGGTGATGTGATCGACGACGGCCATGCGGGCCAGTCTCCCACCGCCGCCACCCGCGCCCACTGCCACCTGCACCCGCCGCGGTGAGAGCGTTCAGCGGAGCGTGAGCGGTCCGGTGGCGTTCGCCGTGTCAGGGGCAGCCCAGATCTGGTACTGCAGACCGCGCAATGCCAGGCGTCGCCACCGAAGCCGGCCCGAATCCACCCGGATCGATCGCCGCTCACCGGGCGCGAGGTCCACGAAGGCGCCGCCGACGATCTCACCACCAGCTCGAACTCCGAGGATGGCGTGGCACCGGTCGGCGGTGAGCGCCGAGCACCCGACATCGACCCGAGCGCGACCGCGGCGGACGTCCAGGGTCGGCCCGACCTCGAGCGGCGTTCGGAACGATGCACTCCGCGCGTCGAGCACGGCTTGGAGTTGGCGGGGCTTCCCGGTGATCAGGCCGTCGACACCCAGGTCGAGCAATCGGTTCCATTCGGCGGGGACGTCGTCGTCGTTCCCGTTGAACCACACCCAGACCGCGAGGTGCGACGCGTGCGCGTCGTCGACGAACTGCGCCGAGACGACGTCGATGCCCGAGAACACCGGCGGAACCTGCAACGCCGCCTGACCGGGCAAAGTTCCGCGCGTGCCGAGGAACCACGTGGTGGTGGCGCTCAGACCGGGGCTCGTCACCACCTCGGGTGCGAGCGAGCGGAAGCGATCGATGATCTCGTCGTCGAAGGAGACCACCACGACGCGCGACGCGTGCGGTGAACCGGCAAGGACCGCCGCCAATGCCTCGGCGGTGGCCATACCGTCGGGCCCATCCTTGATCTCGACGTCGAGGAGGCGGTCCGGGAAGGAGTCCAACACTTGCTGGAACGTCGGGATGGTGAAGTCGTCCGGGCCGTATCCGGGTGGCGCCGGGCGGTCCCCGGTGCGCACGCCCCGCAGCGAATACTCCGAGGCCGGCCGGTCCGGACAACTCCAACAGTTCGGGACGAACCAGTACGCGTTGTCCAGGGCTTGGAGTTCGGCGACGGTTCGGTCTCGTACCGCGCCGGTGCCGTTGGTGGTGCGGTCGACGGAGTCGTCGTGGACGACGACGAGCTGGCGGTCCGCACTCAGGCGCAGATCCAGTTCGAGCATGTCCGCACCCGCGGCGATCGCTTCGCGGAAGGCGTACATCGTCTCGTGCGGCGCCTCGAGGTCACCGCCGGCATGCGCGATGTTGAGCGGCCGCCGGGCGAGCCACGGTCCCACATCAGCCGGGGCCTCGGCCCGACGCACCGGCACCGCGCCCGCACCGACGCCGAGAGCCCCGACGCCGAGAGCCCCGACACCGAACGCGCCGACACCGAACGCGCCGACGCTGAACGCGACGCCGGCTCCGAGTGCGAGTGCTCGAAGTCGTCGTTCTCGGAACATTGCGACGGGCCTGCGCGCCGGACCTAGGCGGCTGGTCTAGGCCGCGGCGCGGTCGCGTGCGACCTCGTCGAGGTCCCCGTACTCGGCTTCGGTGTCGGCCCAGTCCTCGAACTGGATCACGCCGAGGTCGGTGAACCGGTCACGCAGCCAGCCGTCCCCAGCGTCGAGCAGACCGAGCTTCTTGCAGTTCGGGACGATCTTCGAGAAGAGGATGTTCTGGAACTGCTGACGGTTCGGGTCCTGGAGGACGAGGGTGAGCGCCTCCTTCACGTCAACACCCATCCGCTCCCAGACTTCCTGCTGGAGGAATCGGTCCCGCATCCGTACGGCCGCCTCGAACGCGAACTCCTGCCGCTCGCGGATCTCGGCGGAGTTGAGTTCCTTGTAGAACTCTTGGAGGGAGAGAACTCCGAACGCCACGTGACGCGCTTCGTCGCTCATCACGTACCGGAGCAGCTTCTTCAGGAGCGGCTCGGTGGTCATCTGGTGCATGAACCCGAACGCGGCCAGGGCCAGGCCCTCCACCATGATCTGCATGCCGAGGTAGGTCATGTCCCACCGGCTGTCCATGATGATGTCGTCGAGGAGCATCTTGAGGTGCGCGTTCACGGGGTAGTGGCCCGAGAGTTTCGTGTCGAGGTACCGCGCGAACACTTCGACGTGACGGGCTTCGTCCATGACCTGCGTGGCTGCGTAGTACTTGGCGTCGATCCACGGGACCGTCTCGACGATCTGTGCGGTACAGATGAGCGCGCCCTGCTCACCGTGCATGAACTGGCTCAGGCTCCAGTTCTGCATCTCGATCCCGAGCTGGATCCACTGGTCTTCGGTCCAGGTGGAGAAGACCGTGCCCTGGAGTTCGACGTTCTCGCCGAAGACCGCCGTGCCGTTCATCTTCTGCTGGTTCGCGAGCGCCACCGCGGCCTGGTCCACGGGGATCGACCAATCGAGATCCGTCTCGGCGTTCCACTGTGAGGTCTTGGCCTTCTCGTAGAGCTTGATCAGCGCCGGCCGGGACCGGGAGTAGTCCCAGGTGAATAGCGCGTCCGCCTCGGCCTTCACCGTGTGCACCACGGCATCGACGTCGGAGTTGCTGATGGAGAGGATCGCTTCGAGATCGTTGATCTCGTCGCGACCGATCAGGTCGAAGTTGGTCGTCATCGTGGCACCTCATTCAGGAGTTGGGACGGGGAGAACGCAGGAACAATGTGACGCCGGACAAGCGCTCGCGCAGCCGGCTCTTCGGTGATCGAGACCGGCGCTCGATCGGGATGGAGATATGCGAGGAGTACTCGCGTGCTCCATTCCGCCGCTCGCCGGGTGCGGTCCGGGGGGAGGAACCGCGCGAAGAGGGGCGCGAACCGGTCGGAGGCGTCGGCGAACAGCCGATCACCGCCTTCGAACGACAGTCCGGGCAAAACGATCTCCGGCTCGAGGTCGAGGGCACGCTGCAACGCGGTGTGGCTGACGATGGCGCGCGCCGCCGTCACGAACATCGCCGTGACCGCGTCCTCGAGATCGTCGGCCGACTGGGCGGCTTCGGTGACCGCGGCGGCGAGCACCGCAACCTCGCGTTCCACCACCGTGGTCACGAGCGCGTTGCGGTTCGCGAAGTAGCGGTAAACGGTGGCGCGTGAACAGCCGGCCTCGCGCGCCACATCGTCGATCGTGGTCTTGGCCACGCCGAAACGGGACAGGCAGGTCATCGTGGCATCGAGGATCCGCGCGCCGACTTCGTCG